>CAMHKU010000099.1 GCA_946185805.1 uncultured Prevotellaceae bacterium | reverse complement strand
GAATGACCAGTGGAATGCCTCGTCTTCGGAGTACTTAGCGCGTGCAGTTTCTGGATCGTTCATGTAACCTTCTGTTGCTACATTGTAGAAAGTGAAGTTGTTATCTTCGTCTTTGTCTAATTGCCACAATGCACAGTTTTCTGCATCATAACCATATTGGTTGTTAAGACCCATCAATACGCACTGATAACCTTCTGTATGGCCAGAGGGGTGGCCTTGAGGCATCTCATTTGGGTGTGAGTTCAGGTAACCTTCTTGAGCGCCTACAGCCCAATGATTGTAGTTGTAATCGGTGCCGTCCGACTTGAGGGCATGGAACATATAAGAACCATTTGGTCCCTCCTCATAATAATTAGCTGATTCAAAAGCTTTGCTATAATCTCCTATGCTCAAATCCCAATCTCCATGTCCATACATGGCTTTGTTCTGAGCTTCGAGGACGATAGCAAAGTTCTTACCAGCCAAGTCCTCGATACTGGTGATTTTTTCATCCAGCACGATGCCAGCATACGCTCCTGTCGTGCCCACTATGCACCATAGTAGCACGAGCATTAGTTTAGTAAAATACTTCATGACATAACGAATTTAAGTTAATAATAATAGTTAATTGATAGAATTTGCCGACAAAGGTACGACACATTGATATATTATACTTTCCCATCGGGTTCGTTTACTTTTCTATTTGTTGCATAACGCCCCAATGTGATACAATTTGAAAGAAAACGAACGGTGTAATAGCGTGAATCCGCCGATATTTCAATCCTCTAAAAGCTCTACATCCTCATTGGTATAAAGCGAGCGGAACATACGGAGAGTGTCTTTGTATGGCCTTGTTTTTAACATTTTTGTCCCGTTTCTGCGGTGAAAACGGAAAAAATGGTTACCTTTGTACGCTGAAAAGTGAACGACGGGATGAGGAGACTGGGAATCATCGTGATGATGGCGGCCGTGGCCGTCACGACAGCCACCAGCGCAAGGGCGCAGGCGGCCGACAGTCTGGCGGCTGTCGCCGACACCTCGTCTTACGTTCAACAAATCTCGTCTCACGCCTCACGCCTCACGCCTCACGCCTTACATCTCACGCCTTACGAAAAAAAACGCCCTTGGCTGGCCTCCGCCGACATCGTCATCGTGACGGGTGCCATCATCGGCTACAACAACTCCTTCATGAGCGGTACGCCCTGGTCCACGGTGTCTATGCGGTCGATGGTGCGCAACGTGAAGGACTTTGACTGGTGGTGGGACAACGACTACTTCTTTACGAACACCTTCGAGCACCCTTACCACGGAACCCTCTACTACACCGCGGCACGCGCCAACAACTTGAACATCCTCGAGTCGAGCCTTTTCGCTACGGGCGGCTCGCTGCTGTGGGAACTCTTTGGCGAGTCAGAGCGCCCGTCGTATCCTGACATGATCACCACACCGCTGGGCGGCATCGTCCTTGGCGAGCCGCTGCATCGCGCCAGTCGGGCCATCCTCGACGACAGCAAGCGCGGTCTGGCACGTGTGGGCCGTGAGCTGCTGGCAGCCGTCGTGAACCCCGTGGGTGCCTTCAACCGCGTGCTGACGGGTGAGGCGTGGCGTGTCAGGAGCCCACAAGGCGGTCACCGTCCCGTCGTGGAGCAGACCGTCAGCATGGGCTACCGCCGGCAGACCAACGACGACAAGCCCACCATCCATGCCGCCTACCTCGACTGGGAGGCTGTCTATGGCGACGTGCTGGGCAGCGAGGGCACGGGGCTGTTCGACTACTTCGACCTTGACATGCGACTGACCGCTGGCAACCACCAGACGCCTATCAACTACACACGAGCCACGGCGCAGCTGGTGAGCTGCCAGATGAACCGTGGGCCACAGCCTAAGGCGGCAGCCGGCCTCTACGGACACCTATTATATATATACAGCGAGCCCGACCATAAGCTGGCCGAGGCCCAGCGCAAGCGTAACATCCTGGGCTATTCCGAGGCGGTCGCCGTCGGACCAGGCGTGGCCTACCGCGTGGGGCGCAGCCTCCAGTGGGAA
The DNA here is from genome assembly GCA_946185805.1 of uncultured Prevotellaceae bacterium. GTDB lineage: Bacteria > Bacteroidota > Bacteroidia > Bacteroidales > Bacteroidaceae > Prevotella. Next base: position 7,106 of record CAMHKU010000099.1, on the reverse strand, counting down.
CAGCAGCTCTATGCCCACGGCATCGTCCTCGGCGCCACACCCCAGAAGCTCGTTGACCGCCAGCACTCGCTGCTGGGCTACAGCTTCGGCAGCGGCTACGGTGCTAAGCTCTACTCGCGGCTGAAGGCGGGCAACTGGCTGCGGCTGCGGCTCGACGCCGACTTCTCGCAGCTGTTTACGTGGAAGGGCTATGCCTGCTCGGACCCCGATATCGACTTGCGGCGCGTCCACGGCTATGACGTGCAGGGTGAGGCCGGCAACGCCTTCACCTTCATAGGAACGCCCGCCTTGGAGCTCCGCCCCTGGCGCCACCTGGCCGTCGAGGGCAGCGCCCGCTACCAGTGGCACCACTTCAACTACCGCTACCACCAGCATACGTCGCTCGACAGCTGGGAATGGGCGGTGGGCCTGAAGCTCTGTCTATAGACAATAACTAAAAACAATCGATATGATGACCACCAAGACCAACGCGCGATGCCTCCGACTGGCAGTCGCCGCACTTTTCGCTTTTTCGTCGTTCTCCACCGTTTCAGCCCAGCTGCAGACGAACGCCGGCATTCAGTACCTGCAATGCATGCAGAAGGACATGTCCACCGACTTCAGCGACCTGTCGAACACCTACTTCTTTGCCGATTCGCTCACCGCCTTCGACACGGCGAAGGGCGAGGGTAGGGTGCAGTGGAAGCGCTACCGGCTGTCGCCGCGACAGGCGTTCAACCTGAACGGCTACTGGCCCGTGCGGATGCAGATGCTCGACTTCCCCGATGCTGCCTACGACAACGATCCGAGCCTCGCGCTGAAGCTCGACTTCGTCAGTCCGCGCTGTGTGCGCATCCGTATGCTGACGACGCCCGTCGCCTCTGGGCGCAAGGACAGCGACAGTCCCATGCTGGTCGGTCCTGTGCCCGTCTCCGACGCTTGGCGCTGCTCGGCGGCCAATGGGGCGGCCATTGCCTATTCGTCACCCTACGGCACCATCGAGATACAGAAATACCCGTGGCGACTGGTCGTGAAGGACGCCAAGGGCAAGGTGCTGACGCAGACGCGACACCTCCTGGACAACGACTCCACACAAGTAAAACTGGTGCCGTTCTCGTTCATCAAGCGCGGCTCGGACAACTCGCGCAGCGTCAACCCCGTGCTGTCACTGGCACCAGGCGAGCGCATCTACGGCTGCGGTGAGTCGTTCACGTCGCTGAACAAGGTGGGACAGAAGGTGCACCTCAGCGTCACCGACCCCCAGGGGCCTGAGACCGACGGCATGTATAAGCCCGTGCCGTTCTTCTTCTCCAACCGCGGCTACGGCATCTTCATGCACACGTCGGCTCCCGTCACCTGCGACTTCGGCGCCTCGTACATCGGTGCCGACCGCCTGTTCATGGGCGACGAGGAGATAGACCTCTTCGTGTTCCTTGGTTCCCCCAAAGAAATCCTCTACGAATATACGGGCATTACGGGCCGCTCGCCCATGCTGCCGCTGTGGAGCTTCGGCACGTGGATGAGCCGCATCACCTATTTCTCGCAAGAGGAGGGACTGGAGATTGCGCGCCAGCTGCGGGCACACCGCATACCGGCTGACGTCATCCACTTCGACACGGGCTGGTTCGGCGTCGACTGGCAGTGCGACTACCAGTTTGCCAAGGACCGCTTCAAGGACCCCGTCAGGATGCTGAAGCAGCTGAAGAAGGACGGCTTCCACACGTGTCTGTGGCAGCTGCCGTACTTCACGCCGAAGAACCGCTTCTTCCAGGAGATCATCGACCGCGGACTGCACGTGAAGAACGCGGGCGGCGGCATGCCTGTGGAGGATGCCATCCTCGACTTCTCGAACCCAGAGACCGTCGGCTGGTACCAGGAAAAGATAGCCGGACTGCTGCGTCAGGGCGTCTCAACCATCAAGTGCGACTTCGGCGAGGCGGCGCCCTACAACGGTTTTTATCACAGCGGTCGCGGCGGACTCTACGAGCATAACCTCTATCCGCTGCGCTATAACAAGGCCTTGTGGGAGGCTGTCGAGCAGCAGTATCCTGGAGAGGGCATCATCTGGGCACGCTCGGCATGGGCGGGCTCACAGCGCTATGCCTTGCACTGGGGCGGCGATGCCGCAACGACCAACATCGGCATGCTGGGCGACCTGCGCGGCGGACTGTCGTTCGGACTGAGCGGTTTCTCGTTCTGGAGCCACGACATGGGTGGCTTCGTGACGGCCTCGCCCGAGGATGTCTATCGCCGCTGGCTGCCCTTCGGTTTCCTGTCGAGCCACACCCGTGCCCACGGCGCACCGCCCACGGAGCCCTGGCTCATCTCGGAGTCGTTCACGGAGGCATTTCGTGCGTGCGCGGAGATGAAGTACCGCCTGATGCCCTACGTCTATGCGCAAGCCAAGGACTGCTCGGAGCGCGGACTGCCGATGGTGCGCGCGCTGCTGGTGGAGTTCCCTGACGACGCGGGTGCCTGGTATGTCGAGGACGAGTATATGTTCGGCTCGCAGATGCTCGTGGCACCGCTGCTGGAGAGCGGCAACAGCCGCGAGGTCTATCTGCCCAAGGGCAAGTGGATAGACTACCAGACGGGACGGGTGTACGAGGGTGGCTACCAGACCATCGTGGCCGGCCCCATTCCTGCCGTCATCCTGGTGCGCGACGGCTCGCTGATTCCCCATGCGCCGCTGGCACAGCGTACTGACGAGATCGACTGGAACAACCTTGAGCTGAAGGCTTACAAGGCCGATGCCAAGACATGCAGCGGCCTCGTCTATAAGCCTGGTGACAGGACTGTGCAAACCGTCAGTCAATGACGGTGCGCACAGAAGACAAAATTAAGTATAATCGTGGTATTATGACTAACTTTGCCAACATTATTACAATACTTTAATGTTTTCAAGATATGAAGAAAGAGATTATATCATTATTGACCATGTTCTTTGCCTTGACGTTGAACGCTCAGACGGCATTGAAGAAGGTCTATAACGAGGACATCAACCCCATTGAGCAGATAGACCAGGCATTAGTGAAAGCTAAGTCTGAAGGAAAGTTCGTCATCTGTCAGGTGGGCGGTAACTGGTGTCCCTGGTGCTTGCGGTTTGCTGATTTCATAACGAATGATACTACTATCAGCAATGTCATTGACGAGAGCTTTGTCTATATCCATGTGAACTATAATCCACGGAAGTCTGAGGGAGAGGAAAGGATGCAGTTGGCAAAGAAAATGCTAGAACGCCTGAACAACCCTGCCCGCTTCGGATTCCCTGTGTTCGTGGTACTTGATGATGAAGGCAAAGTCATCCATATTCAGGATTCGAGCTTCTTGGAAGAGGGACAGGGCTACAATCAGGAGAAAGTGCTTCGTTTCTTCAAGAACTGGACTCCCAAAGCCGTGAAGCAATCAAAATGATTTTACAACTTTCGCATGTATAATAATTCGTATAATTCGTGAAATTCGTGGTCAAAAAACAACTTGAGAAACTCTTACCTTTGCACCCGACTATAGATAATGTTCTAAATGTAAGATGTTAAAACATCCCATTATTTAGGATATGCGGTCATGATTTTGTAGTTTTGCTAGAGATTGTGGCCGTGGAGGACGAGAAGATGCGAAACTAGGTGGGCCCTGTGCCATATCGTATTCAAGAGATTCACCGTCCTCCTTTTAAAATCTTTAGAGTCTGGACAAAGAATCGAAGCACGTCACTGGGCGATGCAGTGTCCGATAAGAGTAAAGTCGAAGAAGATTTGGCTATAGTCTAATATTAGTATTAACCCTTTAAAACTATCAAGATGAAGCCAAATTCACAGATGACAATGGGAGAGTTTTTCCGGCAGTGCGTCGGTATTGACATCTCAAAGGACAAGTTCACCGCCTGCCTGTATATGTATGACAGGGCGAGCGACGAGGGCTGCTGTACGAAAAGTATCAACTTCGCCAACACGAAATCAGGTTTTAACCAGATGGTCAGGTGGAGCCGCAAAGAAGCCATAAAAGGATATTCGCTGACCTATCTCATGGAGCCTACAGGCGTCTATTACGAGCATCTGGCATATCACCTTCACAAGATTGGCCAGACTGTCTATGTGGTCTTGCCCAACAAGGCACGCCAGTTCTGCGAATCGGAAGGCATCAAGACAAAGTCAGATGCTATGGATGCCCGCTGTCTGGCTTTGATGGGCTGTGTCAGCAGGAAGTTGAAAGCGTGGTCACCGCCTGCCGCCATCTATCGCGAACTGCGCCAGATGACGCGCTTCCACGCAGACCTTTGGGAGGTTAGGACATCCGTGACAAACCGCCTGGAGGCACTCAGACACATGGAAGGCTTATCCAAAACCGTCCGCAGGAACTGCGAGAAACTGATTGAGGAAATCGACACGCTGATAGAGAAGAATGACAAGGCCATTATGCAGAAGGTCGCCGAGGACAAGGAACTGGAAGCCAGGGTGAAGCGTATCGCTACGGCCAAAGGACTTGGTGAGGCAACCATCGTGTGCGTCATTGCCGAGACAGAGGGCTTCCACCTCATCGAAAACCGCAAGCAGCTCACAAGTTATGCGGGGCTTGACGTAGAAGCAAGGCAGTCCGGAAATGATGATCCCAGGCACCGTATATCCAAGAAGGGCAATGCCCATATACGTGCAGCACTCTATATGCCAGCGCTTGTTGCCATCCGTTATAACAGACAGATTCGGGCAGCCTACGGAAGAGTATGCCAGAAACATCCGAAAGAGAAGATGATAGGCGTCGCTGCTGCCATGAGACGCCTGCTGTTGCTCATCTACACATTGTGGAAGAGCGGGGAGGTGTATGACGAAACGCGCGACACGACGCGTACGCCAAGGAAAAAGAGCCCTGAGCTTGAACATGGACCGAAGGACAGTATTACTACTACAAAGGAACATGTGGACTGGAATGCTGTGGGTGAGAACGGACAGGCACTGTTCTGACAAAAGTGGCTGCGCAAAAAAGCAACAGCCACACGAGATAGTGCAGAACTGGCGTATGCCAGCGACTTCCCTTAATGAGTGCAAAGGTAATTAAATTCTGTCAGATGACAAAGGAATAAGTGAAAAAAATATCGGTGTCGATATGTCCTGCCTCACAAATCCCTTGTGAAGCAAGACAGGATAGGTACGTCCGAACGGCAAAGGGTAGCCTTAACTGTTAAAATGTTCTATTTTTCTCGTCTTTTATTTGGAGATTAAAACAGAATCTTGAGTGATTTTTTTATTCCATTTCGTTTTCGGGTCAAAATCCCAAGAGAAGACTTCAATTTTTGCACTTCTTTTATGTTTTTTTGATGGATATGGATTGAGTAAATCCGCTGCATGGAGTCATTACCATGCAGCGGATTCCCTTTTTTGTTATTCAGGACACTTCTGCCAAAGGTTGGTGCCGGTCTTCGTGACGAGACCTTCTTTCACCCAGCGGTAGATGATGGTCTTTACTACCGGCGACTCGTTGTTGGCCAGGCGGAGGCTCACCAGGTCCTCCTTCGTGAACTCCTTGGGCAGCGCATCCAGATAGCGGATATTACCCTTCGAGAATTGAGGACTCACCGCATTGTTGTGGAGCGCATCGATCTTGGCACCATAGAGCTGCAGCTGGTAGTGCAGGCAGCGCTCGGCATACCAGAGGGCGAACTTGATGGCGCGCTCCGTCTCCTGACGACCTTCTAACAAGTAGGCGATGATGCCGGCTCGGAAACCGTTGAGGGCAGCACGACGGCGCAGCACATCGAGCGAGTAGTGCAGCGTCTGCAGATACTCCTGGCGCTTCTCTTCATCCCACGCTTCGATGGCCTTGTTGATGAGGGGCAGGCTGACTTCGCCCTCTTCGTCCATCAGACAGAGACACTGGCGCTTCACCTTCTCCTCCTCGTCCTTTGTCCACGCTTTGAACTCTGGCATACGGGCGCCCACCATATCGGGCAGCACCACGGGCGTCACGCGGCTCACCAGTCCGCTCTCGGCATCGGCGAAGAAGGCGCGGCACTTGTTGGGCGTGCCACACATCACCATATTGTAATAGAGGGTGACTTTGCCTGAAAAGGAGTCCTTCGAGATGCGATGCTGACCCCAGGGCTTGTTGTCGTAAGCCAGACGGAACAGGTCGTTCTTCTCCGTCCACGCACCGCCCCTGTTGTTCTTCAGAACCGTCTCAATCTCAGGGGCATAGGTAAAGAGATGCTTGCCCTTGGCATAGAGGGCGCGCTCCAGGAAGGCCGACACACCGATGTTGGGCTCAATGATGCGAATCTGGCTGCAGGGATTCTCCACGTCCTCGCCGTTCTTCTTGGCCAGCGAGTACTGAATCTCCTTCTGCCATTCCACCTCATCCTGCTTGATGATGGGGTCCATCAGCAGCTGGAACTCCTCGTCGACAAACGACTTACCAGTAGCCTGAGGCGCCTCGATGTCAACGATGAAGCTGGGTGAGTTCAGCTTGCCGTCACGATACTTGGCGCGGATGCCCGTTGCCAGCGTACCCAGCATGGGCATTGCCGCTATCAGCGTGGCCTCGCGGAACTCCTCAGGCGCGTGGTCGCTCAGGTCCTGAAGGATGCCGGGCAGCTCGGCTTCGACAGGAGCGGCGAGTGTGTCATCGGCAGTCTCGGTACCTGTTTCAATAGGGGCTCCCAGTGACGAAATGACCTCCTGCATCATCGAGGGAATGCCAGCAGGACGGACGCTGCCAACAGCACTCTTGATGGTGGCTAGCACCTCGTGGTCCGACAGTCCCCAATGGGGCAAAATCGTAAAGAGCTTCTGCTCGTCGAAGTCGCAGATGAAGCGCAGGTAGCGGCTCATGGTGTAGAGTGCCATGTTGCGTTCGCCCTCAGCAGGTGCATCGCCATAACCCAACTTCCACAGCAGCGCCTGCACAATCTTGTCGTAAGGGATGCCCTTGTATGAAAGAGGAGAGTGGAGAGAGGAGAGAGAAGAGAGGTCGGACTGGCTGTCAGCAAGTGGCGCTGGAGTAGCAGAACTAATCTCTCTCCTCTCTCCACTCTCCTCTCTCCTCTCAATCTCCTCAAACACCACCGGATCGAGCAACTTCACGTACTGCTCGCTCACCATGAAACAGCAACGGGCCAAGTCAGTCACATGCGAGTCGTA
>CAMHKU010000098.1 GCA_946185805.1 uncultured Prevotellaceae bacterium | reverse complement strand
CCTTGGCGCGGTCGTTGCGGAAGTTGATGAAGATCACCACGTCGCCCTCCTCAATCGTGCCGTTGACGGCGGCGTTGTGGATAGGCTTGATAAACTCGTCGGTGACGCCCTCGTCGTAGCTCTCCTGCATGGCTGCCACCATGTCGGTAGCCTGCTTGCCGGTGCCGCTGACGATGAGGTCGTAGCCCTCCTTCACGCGCTCCCAGCGCTTGTCGCGGTCCATAGCGTAGAAGCGGCCCACAATGCTGGCGATGGCGGCGTCGTTGTCGGCGCACACCTTGGTTACCTGCTCAATAAAGCCTTTGCCGGAGTGGGGGTCGGTGTCGCGGCCGTCCATGAAGCAGTGTACAAAGGTCTGGTTCTTCAGGCCGTAAGCCTTGCCAATCTCTATAAGCTTGAAGAGATGGTCCAGGCTGGAGTGTACGCCGCCGTCGGAGCAGAGACCCATGAGGTGGAGCTTCTTGCCCTGCTCCTTAGCATAGCTGTAAGCAGCTTTCACCTGCGGGTTCTCCATGATAGAGCCATCCTTGCAGGCGCGGTTAATCTTCACCAGGTCCTGATAGACGATACGGCCTGCGCCGATGTTGAGGTGTCCCACCTCAGAGTTGCCCATCTGTCCGTCGGGCAGTCCCACGTCCTCGCCGCTGGCGGCCAGCTGCGAGTGGGCACTGGTGGCGGTCAACAGGTCGAGATATGGCGTCGGCGTGTTATAGATAACGTCGCCCTTGCCATGTTTACCGATTCCCCATCCGTCGAGAATCATCAATAGTGCTTTCTTTGCCATTGTTGTTTCGTATCCTAAATGTTTCAGAAGCTTCAGAGCTCAGCAACAGCAGCGAGCTCCGAAGCTTCGGTTAATTACAATATTTGCCTTACAGCAGGTTCATCGTGTCGGTGGCAATCATCAGCTCCTCGTCGGTGGGGATAACCACTACCTTCACCTTCGAGTCGTCGGCCGAGATGATAGCTTCCTCGCCGCGCACCTGGTTCTTCTGCTCGTCGAACTTCACGCCGAGGAACTCCAGACCCTTGCACACCTCAGAACGCATGCTCACCTGGTTCTCGCCGACGCCGGCTGTGAACACGATGACGTCGACGCCACCCATGGCGGCAGCGTAGGCACCGATATACTTCTTGATGCGATAGAAGTACATGTCCTGAGCCAGCTGAGCCTTCTTGTCGCCAGCCTTGGCAGCGTTCTCCACGTCGCGCATGTCGCTGCTGCCGCCGGTGATGCCGGCCACGCCGCTCTTCTTGTTGAGCAGGTTGCTCATGCCGTCGGCATCCAGGCCCAGCTTCTTCTCAATAAACGTTACGGCGCCGCCGTCGATGTCGCCCGAACGGGTGCCCATGACGAGACCCTCTAAGGGGGTCAGACCCATCGACGTGTCTACACACTTGCCGTCGACCACGGCAGCGATGCTTCCGCCATTGCCCACGTGGCAGGTGATAACTTTCGAGCCCTCAGCCTTCAGTCCCAAGAACTCCAGGGCGCGGGCGCTGACGTAACGGTGGCTCGTGCCGTGGAAACCATAGCGGCGCACGCCGTACTTCTCGTACAGCTCGTAGGGGATGGCATACATATAGGCCTTGGCGGGCATAGTCTGGTGGAAAGCGGTGTCGAACACGCCCACCTGGGGCAGACCCGGCATGAGCTCCTTCACGGCGTTCACACCCTTCAGGTTGGCGGGGTTGTGCAGGGGAGCCAAGTCGCTGACGGCCTCGAAAGCCTCCAGCACCTCGTCGGTGAGCAGCACGCTCTTGTTGAACTTCTCGCCGCCGTGCACCATGCGGTGGCCAACGGCGTCAATCTCCTTCAGGTCTTTGATGACGCCAATCTCGGGGTCGGTGAGCAGCGAGAAGATGAACTTCACACCCTCGGTATGCTCGGGAATGTCGTGCATAATCTGCTTCTTCTCACCGTTAGCCAGCTTCACCTTCACAAAGGCACCGTCCAGGCCTACGCGCTCGGCGCCGCCACTGGTCATTACCGACTTGTCGTCCATGTTATACAAAGCATATTTGATGCTGGACGAACCACAATTCAAAACTAATATCTTCATAGCTGTCTTCTTATGGAAAGAAATTTTCGTAATACGCATTTTTAAGTGTCAGGGAGGATGTAGTCCTTGTAGTTGTTTTTCGACAGCAAAAGGAAACGGTCTGTTTCGTCATCATAGATGTAGCGCTCTGTGCGAAGGCTTTTCTCACCAAAATTGATAAGAACACCTTTCTTTTGCTGGGCAATACGCATGTAATTGAACAACTGAGCCCGATGGTCTGAGATAATTGCATCTACAGCCTTCATTTCTATAACTATACCCTTATAGTAGAAATCAGCAAAGAAGGTCTTTTTCATTGGTATGCCTTTATAACATAGCTGAAGTTCTTTCTCTCTTTCTGCTTCCTTGCCCTGTAGCATAAGTTCTAATGCAAAAGCCTCTTGATACACAGCTTCGGCCATTCCATGCCCCAAGGTGTTATACACCTCCATGGCAATTCCTGTCACATAGTAAATATCAAGATACTCCTGCCTTGTAATCATCGAAAAATGCGAATTACGAAAATTTCTTTCCTGCTTATGTTTATTTGCGAATTACGAAAATTTCTTTCCTATTATTTGTTTAGGAATTACGAAAATTTCTTTCTTGCTTTATTTGGTTATTTTATTTCTTGGCGTCCATAGCCTGGCAGGCAGTGATGGCGATCATGTAGTAGATGTCATCGACAGAGCAGCCGCGCGAGAGGTCGTTCACGGGGCGGGCGATACCCTGCAGAATGGGGCCGATGGCGATGGCGTCGCCGAGGCGCTGCACGAGCTTATAGCCGATGTTGCCCACCTCGAGGTTGGGGAATACCAGCACGTTGGCCCGTCCGGCAATGTCGCTGCCGGGAGCCTTCTTGGCACCGACGCTGGGCACCAGGGCGGCGTCAGCCTGCAGCTCGCCGTCGATCTTCAGCGTGGGGTCCATCTCCTTAGCCAGACGGGTAGCCTCAATCACCTTGTCGCACACCTCGTGCTTGGCACTGCCCTTGGTCGAGAAGCTCAGCATGGCCACGCGGGGGTCAGTAAAGCCGGCCACCGACTTGGCGGTCTGAGCGGTGCAGACGGCGAACTGTGCCAGCTGGTTGGCATCGGGCATGGGCGTCACGGCCACGTCGGCCACTACGAGCACACCGTTCTCGCCAAACTGCTTCTGCTTAGAAATGAGCAGCAGGCCGCCGCTGACGCAGTTGATGCCGGGAGCGCACTTGATAATCTGCAGAGCCGGGCGCAGGGTGTCGCCGGTGGTAGAGAGAGCACCGCTGATCTGGCCGTCGGCACCCTCGGTCTTGATAATCATGCAGCCCAGGTAGAGCGGGTTCTTCACCAGGGCGCGGGCCTGCTCAATGGTCATGCCCTTCGACTTACGAATCTCAGCCAGCTTCTCGGCCAGCTCCTCGCTCTTGTCGTAGTTCTCGGGATCAATGAGCGTAGCCTTGCCGATGTTCTTCAGGCCCTTCTCCTCGGCCAAAGCCTTCACCTTCTCGGGGTTACCAATCAGAATGATGTCTGCAATGTCGTCAGCCAGAGCTTTGTCGGCTGCACAGAGAGTGCGCTCCTCTTCTGCTTCGGGGAGCACGATGCGCTGCTTGTTGCTCTTAGCGCGCGCAACGATTTGACTTAATAAATCCATAGTTTGTTGTAGATATTAAAAAAAATAGGGTTTAAATGATACTTATCAAGCTACTTCTTCCGGCTGTCACCGCTGTTGGACTGAGAGCGCGGGCACCTCGCCCGCCAGTGTTGCGGACGATAGCGCCCGCGTTCCCGGAGTTTGCTGCAAAATTACTAAAAATAATCTGAACGCCGCAATCATTCCTGTTATTTTTCAGAAAATTAAGTGAAAACCTTTACGAAACAAAAAAAAATATTTACCTTTGCACACCATCATTACCCAAAGACGCATGAAAGAGAAGTTGAAATGGCTGAGTCCCGTCATTGTCGTTGCCTTTGTAGCGACGGTGGGCTACTGCCTGTTGCATTACGAAAACGACTACCTGTGGAAGCTGCAGGAGCTGAACCTGTTTCTCGACACGCCGCTGTTCCTGCGCCAGCACATGGTGAGCTCGGGCTGGCTGCTGACGTGGCTGGGCACGTGGTTCACCGCGCAGCTCTATCACCCTTGGGTGGGCGTCACACTGCTCTGCGGCTGGTGGCTGCTGTTGATGACGGTGGCAGGGCGCACCTTCCGTATACCCCTCAGGTGGGCCGTGGTGCTGCTCGTTCCCGTGGCGGCGCTATTGGTGGCCAATGTAGAGCTGGGCTACTGGATATACTACATGAAACTGCGCGGCTACTTCTTCGCTGCCACCATCGGCACCACGGTGGCCGTGGCTCTGGTGTGGCTCTTTCGGCTGCTACCGGCGAGGTATCTGCTACGCCCGCTGTTCATGGCCGTCAGCACGGCGGCGCTCTATCCGCTCATGGGCGCCTACGCCCTGCTTTCCGCACTGCTCATGGCCGTCCTTTCATGGCGCCTCGCCGACATGCCGCTGAGCCAGCGCCTCGTGGCCACGGTGGTGGCGCTGGCGGCTATTGCCGTCGTGCCCCTGGCCTACTATAATTATGTGTTCTGCCAGACCAACATCGACTATATCTGGCGCACGGCGCTGCCGCTGTTTACCGTCGACAAGGAGTATCCCGAATACTACCTGCCCTACGCCGTCGTCGCCCTGTCGCTGGTGGCGATGGCCGCTCTCTACGGCATACGCCGCCCCGCCATGCTCGACAAGCCCGCCGTATGGGCCGCCGGTCATGTGGCCATCGTTGGACTATTGGCTTACGGTGTCTACAGCCGCTGGTATCGCGACTACAACTTCCACAAAGAGCTTACCATGCAGCGAATGATGGAAGCGCAAGACTGGGAAGGCATGCGGCAGGAGGCGGCCAGCCTCGACGACGAGCCTACGCGCGCCATCGTCATGATGAAGAATCTCGCATTGTTTCGTCTGGGCCGCCAGGGCGACACGATGTATCACTACAAAACCGGCGCCAAGGCTTGCGACGCACCGTTCCCCGTTTCAATGGTCGAGGTCATCGGCGTGCCTATCTATTTCCACTACGGTCAGTATAATTTCGGCTATCGCTGGTGCATGGAGAGCGGCGTGGAGTACGGCTGGCGCATCAACAATCTGAAAAACTTCACCCGCTGCGCCCTGGTGAGCGGCGAGCCGCGCATAGCCCGCAAATACATCAGCCTGCTGAAGCATACGCCCTATCATCGGTCGTGGGCTGAGAGCTATGAACAGCTGCTCGACACCACGGCGCTGAAGGCGTCGGCAGAGTTTGCGCCCGTCTTACACCTGACGCAGAGCGCCGACGGACTCAATTCCGACAATGCCGTGGTAGAGAAGTTCCTGATGTACCAGTTTACCGCCAATGCCAGCACCGACACGCTCTATCAGGAGCAGGCCGTCTATGCCGCCCTCTGGACCAAGGATATCGCCACCTTCTGGCGGTGCTTCTTCCCCTATGCCCAGAGCCACGTCGGCAAGCCCATGCCCATACACTTCCAGGAGGCGGCCTATCTCTATAGCCAGCTGGAGCACAATGTAGACACCAGCCGCATGCCTTTCGACCAGGGCGTGGTCAATACCTACAACGAGTTTATGCAGGCTGCCAAGGAGTATAAGCACCTGTCAGAGAAGGAGATAGCGCGGATGATGTACCCCCGCTTCGGCCACACGTTCTACTACGAATATTTCCTTGTGCGCAACCAGAAACTGTATTGAAGATTGAGAATTGAGGATTGAGAATTGAGAATTGAGGATTGAGGATTAGGATTGAAGATTAGGATTGAAGATTGATGAAACGAATTACATTACAGATAATTGCGCTGGTGGCACTGCTGACGTCGTGCCAGCATGCTGAGGTGCCGGCAAACTATACCCGCACAGACCAGTCGCCGGCCATCTATCCCGACTACTGCGATGTCACCGTCCCAGTGAATATTGCGCCGCTGACTTTTGAGTGGGACGGCGCCTGCGACGAAATCGTGGCGCGGTTCTCCGTCGGCGAGCGGCAGGTGGTGTGTGGCGGCGAGGCCGTGCAGCCCACCGCCGACGAATGGCGCCAGCTGACAGCGGCTGCCAAGGGCCGGCAGATGAGCGTCGAGGTGTTTACGCGCAGCGGCGACGAATGGCGGAGCTACAAACCCTTTGCCATCAAGGTGTCTAACGACAGCATCGACCCCTACATCAGCTACCGCCTCATCTCGCCGTCGTATGTCACCTACGAGGAACTGACGCTCAACCAGCGCTGCCTGGAAAACTACACCGAGCGCGTAATGGTCGACAACATGCTCTGCGGCACCGAGACCAAGGGGCAGTGTGTCAACTGCCACAACTTCCAGCAGTATAACCCCCGGCGCATGCAGTTCCACGCCCGCCAGAACCACGGCGGCACGGTCATCAACTACGACGGCCACCTGCGCAAAATCAACATGCGCAACGACTCCATCCTCTCGGCCGGCGTCTATCCCGCCTGGCACCCCTGGCTGCCGCTCATCGTCTATAGCACCAACCTCACCAGCCAGATTTTCCACACCCGCCACCACAACAAGATTGAGGTGTTCGACGCCGGCAGCGACCTCATAGCCTACGACATAGAGAAGAACGAGGTAACCAATATCGAGAACGACTCTACAGAGTTTGAGGTGTTTCCCGCCTGGGCGCCCGACGGCAAGACGCTCTACTACTGCAGCGCCCACTTCGAATTCCGCGACACCATAGACCACAGCAGCGAGGTGATACTCCGTGCCAAGGAGGTGAAATACAACCTTTACAAGAAGTCATTCAACCCCGAGACGCTCACCTTCGGCCCCCGCCAGCTGGTGTTCAGGGCCGACTCCCTGGGCAAGAGTGCCACACTGCCGCGCATATCGCCCGACGGCCGCTACCTGATGTTCACACTGGGCAACTACGGCGTGTTCCACATCTGGCACCACGAGGCCGACCTCTATCTGATAGACCTGCAGACGGGCGCTGTAAGACCCATGGACGAGATTAACTCGCCCGACACCGAAAGCTACCACTCCTGGTCGTCAAACGGGCGGTGGGTGGTCTTCAGCAGCCGACGCGACGATGGCGACTACACGCGGCCATTCATAGCCCATATCGATGCCAACGGCCACGGCAGCAAGCCCTTTGAACTGCCACAGGCCCACCCCGACTACCACCGACAGCTGTTGAAAAGCTATAACATTCCGGAGTTGATGCGCGGCCCCGTGGAGGTGTCGCCACAGGAGTTTGCACGCGTGCTCAAAGCCAGCGACGGCGAGCAGGTGAAATACGTCGGCAAACTGAGGAAGAATGAGGATTGAAAATTGAAGATTGAAGATTGAAGATTGAGGTACCTCTACATATTATGGACCACTACGTAATTATTACCGACAGCGGTCGCGGGCTCTTCGACGAGCGTCTCGCCGACCTTCATACCAAAGTGAAAGCCCACCTCGACGCTGAACAGCGCCAGGGGTGCTCACTCCGTTATGTCAAGGTCTTCCTGAGCGACATCGCCAATCAGGAGTCGCTGCTCCGCCAGTCGCCGCTGATGACCGAGTGTCTCTGCCATGCGGCCAGCACCATCGTCCAGCAATCGCCCACTGGAGGCGTAAAGATAGCCCTATTGCTAAAAACCAGCGACTCCATCGATAATTTCACCCTCCACAGCCTGCGCCTCAACGACGATGAAATCGCTAATTTTGGCGCTTACGTGCAAACGGTGATGCTCTTCGACAAATACCTCGCCCTGCTCAAGGCCGAGGGGCTGACACTGAAGGACCACTGCGTGAGGACGTGGATTTACGTGCGCGACATCGACACCAACTACGACGCTGTGGTGAAGGCGCGCAACGACGTGTTCCGCCAGCACGGCCTCACCGCCGACACCCACTTCATTGCCAGCACCGGCATCGGCGGCCGCACCTCAGGCAAACATGTGTGCGTGGCCATCGACTTCCTTACCGCACCCAACATCAGCCCCGACGATGTCGTCTACCTCAAAGCCCTCGACCACCTCAATCCCACACACGAGTATGGCGTGGCCTTCGAGCGCGGCGTGCGCATCGCCCTGCCCCAGCAGTATCATTACTTCATCTCAGGCACCGCCAGCATCAACCACCGCGGCGAGGTGGTCAACGTGGGCAACGTCGTCAGGCAGACAGAGCGCCTGCTGGAGAACATTGCGGCCCTGCTGGCCGACGGCGGCGCCACGATGGCCGACGTGAAATACTTTATCATCTACCTGCGCGACCTGGCCGATGCCGGCGACGTAGAGGCATACATGGCGGCGCACTTCCCCAGCGTGCCGCGCATCATCACCCTTGCCAGCGTATGCCGACCGGCCTGGCTGGTGGAGATGGAGTGTATAGCCGAGCGCGAAAGATAATAATTTTCTTAGGCGTCTTCAACCCTTCACACATAAGCTAACATCTTGTCTATCAACCAAATAACGTGAAGGGTTTAGATAAATGACTATGAATTTAGCCCGTCGACACCGCATTTGAAGCTCTCCACGGGGTGGCATCGTTGAGGATAGTGCAGGCTGGCTGGGGATTGCTGACGTAGGTCAGCAGTATTGCTGACCTACGTCAGCAACAGGTAACCCACTCCGTTTTTGCTGCTACCTCTGGCCGGGGGGACTGCCCATCCCCCACGGTTAATGAGCATGGACGCTTTCAGCGCCTCGCGCAACCCTTCACAATAAGTCATTGTATCACAGTGTGTTAGACCATCTGTGAAGGGTTGACACCACTTTAATATTTTTGCTAAAAGAGTGTTCAGAAATACGCTTTGCGCCGTTCACAAAAACAAAATAAAACCCGATAAAACCTAATAAAACAATTGTTCTGCTTGTTTTTATCGGTTTTTATCGGGTTTTTAATTGTTTTGTTTAGCACGCTTTAGCGTAAAAACATATCTTGACACACACTCTTATAGTGAACACCATTAATGCTTTCCCTTCAGTTGGCGGTTGCGGTCTGTCACGCCGTCTAAAAGATGAAGATTTCTTTGTCGTTTACTATAAATAATTCAAGTTTCGCATTCGCTCAACTTTCAGGAGTTAAAGGAGTTAAGGGAGTTAAAGGAGTTAAAGACGATAGACTTTTCATTGAAAAGCATTCGCCAGTGGAACTAAAACCGATAGCAA
>CAMHKU010000097.1 GCA_946185805.1 uncultured Prevotellaceae bacterium | reverse complement strand
ACGTTCATGCTCTTTGTGCTCTTTGGCGTGGCAGGTCTTTACTTCCTGCTCGACTACACCTACCTGGGTGCCGCTCAGATCTCGGTCTATGCCGGCGGCGTGACGATGATCTATGTCTTTGCCATCCAGCTCGTGTCGAAGCGCACGCTGCAGGGTATGGTCGAGAAGATCAAGTGCTCGCGCGCCATCGGTGCCGCCCTGCTCTCGGTGGTGGGACTGGTCACGGTGGCTTTCGTATTTCTGAAAAATGAGTTGATGAGCCGCGCCTGTGAGGTGGCCGACGTCGAGGTGCCCATGCGCACCATCGGTCAGGCTCTGGTAGGCTCCGAGAAGTATCAGTATGTGCTCCCCTTCGAGTTCATTTCTATCTTCCTGCTGGCCTGCATTATCGGCGCATTGGTTGTTTCACGTAAAGTAGAGGAGGATTAAGCTATGGTACCCGTACAATGTTATTTTGTGCTTTCAGCACTGTTGTTCTTCATCGGTGTCTACGGCTTTGTCACCCGTCGCAACCTCATTGCCATGCTCATCTCGATTGAGCTGGTGCTCAACGCCGTCGACCTCAATTTCGCCGCCTTCAACCGCCTGCTCTATCCCGGCTTGAACGAGGGATTCTTCATGACCCTCTTCTCTATCGGTGTCTCTGCGGCAGAGTCGGCCGTGGCTATTGCTATCATTCTCAATGTCTATCGCAACTTCAAGAGCGACAGCGTTGATGCCATCTCAAATCTTAAGAACTAAGGAATTATGGATTACGGATATACAATATTCATCCTTCTGCTGCCGCTGTTCTCATTCCTCGTACTGGGACTCTGCGGCATGAAGATGTCTCATAAGGTGGCGGGCCTCATAGGCACCTGCACCCTGGGCGTGGTCACCCTGCTGGCTTACATGACGGCCTTCCAGTATTTCGGAGCCGACCGTGTAGACGGTGTCTATCAGACCATCGTGCCCTACAACCTGACGTGGCTCCCTCTGGGCAGTCTGCATTTTGACATGGGTATCATGCTCGACCCCATCTCGGTGATGATGCTTGTAGTCATTACCACCGTGTCGTTCATGGTACACATCTACTCCTTCGGCTACATGCACGGCGAGAAGGGCTTCCAGCGCTACTACGCCTTCCTGAGCCTCTTCTCCATGTCGATGCTCGGCCTGGTGGTGGCCACCAATATTTTCCAGATGTATATGTTCTGGGAGATGGTGGGCGTGAGCAGCTATCTGCTCATCGGCTTCTACTATCCGCTGCATGCCGCCGTGGCCGCCTCTAAGAAGGCGTTCATCGTCACGCGCTTTGCCGACGGTTTCTTCCTCGTGGGTATCCTCATCTTCGGCTACTACACGGGCTCGTTCAACTTCACCTTTATCGACAATATCCAGATGGCCGAGGGCGCCACGCCCTTTGTGGCTGGCGACGCCGCCAAAGCTGTGGCTGCCGGCGGCTTCATACTGCCGACGGCGCTGACGCTGATGTTCATCGGCGGTGCCGGTAAGAGTGCCATGTTCCCGCTGCACATCTGGCTGCCCGACGCCATGGAGGGTCCCACGCCTGTGTCGGCACTCATCCATGCTGCCACGATGGTGGTGGCCGGTGTCTATCAGGTGGCCCGCATGTTCCCCCTGTGGATTGACTATGCCCCCGGCGCCATGTCGATTATCGTGTGGGTGGGCGTCATCACCGCCTTCTATGCTGCCGCCGTGGCCTGCGCACAGACCGACATCAAGCGCGTGCTGGCCTTCTCTACTATCTCGCAGATAGCCTTCATGATGGTGGCTCTCGGCGTATGCACCGAGCAGGTGACGGGCCATGAGCATCCTGGCAGCGTGGGCTACCTCGCCGGTATGTTCCACCTGTTTACCCACGCCATGTTCAAGGCTTGCCTCTTCCTCGGCGCCGGCTGTATCATCCATGCCGTCCACAGCAACGAGATGGCAGTGATGGGCGGACTGCGCAAGTACATGCCCATTACCCACGCCACGTTCCTCATCTCGTGTCTGGCCATCGCCGGTATTCCCTTCTTCTCGGGCTTCAGCTCTAAGGATGAGATTATCTCGGCCTGCATGAACTACAGTCCCCTTGTAGGCTGGATTATGACTGGCATCGCCGCCATGACCGCCTTCTATATGTTCCGCCTGTACTACGGCATCTTCTGGGGCACAGAGAATGTGGAGGCCCACGAGCACCACACGCCCCATGAGGCTCCGCTGACGATGACCGTGCCCCTGATTGTGCTGTCGGTCATCACCGTCGGTGTGGGTGTCTACACCACGCTTGCAGGCTTCCTCGGATGGGGTGGCAGCTTCGGCAGCTTCGTCAGCGCCGACGGCCACGACTACACTATCCACTTCGACGCCACCGTAGCCGCCGTGAGCACCGTCATTGCCATCTGCAGCATCTGTCTGGCCACCTATATTTATAAAGGTGAGCAGCAGCCCGTGGCCGACAAGCTCTATGCTACCTTCCCCCGTCTGTGGCGTGCTGCCTACAAGCGCTTTTATCAGGACGAAATCTGGCAGTTTGTCACTCATAAGGTCATTTTCGCCTGCGTATCGCGCCCCATTGCCTGGTTCGACCGTCAT
The DNA here is from genome assembly GCA_946185805.1 of uncultured Prevotellaceae bacterium. Taxonomy (GTDB): domain Bacteria; phylum Bacteroidota; class Bacteroidia; order Bacteroidales; family Bacteroidaceae; genus Prevotella. The sequence goes on along the minus strand of CAMHKU010000097.1, from coordinate 6,743 downwards.
GTCATCGACGGCACATTCAACTTTGCTGCCTGGGGCGCCAACGAGGCCGGCGAGAGCCTCCGTCCCTGGCAGAGTGGCGATGTGCGTCAGTATGCCGTCTGGTTCCTTACCGGCGCCGTGGCCTTGACGCTGATTCTGCTGGCCATATAATCGTAATAACGAAATAACGTAATAACGAAATAACGAAAAATGAACATACTGAGTTTATTTGTAGTAATTCCCGTCCTGATGCTGCTTGGCCTCTGGCTGGCCAAGAGTCTCAATCAGGTGCGTGGCGTGATGGTGGCAGGCTCTACGGCGCTGTTGGCGCTCTCTATCTGGCTCACCGTCTATTTCATTGAGCAGCGCGCCGGCGGCAATACCGACGTCATGCTGCTGACGGCTTCCACACCGTGGTTCAAGCCGCTGAACATTGCCTACAGCGTAGGCGTCGACGGCATCTCGGTGGTCATGCTGCTGCTGTCGAGCATCATCGTCTTCACCGGCACCTTTGCCTCCTGGCAGCTGAAGCCCCTCACCAAGGAGTATTTCCTCTGGTTCACCCTGCTCTCAACGGGTGTCTACGGCTTCTTCATCTGCACCGACCTGTTCACCATGTTTATGTTCTACGAGGTGGCCCTCATCCCCATGTACCTGCTGATTGGCGTCTGGGGTAGCGGTGCCAAGGAGTACGCCGCCATGAAGCTCACGCTGATGCTCATGGGTGGCTCGGCCCTGCTGATTCTCGGCATCCTCGGCATCTACTTCTTCAGCGGTGCTACGACGATGAACGTCAACGAGATTGCCGCCCTGCACAACATTCCGGTAGACATGCAGAAGGTGTTCTTCCCCTTCATTTTCATCGGCTTCGGCGTGCTGGGAGCCCTCTTCCCGTTCCACACATGGAGTCCCGACGGTCATGCTTCGGCGCCTACGGCGGTGTCGATGCTCCATGCCGGCGTGCTGATGAAGCTCGGAGGCTACGGCTGCTTCCGCGTGGCTATGTACCTGCTGCCTGAGGCTGCCCAGGAGCTGTCGTGGATATTCCTTATCCTGACCACCATCTCCGTGGTCTACGGCGCACTCTCGGCCTGCGTGCAGACCGACCTGAAGTATATCAATGCCTATTCGTCGGTAAGCCACTGTGGCCTGGTGCTCTTCGCCCTGCTGATGATGACCAAGACGGCCTGTACGGGTGCTATCCTGCAGATGCTCTCTCACGGCTTGATGACGGCTCTCTTCTTTGCCCTCATCGGTATGATCTACGGCCGCACCCACACCCGCGACGTGCGTAAGCTCGGCGGACTGATGAAGATTATGCCGTTCCTCGCCGTGGGCTATGTCCTCGCCGGTCTGGCAAACCTCGGCCTGCCGTTCTTCTCGGGCTTCGTGGCCGAGATGACCATCTTCGTAGGCTCCTTTGAGAATCCCGACATGTTCCATCGCGTCTGCACCATCGTGGCCTGCACGTCGGTGGTTATCACCGCCGTCTACATCCTGCGCCTCGTGGGCAAGATTCTCTATGGCGAGGTGGCCGACCCGCACTACCTGCAGCTCACCGATGCCACCTGGGACGAGCGCGTCGCCGTGGCCTGCCTCATCTTCTGTGTCGGCGGTCTGGGTACGTTCCCCTTCTGGGCCTCCAACGTCATCAGCGATGCTGTTATCCCCATCTTGGCGAACATCAACTAAATTGTAAATTGTAAATTGTCAAATTGTAAATATCATGATGAATTACGGACAATTCTTACAGATGATTCCCGAGGCATGCCTCGTGGCTATCCTGATCATCGTTTTCTTTGCCGACTTTGCGCTGTACCGCAGCGAGCGCAAGGGTGGGGTGCTCTACTGCCTCACTGCCCTGCTGCTGGCGCTGCTCATTGTACCCTGCGCATTGGTGGCACCCACTGAGGCTTTCGGCGGACTCTATGTCACCTCGCCGATGGCCAATGTGATGAAGACCATCCTCACCGCCGGCACGCTCATCGTCGTCATCATGGCGCAGCCCTGGCTCAGCGACAAGCGCATCCAGGGTGAGTTCTATATGCTCGTCATCTCTACCTTGCTGGGAATGTATATGATGATTTCCTCAGGCAACTTCCTCATGTTCTTCCTCGGACTCGAGACCGCCTCAGTGCCTATGGCCTGCCTCGTGGCCCTCGACAAGAAGAAGCGCGAGAGTGCTGAGGCTGCCGCCAAGTATATCCTGACGGCAACCTTCTCCAGCGGCGTCATGCTGTATGGCATCTCGCTGGTCTACGCCGCTACCGGTACTCTCTACTTCCAGGACGCCGCCATGGTGCTCGCCGGCATCAACATCTTCAGCGACCAGATGCTGCTGCCCGTGGCCGGCATGGTGTTCTTCTTCAGCGGACTGGGCTTCAAGCTCTCGCTGGTGCCCTTCCACTTCTGGACGGCCGATACCTATCAGGGAGCGCCTACGCCTGTGACGGGTTACCTCAGCGTCGTCTCCAAGGGTGCCGCCGCCCTGGCTGCCTTCATCATCCTGACGAAGGTCTTCGGCCCTCTGGTGGAGCAGTGGACGCTGATGCTCGGCATCATCATCATGCTTACCATCACCGTGGGTAACCTCTTCGCCATCCGCCAGACGGAGCTCAAGCGCTTCATGGCTTTCAGCTCTATCTCGCAGGCCGGTTACATCATGCTCGCTGTGCTCGGCAACTCGCAGATGGGCGCCACGGCGCTCACCTTCTACGTGCTGGTCTACGTTGTGGCTAACATGGCCGTATTCTCGGTCATCAGCGTCGTAGAGCAAAACAACGGCGGACGTACCGACATGGCGGCCTACAACGGCTTCTACGAGACCAACCCCAAGCTCTCGTTCCTCATGACGCTGGCTCTGTTCTCGCTGGCCGGTATTCCTCCGTTTGCCGGTATGTTCTCTAAGTTCTTCGTGTTCATGGCTGCCGTCGGCGGCCACGAGGGCGACCCCTTCTGGGTTTATCTCGTTGTCTTCATTGCCTTGATCAACACGGTGGTCAGCCTTTACTACTACCTGCTCATCGTCAAGGCTATGTATATCAAGAAGACGCTTACGCCGCTGCCCGCGTTCCAGAGCGACTGCAACACCAAGTTCGCCCTGGCCCTGTGCACCCTCGGCATCGTCATCTTCGGCATCGCTTCCTGCATCTACGACTGGATAGCCGCCGCTGCCGTATAAGCGCGTCGCCCAATCTCTATTGATAGAACAAGAAAGAGGATGTGTCATCACAATGGCACATCCTCTTTGTCATGATTCACCTCCGTGGTGCAAATCATTCTCTATGCTATCAGCCAGCCTTTTTACGCTCCATGAACTCAATGATGGCACAGACGTTATCGCCAGTAGAAAGCGACACGATGATTCCTCCTTCTATCTGGTATATCGTCGGAATCAGCAGGTCACCGAGCTTTGCCGCCACACGATATTCCACTCTCAGTCCGCTAACCTTGAAATCCTCTGGCAACAGTTCCATCGCCACGCGGACATAGTTGGCATTGTTCATGTGCTTGTTGTAGTCAATATCGGCACGAAGCACTCTGATGGGGGCAAGTGCCTCTGCGCCCTGCTTGACCTCCGGTCGGGTCTCCTCACGTTCGGAAGAGTCGGTGCCGGCATCACTCTGCTCTCGCTTAATCGGAGCCTTTGGAAGTATTATCCGTCGGTCTTTGTAGTTCATTTCCAGCTGAGGCTCCAGCGACATCGAGGCAATCGTGGCATTGTCAACTCGCTTCAGCTTGCCCGTGGACTTATCTACGAAAGCCCCCATGCTCCAAGTCTTATAACATGGTTTGCCCTCGGCATCATAGATGAACGTGTTGCGGAAGCCGAACATAGGCTTCATACCATAGACAGTACTTGTCACCGTCAGTTCTTCTTTGTACTCAGGCACTCTGACGACCTCCACCTGACGTGTTGCCAGTAGTTGAGCCATGTTCTGCTCTGCGAAATACTGTTTTATGCCGGGCTCGCTGTCAATCCACATTTCCGAGCAGTCCTGCATCATCTGAAGGGCAGAATAGAGTTTCAACTTTCCTTCACTGTCGCAGGTACTTGTTGTTACCTTGTAATTTAAGCTATACATATTTCCTGTCCGTTAAGAATGGATATTTGTTTGTATTTGGATAATAACATTTAAAATAGCATGCAAAGTTACACTATTTTGGATGGAAATGCGTAATTTTGCACAGTTTATTAGTAAAAGTTATAATAAAAGAACAAAAAACAGACGACTGTAAATAAAACAGAAGAAACGTATTAGCAGTATGAAGAAAATGATTGTATTGACCGTAGCCTTTGCGCTATGTGGTGCCTCCACCGTCTTTGCGGCTGGCGACGAGAAGAACGGACACGCGTATTTTACCAAGGCCGAATTGCCCGACATGACGAAGATTCTGCCTCCCTTCCCGCCCTTCGAGTCGGCCCGCTTCGTGGCCGACCAGTCACAGCATCTCTGGGGCAAGCTGATGCGGCAGGACGAGGCCCGTGCTGCCCAGGCGCAGCGCGATGCCGTGTATAGCATGCAGACCATTATCGATGAGTTCGGACCGCTCTTCGGCGTAGACATCACTAAGGAGGACACACCTGAGATTTACAGCATCCTGCAGGATGTCTGCGCCTCGTGCGACAGTATCTATTCCGGCGCCAAGGCCGTGTTCGGCCGCCAGCGCCCCTACGCCTACTACAACGAGGGCACGCTGGTGCCCGAGAAGGAAGAGAAGCACCGCAAAGAAGGGTCTTACCCCTCCGGCCATACCGTCTTAGGCTGGACATCGGCACTCCTGCTGGCCGACATCAACCAGTCTGCTGAGGCCATGGAGCGCCTGCTGGCTCGCGGCTACGACTTTGGCCAGAGCCGCGTCATTGCCGGCTACCACTGGCAGAGCGACGTTGATGCCGGCCGTATGGCAGGCACCGTGCTCTATCAGCTCATCCGTAATCATGAGCGCTTCATCGAGCAGCTGGCCAAAGCCCGTGCCGAGTTCCGGGAGAAGAGTGGCCAAACAGCTGCCGTACGCCAGACCGCCGTCGTTGAGCATCCCGCCACCCGTGCCTATCGCCTTGACGGCACGCCGGCCGACGATGCCACCCAGGGTATCGTCATCAAGGACGGACAAAAGGTGGTGAGGAAATAAGCAATCCTTTCCGTCAATCCCCAAAAGTTTTCTTTAGGGGGTTGCTGGCGGGCTGTTTCTTGAAGTAGTTGTCATCGCGCTCCTTGATTTGCAGCCACAGCTTCTGCGCACTCGCCTCGTCGTTCTGCAGAAGGTAGCAGTTGGCCCGGCAGTTAAGAATCATGAGCTGGTTTGCCAGACTTGACGTCATGGCGGGAGCCATGAGGCTTAGTGCATCCATATAGAGTAAGGTCTTTTCTGCCCCATAGATGTCGTAACCATAGTAATACAACAGCATGTTGCAGTAATGCAGCAAGTTGCAGTAGGGTTCCATACCCTTGACGGCTTTGTATCGCTCTATCTCGCTGTCAATGATTGACTGGCGTTCGTCCATCAGTTTCTGACCATTCTCTTTGTCACCGCAGCGGTAGGTGGCAATGGATTTGAATATCTCCGTCAGGTGGATGCTAACATTCGATGCTATCGTCTGTTTGTGACCGTCGGCGGCATAGTCTCTGATGGTCTGCAGATGGCGTGTACTGAATGTCACGCAGTCCTGGTATTGCTCTTTGTTGACGAGCAAGTCAAGCGCTATGCCCATCACCCCCTGACTAAGTACTTCTATGCTGACGTTCTTGCCTATAGCCTCGGCGATGAATCGATCAGTTTGCTTAAGGTCGCCTTTCTGTGTGGCCTGTACGACGGCATCTCTTATGCAGTCTACAGCATTCCGATAGGTGGCGAGGTTGGTGTTGAACACGTTCTGCCACTCTCTGGGCAGTCCGCCACGCTCCCAAATCTCGGTCAGCTTCACACCGTTTTCCTGCACAAAGGTGAGCGTATGGCAGTTGTCGCTGAGCCATTTGATATGGCAGCGATGGCCTATCTCGTAGATGGTGCTGTCGTTATCATACCTGACGGTGCCTGTAGTGTTGCAGCCCAGCACATTGCCGTTGTTGAGAATGTTGACCACCATCGAGAGTTCCGGCCCATAGGCTTTCCACATGACAGGCACTGACGTGCGTTGCCCCGTGCCGTCGGCATTGGCAGCGGCTCCTGTGCGCACCCACCACCCGTAGAACTTGCCGGCCGTGTGGTCTGTCTTGTCTTCAAACAGTTCGAAGGCTTTCACCACGTCGGGCTCCATGGCGCTCTTCCTGTAAACCTCAGTGATGAACTCGTTGAGGTTGCTCATGTTAGGAAACTTGTCGTTGTACCACTTGAAGAGAAACTGGTCGTCGTCGACATTGAATATCTGCGTGCCGTGGCCGTCAGCCCCCTGCGGTTTCTCACCGGTGTATGTCAATGGGTAAGTCTCGCGTATCTCTACGGTCATACTGCTCCACTTGTCGGCTCTCATGGATGGTCTGAAAGACACGAGCAATCCCACGGAGTCGGCTGCATATTTGTACTGGCTGAACCCCGGCGGCCTTGTTGAGCCATTCTCGTAGATAAACTGTTTCAAGCGGTAGAGTCCCTTGGGATTCTGCACAGGTGTGGCATTGGCAGTCATGATGCTAATCAATGCCAATACGGTTAGCAGGGGAGTTTTTTTCATCATCCTTAATTCCGTAGCATTTTAGTTTAACTTTCTCTATAAGTACCTGAGCAACAAAAAGTTCTTCGACGCGCGAAGCGGCAAAGCCGAG
>CAMHKU010000096.1 GCA_946185805.1 uncultured Prevotellaceae bacterium | reverse complement strand
ACAGGTTGTTTGAAGTGAATTCAACGAATTCATTCAAAAACCTGTCCCCATGATCTGCGTCAGCGTGTAACCGTTCTTGTTGACTGTACCGTTGTTGGCCAATCTTCACACCGTCGGAACATGCCCCTCCCCCATTTCGTCAGGAGGCGCCGCTGCTGAGATATGGCTGAGGCTTGTTAATAGCAACAAAAAAAAATTTATAGTTTACCAGCAAACAAAGTAAAAAGGGCAGTTTTTTATGGAAGTTCTTGCTTAGAAAGCAGACTTTTCACCTCTTATAATAATTTTCCTTAATTCCTTGGCGGTTTCATTTTTTTACCTTATCTTTGCACTTTGACTTTAAAGCTATACCACCATGAGGCAACTGAAAATCACAAAATCTATTACCAATCGAGAGAGTGAGGCTCTTGAGAAGTACCTACAGGAAATCGGCAAGGAAGACATGATTTCCGTAGAGGAAGAGGTAGAACTGGCTCAGCGCATCCGCAAGGGCGACCGCAAGGCTCTTGAGCGCCTGACGAAAGCCAACCTGAGATTTGTGGTGTCGGTGGCCAAGCAATATCAGAACCAGGGCCTGTCGCTGCCCGACCTCATCAACGAGGGCAACGTGGGACTGATCAAGGCTGCCGAGAAGTTTGACGAGACCCGCGGTTTCAAGTTCATCTCCTACGCCGTGTGGTGGATACGCCAGTCAATCCTGCAGGCCATCGCCGAGCAGAGCCGCATTGTAAGGCTGCCGCTGAACCAGGTGGGCAGTGTCAACAAGATTAACCGCATGCTCAGCAAGTTTGAGCAGGAGAACGAGAGGCGCCCGTCGGTTGAGGAGATTGCCAAGGAAACAAACCTGCCCGAGGAGAAGGTTGACGAAGCCATGAGTGCCAATACGCGGCACGTGTCGGTGGATGCGCCTTTTGCCGACGGCGAAGAGGGGTCGCTGCTCGACGTGCTCGTCAACGACAGTTCGCCCACCGCCGACCGACAGTTGGTGATAGAGTCGCTACAGGCGGAAATCAGACAGGCACTGCGCATACTCAATGAGCGCGAGCGCAACGTCATAGAAGCCTTCTTCGGCATCAACGGGCCAGAGCTGACGCTGGAGGAGATAGGAGAGAAATACGGACTGACGCGCGAGCGCGTCCGCCAAATCAAAGAAAAAGCCATACGCCGACTGCGCGAGACGACAAAGAACAAAATTCTAAAAGCATATTTAGGAGAATGAAACTACAACAATATCTCACGGGAGCCTTGATGCTGACACTAAGCCTGCTCCCTTTTACAACAACTGCCAAGGGCGTAAAAGTGCCCAAGATGTACATGTTTGGCTTCGCGGCCTCGTTCAACGATACCATCGTACACTTCACCGACATCCAGGCCGTCGACAGCGTATGGGTAGACAACAGCAACCACTTCATTCTGGGCCGTGAAAACTACTCCAACATGCTGCGCGACTACCTGACGTCGCAGCAAATGCCCAACCGCACGTGCATCGTGATGTACGACAGGAAGGCCAGCCGTCTGCAGAAGAAATATCTGAAGATGAAAAAGCTCTACACCGGCAACAAGAAGGTGAAGACGCATAACGACGTGAGGCTCATCGGTGCCGACGAATTTCGCTTTACCACTTACGATATGGGCACCATAGAGGAGGACACAGCGACAAAGCCCGCCAAGAAGGAGAAGAAGCGAAAGCCGTGAAGAGCTATTATTTCTTAATTGCCGACCTTACCGTCTGCCTGCGCACAGAGAACGACAGTACCGACATTGAGTCACTGCTGCCCTCGTTCGGCGTGTTTGCCGTTGAGCGTCCGTCAGCACCACTGCTGCTGACGCTGACCATCGACAGCAAGCCCCACCCCACCCCGGAGCGACGGTTAGTGAGAAACTTCGACACCGGCAACGGCAACACCGCCGTCTATCAACTGACAGACGGCGGCTACGAATACATGATCAGCAATATCTATGGCGACGACTGCTGCCTGCTGACCGCCAACGAGCAGTTTTCCGACTGCCATTGCGCACTGAGGGGCGACTGGACCATGCGCTCCTTCGGACTCAACAATGCCCTGATGCTCGTCTATGCCTTCGCCGGCAGTCACTGTCAGACGATGCTCGTCCACGCCTCGTGTGTGGCTCTGGGCAACGAGGGCTATCCCTTCATAGCCCAGAGCGGCACCGGCAAGAGCACCCACACCTCGCTATGGATGAAACATATCGAAGGCACTGAGCTGCTGAACGACGACAACCCCATCATACGCATCCTTGACGACGGACAGCCCTACATCTACGGCTCGCCATGGAGTGGCAAGACGCCCTGCTACCGTAACCTGCGCAAGCACCTGGGGGCCATTACCCGCATTGAGCGAGCACCCCGCAACAGCATCGTGCGCTTAGCACCTATAGAGGCTTTTGCATCGCTGCTGCCCGCCTGCTCGTCGATGAAATGGGACGTCGCCATCTACAGAAACCTGTGCAATGCCGTATCACGGCTGATAGAGACCACGCCCGTCTACACCCTTTACTGTCTGCCCGACGAAGAAGCAGCACGGCTGAGCTTCGGTAAGCTGACGGGGAAAGAGAAGTGAGAAGTGAGAAGTGAGAAGTGATGAGTGAGAAGTGAGAAGTGAGAAGTGATAAATGGGGAATGAGCAACAGATGACGGAGCGCCTGAAAAGCATAGAGATAGAAAACGCCGTGCTGCTGCCTGAAGTGGTAAGGCTGCTGCACGAGGGTCACACCGTTACCCTGCCGCTGCGCGGCTACAGCATGCGCCCGTTTTTGGAAGACGGCCGCGACAAGGCGCTTCTCAGCCTGCCTAAGACCATAGAAGTGGGCGACGCCGTGCTCGCCGAGATTGCGCCAGGCCGCTATGTGCTCCACCGCATTGTGGCTATCAACGGCCAGCAGGTTGTATTGCGCGGCGACGGCAATCTGGGAACAGAGCACTGCCGGCTTGGCGACATCCGCGCCACGGCCATAGGCTTCTTTCGCAAGGGGCGTCAGCAGCCCGACAGCACCAGCGGCATGAAATGGCGCATCTATTCCTGGCTATGGACACGACTGCTGCCCCTGCGGCGCTACCTGCTCTTTGCCCTGCATCCGCATGTTCCGCGGCAGATACGGAAAAACGCGGTCACGAAACAGTGACTGTCTACACTATAAAAGAATACAGCAACTACAAAGGAATTACATAAACAAAACAAGCAGAACTATGAAAGTAAAGAACGGATTCCGCCTGCGCTCTATCTGCGGCGAGAACGTCATTGTTGCCGAGGGACTTGAAAACATCGACTTCTCTAAGATTATCAGCCTGAACGAGTCGGCTGCCTACCTCTGGCGGAAAGCGGAAGCCCTGCCGGCTTTCACCGCCGACGACATGAAAGCATGGCTCTTAGAGGAATATGAGATAGACGAAGCGACGGCTCAGGCCGATGCCCAAGCCGTCGCTCAACAATGGATACAGGCAGGTATTACTATGGAGTAGCAGTAGCCGGTTCGGCCACGCTACGCTTCATGTTCAGCTCGGTAATACGGCCTTCGGGCGATACCCGCGCCGTCACCTTATAGACAGTACTGGCGCTGTGGCTGCCATCCTCAGAATGACGGTCAACGTGCTGCACCACCGTAAAGTTAACGGCATAGTTGAAGCGGCCGTCGCCAAGGTCCTGCTTTTCGATTGCCCAGTCGCCGTTGGGCGTAAACTCCATGCGAACGATGCCCGGCTCCCATAATTTCTCCATGTACTGTAAAACGTCGTACTTCGTGGCGTTGGAACGGTGGAGAAAAGATGTAAGCACCGGCGCAATGACTGCCGACAAGGGAGCCTCGTCATGCTGGGCAAGGGCACTGAAGAAAGTAGTAAACAGCTGACTGACAACCTGCCGGTCTTCAACAGTAATCTTCTGAGCTTCCAGCTTTTCATAGTTTGCGCGTGCCTCATCATAATAGGCACCGTCGACGTGGGCGTCAAGATAAGCACGGAAAGCCTCAGCGGTATTCTCTTTCAGGGCAGCCTCCCAGTCGAGGGAATCAATCTTTATCTTTGCCTCAATGTTATGAGGGCTCTCCGGATAGAGCTTCATGTAGCGCTCCAGGGCAAACTTGGTATTGCTCACTACAGCGTCGGCCCAGTCATGGTCAATTTTTTTAAAAGCTTCTAAACGGCTTTTGATAGAGTCACTATGGGCAGGAGAAGCATCCTTGTACATATCAAGGAAATTCTGCAGCACCAACGGCTCAGTGCTCTTCATGGCGTTCTCGTATGCCCTCTGCTCGTTTTGCTGCTCCTGAGTCTTCATAAAATAGATACCCAGGAACACTACAATCAGCGATATGACAAAGGCAATGACGATGGCTGTCATGCCGGCCCGACGCTTGCGAGGAGGCCGCGACGGCTCTTGCTTGCGCGGAGACTGCGACGGCTCTTGCCTGCCAGACTGCTGTCCCTGCCGGCCCTGCTGCTCACGCCCATGAGGATCATCGGTAGCCGATGGCTGGGCAGCCTCCGTGGCAACCGTTGCCTGTAACGGAGGCGCGACATAGGCTCCGTTGATACTACAATGACAATTGGGGCACTCTGCCTGTTCCTTAAAGATATACTCGCCGCAGTCGGGACAGCGAGTAATTTTTCCTGCAATATCAATGCCGCAGGAGGGACAAGTCTTTGCTTGGTCGCTCACCTGGTGACCACATTCCGGACACTTGATAATCATCTTTTGTATTTACTATTTAACTATTAACTATTTACAATTTACTATTTAACTATTTAGTTCACCACTGGTACGCAAGTGTCTCACTTGCGGCAACCCGCAGGTGAGACACCTGCGTACCAGAGCGATACGGGAAATTACAGGTTTGTAATATAGGAGTATTTGACAATTTCACAATTTTAACCCTTCAGTGGCGAAAGCGGATTTCACGCAGTTCATGACGGCCTAAGAACCTTGACTTGTCTACATAGCCACTAACGCCTACTATACGCCCCTTCGCCGTGTACTGCCACATAGTAATATCACGCCCGTCAGCGAGCACGGGTTCCTGATCTGTGTACATAGCAATCATCAGCGGATACTGGTCAATAAGCCCTTGCAGATGCTTGTTGTAGAAGTTACGGAAGGTGTAGACCAGCGGCTTCTGCCGATAAGCCACCTCCACTAAGTAAAGGAATTTCATCAGCGAGTCGCGGAAAGCCTTTTGCGGCATGTTAGCGTCGGTTTCCACATCAATCATCGGTATAAGGTCCTGCTCGCCTGGCAGGCACTGGGTCATAAAGTTACGCAACTGCCGCTCCAGGTCGGTCTTCGGGCGGAAGAAGTGGTAGCTGCCCACCTTCAGGCCATAGCGGTGAGCCAGCTCAATGTTACGCTCAAAATAAGAGTCTATGCGGTCGCCACCCTCTGTAGCCTTGAGGTAGACGTATGCCATCTTGGTATTCTCGCCTACCGTCTCCCAGAACACCTGCCCCTGATAGTGGCTCAAGTCTATGCCGTGTACATGGCTACAGGTGTCTTCACACTGCAGGTAGGGGTTCACCTCGTTGCCATTGGCATCGTAACGCGGCTCTGCAGGCTTGGCAACAATCTTTGCGGTCTTTGTCTTGCCACGCTTCTTTGCCTTCCTATGCTTGGCAACAGCATGCACCCGAGCCCTCGCCCGGCGCTTCTTTGACTTTGCCGCCACAGGCTCCCATACCACCATACTTATAAACGCAATCAACAATATATATAGATATTTCTTCATTTCCTTAATTTTTGACGTGCAAAGGTACAAAGAATTCAAGAAAAATCAGTAACTTTGCACAAAAATATGAAGAATATGAAGTATTTATTGATGCTGCTTTGTTCAGCACTATTTCTTACCAGTTGCCATAGCGACGATGACGACACCTCGTTTCCGCCGGCTAAGGCCAGCAGAACAGTCATGATCTACATGTCGGGCGAGAACAACCTCACGTATAGTTCCTTTGGCAAGTTCCTCAATCCCGACCTTCAAGAGATGATAGCCGGCTCAAAGTTACTGAGCGACGACCAGCGGCTGTTGGTGTTTGTAGACAGCCTCAACTACAACAGCCAGCATGCGGGCAAGCCCTACATTGCCGAAATACACGGTGGCGAGGTCAACATCCTCAAGCAGTTTGACAGCGACTTCTATGCCTCCGACCCCTCCATGTTCCACGAGATTCTGTCGTGGATGGTGACTAACGCCCCTGCCGAGAGCTACGGCCTGGTGCTGTGGGGCCACGCCACCGGATGGCTCGTCAGCCGCGACACCATAGCCACTGCCGCCGTCGCCAGCGAAGCGTCTTCTAGTACTAAGGGCGGAACCGTCCGTCGTGCTTACGGCCAGGACAAAGGCACCGACGTATCGGCAGCCAGCGCGGAAAAATGGATGAACATCACCCAGATGGCCAAGGAACTGGCGAAACTGCCGAAACTGGAATTTATATTTGCCGACTGCTGCAACATGATGTGTGCCGAGGTGGGCTATGAGCTGCGCAACGTCACCAACTACCTCATAGGCTCGCCGGCAGAGATTCCCGGCAACGGTGCACCCTACGACAAGATTGTGCCACTGCTCTATGGCAGCGGCAGCCAGCTTTACAAAAGCATTATCGACACCTATTACAACTACTATCTGGATGACTATAAAGGCGATCCGTTCCTAGACGGCTACAGTGTGCCGCTGTCGGTCATCGACACTAAATATATGGAGCCGCTGGCACAGGCCACCCACGACATTCTCGACAAGTTTGAAGGTGGCTACCCCACGTATCCCAATGAACCCAACGTTGGCGACATCGCTTTCTACCTGTACGACGACAACCCGGTAATGTACGACATGAGAGCCTATATCAAGCGCAATACCACCGCTACCGACTTTACTGCCTGGGACCGGGTGTACAGCCAGGCCGTGCCTTACTACCGCATGTCGCTCAGATGGATGACTATTTACACTTATCTGGAACTGACGATGACTGATTTCGACCAAAATGAGTCGCTCTACGGCTGTGTCAGTATGTTTATTCCCAGGAGCGAGAAGTATTATCTCCGCAGCGAGTATAATTACAACAAGACCTGCAACAACTTTGCCTGGAACCGCGCCATGCAATGGACCCGGTTCGGGTGGAACTAAAAAAGGTTGAGAATACTCAACCTTCATGAACAATCACTTTCACCTTCGAGATACGGCGCTCGTCGAGCTCCAGTATTTCGAAGGTGAAATTTTGATAGTTTATCTTCTCATGCACGGCGGGGAAGTCGCCTTTCAATTCCAGCATCAGGCCCGCCAGCGTGTCGGCGTCGCCCTCAATAGCCTCAAAGGTGTCGTCAGCCAAGTGTAAAACCTTATAGAAATCGCTCAGCAGCGTCTTGCCCTCAAAGATATAGGTGTTGGCATTGATGCGCACGAAAGTCTTCTCTTCCTCGTCATACTCGTCGTTGATTTCACCCACGATCTCCTCCAATATGTCCTCCATGGTAACAATACCGCTGGTGCCTCCAAACTCGTCGACGACAATAGCGATATGCACCTTGTTGGCCTGGAACTCGCGCAGCAGGTCGTCGATTTTCTTCGTCTCGGGCACGAAATAGGGCGGACGTATCAGCGACTGCCAGCGAAAGGTGGCGGGCTTGCCCAGGTGCGGCAGCAAGTCCTTGATATAGAGTATGCCCCGCACATTGTCAATAGAATTCTGATAGACGGGAATACGCGAATAGTTGTTCTCGACGATACACTTGAGCACATCGGGGAACGTTGAGCGGAAGTCGAGGTCTACCACATCCTGACGGCTGGTCATAATCTCCTTGGCCGTCTCGTCGCCAAAGCGGACGATGCCCTCCAGCATGTTCTGCTCGTCTTTCAGCTCGGTCTTGTCGGTCAGCTCCAGTGCCTGCTCCAGGTCGTCGACACTCAGCACGTGGTTCTCTGTCTGCACCACCTTCTCGGCCAGCACCCCGGAGCGTATGAGCACTGCCGACAAAGGGCGGAACAAACGGCTCAACACCGTGAGAGGCCCCACCAGCGAGCGACATACCGCCAGCGCATGCTGTGCACAATAGACCTTGGGAATGATTTCACCGAAGAGCAGCAGCACAAACGTGAGCATCACGGTGATAGTAAGGAATTCCAGCCAGACGGCACCGCCAAAATCTACGGTGTGCGCAAAGAAATAGTTGAACAGCATGATGATGGTGACATTGACCAGATTGTTGGTAATGAGAATCGTAGCCAACGTCCGCTCGGAGTCTTCGCGCAGAGCCATAATCTGCTTGTCGGCCTTGGCATTGCTCTCCTCCAACTTGTTCAGGTCGGTAGGCGAGAGCGAGAAGAATGCTATCTCCGACCCCGAGGCAAACCCCGAGCACACCAGCAACAGGCAAGCCAAGACCAATGCCACGACAGCCCCCAAGGAGGGTGTCAGGATACAGACGCTGCTGAATAATTGTTGAAAATAGTCCACAGGCAACATTCAGACGGTGATTAACTTATTCATCAGCCCCCGGAGTAGATGCCTTGGGGGTAAGCAGCTCAATATTCTCTGCCCATATCTCGGTCTGGTAGCGTCGCTGCCCCTGCTTGTCGTCATAGGTGGTATAGCGTATGCGGCCCTCGACATAAAGCTTGTCGCCTTTATGCACGTATTTCTCAACAATCTCTGCCAGCCGCCGCCACAGCAGCACCGTGTGCCAGTCCGTGCGGTCGGGCACCTGAGTGCCGTTCTGCAGCGTATAGCCACGCTCGGTAGTTGCCAACCGCACACGGGCAACAGCCACGCCCTGGTCTACATAGCGCACCTCAGGGTCAAGGCCCACATTACCTATCAGCATCACCTTGTTCATAGCGCATTACCTATTAGCATCACCTTGTTCATAGCACGCTACCCTACTTGGCCCTGCCTAAGAACCGGAAACTATAGTTCTTGCCCTTGGCCGACGGAAACTGACTGCGCTCGTCAACCCGCTCCTGCAGATGCTCCACTATGCGGTTATAGCAGTCGATGCCGGAGTTGGCCTTCAGCCGTGCCACAAAACGGGTATCCCGATACTGGAACTTGCCCGTGCCGGGAATCATCAGCACGCGCTTGAAGTTCAGCACGCCCTCATACCATCCCTCACGCTCCTCATTGAGTTTGATAAGAGCAGGCGCCGGCTCACGGTCGCGATTACCGGCAGACGGATGCACGGCCTTCTTGTCCTTGAAGTCCTGCATAGTGGCAGCCTCGGTCTTGATAATAATAAAGTAAACGCGGGGACGGATTTTATAGCGCTTAGGATAGTACACGTCGCTGGCCACATAGTCGCGGATATCGCTTTCAAGCACCGGATTCATACCAACCTCACTGATACCTGCCAAAAAAGCAATAGCTTCGTCAACAGTGGCGACAAGTGTCTCCTTGTCAAAATATCTCAAATATAAACTCATCTGAAAAGTGTTGTTTTCCTGTTTTTAAGCAAAAAGAGAAATGTTTGTTTTGGATGTAAGGGAGCGGAAAACGGGACTCGGACCCGCGACCCCAACCTTGGCAAGGTTGTGCTCT
>CAMHKU010000095.1 GCA_946185805.1 uncultured Prevotellaceae bacterium | reverse complement strand
TTTTAGAAATCCGCGACAAAGATACAACAAAATTCTGAGAATCGTATGATTTAGTCGTTTTTCTTTTAATAGAATTTAAATGTGGTATCGGGGCGTGATATATCTCACCAAAACCTCTGAAAGGAGCATTCACTGCTGCTTTCAGAGGTTGTCCGGACTCTTTTTTACCTGCCCGGCTTTGCCTCGCTTGGCTTACCGGGAACTTTACTTTAAAGCTTATTTCTTCCCGTATACCGCCTTGACGATGTGCCACTGACGGTGTACGTCGGCGCAGTCCATGTGGTTGGGGGCCATCGCGTCGTACAAGTCGCCGTAAGCCGTGCCCTTGGCCTTCTCGGCCCTTGCCCACTGGCGCAGCTCGCTGTCGGTGAAGTGCTTCTTCGGCAGGCTGCGCACCACCTCATAGTTACTGATGCCGAGCTCGCGCATCAGCGCCTCGGCACGGCTGATGTCCTTTTGCGGCGTTTCCACGCTGGCATAGATGTAGCACTTGTAGCCCGGCTTCACCCGGCTCCGCTCCAGTTCGTTGCGCACGCTGTAGCCGTAGGAGGTCTTTTCCCAACTGGTCACCGAGCAGTGCATCCAGTCGCCGGGCGTGGCTTTGCCGTTCTTGATGTAGAGTTGGCCGTTGCCCGGCAGGAGTAGCGTCTGCACGCGGGGCACGTTGCCCTCCACGCCGGCGGGGATGGTGACGGGCGTGGTAATGAGGTTCACCACCATGCGCTCGCCCTCTATCTTCAGGTCGCTGCCGTGGGCATCGCCCTCGACGGTGGTCTTTCCTGCTTTCTTTATTTCAATCTTCTTCAGGTCGCTGCTGGTCAGCCGGGGCAGGTTGTTCTGGTCGAAGGCCACGCCGTTGAGCTGCATCACGGGGTGCCCCCTGCTGTCGTTGAACGACCAGCAGAAGTTCTGCTCTTCGATAAACGACTTGCCGTCCTGCTCTATCCACACGCCCTCGCCAAGGTTGACGATATAGCTATTGTAGATACGCTTGCCTATTTTCCGGTTGGCCTTGTATTCCACGAGAGGCCGGGGCTTCGCTGTCGCTTCTTTGTCAGTCTGCACTGCTGCCGAGGATTGGTCTCCGGTGGCAGGAAGCGGCGTCTCGGCGAAGGCTACTATGGCCATGGCGGCCACGGGGATGATGAACGCAGCACGAAGCATGCGCCACGGGGTTGATTTCTGTTTGTACATCATGTTGATTCGTTGTTTTAGTGAACCGCGATTCAGGGTATTGGCAAATGGCTGCAGACGATTGCCAACGGCCTTCTTCACGAGCAGTAATTGATATTGTTTGGCATCGATGCCTTGCAGGATGACGGCCTCGTCGGCCTCATATTCGTGGATGGCCCGCAGTTCGCGCCCCAAGAGCCAGGCGAAGGGGTTGAACCACTGGAGCGCTTCTGTGGCCAAGATGAGCACGACGTCGTAGGAGTGGCCCAGCCGGGCGTGAGCCTGTTCATGCGTCAGTATCAGCCTGCGGTGGTGTTCGTAGTCGTCGAGGCTCATCACGATGTAGTGCATAAAGCTGAAAGGTGCCACGTTGCTTCCTTTTATGATGACGGTGTTGCCCTGTCCGTCGCTGCACCTCATGCTGCCCCGCAGGCCACGGGCTAACCTGACGCCGTGACAGATGAAGCGGAGCATGACGACCAGCAGTCCCGTCAGGTAGACCATGAGCAAGACCTGCTCTTTGGTAAAGGGAACGCTGACGAAACGTGACTCATGGGCAGAGAGCACGGCTTGGCCGTCGGCTGTTTGTTCTGGGGCCACTGATGCGGGCGAGTACGCTTGCGTTTCCGTATCTTGCAGCATGGGCTCCCAGTATTGCTCCAGGGTGACGGGTGTGGGCCGCTCTGTCGTGATGTGAACTGCGGGCAACACCATCGACAGCAGCATGATGACGACGAGCACAACGCGGTTGAAGCGGTGGAAGGTCTCACTGCTCAGAAAGACGGAAAAGCCACCATAGAGCAGCGTGAGCAGCAGCGCTGATTTCAGTACGTAGTACACCATTGTATCTCCATTTCCGGGTTCATACTTGTGGCTGAAGCAGGCTTGTCGTCGGTCGAAATCATGCTGAGAATCTCCTGCAGCTCGGCCTCGCTCAACTCCTCGCTCTGCACGAAGAAGGAGAGCATCTTCTTCATCGACGAGCCGAAGAGGTTGTCCTTCACGTCGCGCAGCACCTGCGTCACGTATTTCTCGCGGGTGAGCAGCGGTGAGTAGACGAACGTCCTGCCGCTGCCTCCCAGCCGGCGGTGCTCCACGAACCCCTTTGCCTCCAGTATTTTCAGGAAGGTACCCACGGTGGTGTAGGCCGGTTGCGGTTCGGGGTACTGCTCTACAAGGTCTTTCACCGTGAGCCCCTGCGAGTGGTCCCACAGCAGGTTCATCAGCTCCGTCTCGGCGTGTGTCAGTGGTTTCAAGTCTTTCGTCTTTGGCATAGTCTCCATCGGTTTGTTTATTGACACCGCAAAATTAGGCAAAAGCCGGCGTTGGACAAGCGGCCGCCTTCTCTTTGTAGTCGTTTCCGTTCCTTTTTTAACGTTTGTGTTTAGTTAACAGCTTACCGTTATTAGTTGTTAACATTGCGAAGTACCTCAAGGGGAACGCGGGCGCCCTCGCCCCCCCTCTCAAGGGCATGAAGCCGAAGAAGTGACACCGTAACACACACTGTGCTTTTTGCCACTTTTAACAGCCTGACTGCGGCATAATTCAAAATTAATTTCGGCGGGCTGCAATGTTTGCGCCTGTTTATTCGTATATATAAATAGAAGACGCTAAGAAAGGAATGGCAGAGACGGAACAAGAACTGATTGAGGCGCTGCGGCAGTACGACCGGCAGGCTCAGCGGCAGGTGCTGGAGCGCTATGGCCACGAGGTGTTCGCACTCGTGGCGAGGCTGCTCACCAGCAGAGAGGACGCCGAGGAGGCCTATCAGGATGTCTTCGTCAAGGTGTTCCAAGGCATCGGCCGCTACGACGAGACGCGCAGCTCGCTCAGGACGTGGCTCTCGCGGCTGGCCTACCACGAAGCCATCGACCGCCTGCGCCGAAAACGCCAGCCCATGGTCTACTACGACGACTGCGACGCCGACGACCTCTCCGACGAGGAGGCCGCCGAGACGCTGGGACAGCCCAGTGGCGAGACGGTGCAGCTGATACGCACCGCGCTGCAGCACCTGCCGCCCGAGGAGCGGGCCATCATCACCATGTTCTACTACGAGGAACGGAGCCTGAAGGAGATAGCCTACATCACCGAGTCGCTGCCCACGACCGTCGCCTCACGCCTGAGCCGCACGAGAAAGAAACTTTGCAGAATCATCAAAATGCTACAGTCATGAACGAGAACCAATACGACTTACTGCGCCAGCAAGACCTGAACCTGCGCGAGGCCCTGAGGCAGGAGGCGGCCGAACTGCCGCCCATGCCCGACGACCTGAACGACCGCGTGCTGCAACACATCGGCGCGCAGCAGAAACGCCCGGCAAAGGTACGCCGCCTGTGGCCGTGGATAGCCGCCGCCTGCGTGGCCGCCGTCATGGTGGTGCTGATGATGCCGCCCAAAGCCTCACCCCCAGCCCCTCTCGCTAAGGAGAGGGGAGTAGTTACACCTGACACGCACAAGACGGAAGAGCCTGTGACGGCGCAAGCGGGAAAGTATGCGACGGCGCAAGTGAAGACGGCTATTGCTCAGCCTACAGCGAAACCGGAAAAGGCGAAGAAGGCCAAGAGGCAGACAGCACCGACAGAACGCGACACCGTTATCATATCGCAAGAGGCCGTCGCATCGGCCAACGGCCCTGCGACAGCAGAGCCGCCAGCCACTACAGCGCTTACAGTGCCCGGCGGTTTTGCCGCCGGGGCCCAAAAGCCCGTGACGCTGACGGAGCGCGACATACCCATCACCCGCCCCGAGAACTACCACTACACGCCCGAAGAGCTCGCCCTGATGAGGCGGCAGGCCGACGAGGCCTACCTGAAGTGGATACAGCTGGAACTGGAAATCGCCAGGCACAACCAGGAACAGACGGCGCAACAGTGATTTCGTAACTACGAATGATACGCTTTATACAACTACGAATTATACGAATTAAACGAATTAACAGAAGACTATGAAAAGAATCATCGCCCTGCTGCTCATCGTCGGCAGCACCCTTACTACCTATGCAGAGCCGAAACCTGCCCCGCAGAAACGGCCCGAATTTGTCATTGCCAACCTCAACACCATCATCGGCATCTACGGACAGAAGGAAGGACAGTCGTATGCCGTCAACCGCAACCCCGAAACGGGTATCATCGAGTCGAGCGAGCGGATTGTCGCCTTCTCATGTAAAAGCAGCGACGCGTCTTTTGAGACCATTGCCCAAAATTTCATGACCGACGAGCCGCTGGGCTACCAGATACTGCACATGGTGCCAGGCAATCCACAGGCCTTCAAGCTCAATGTGGTGACCAACGAGGGGTCGAAAGCCATCTGGCTGCGCAAGAAGTCAAATGAGGAGATGTGGCTCCTGTGTTGCAAGAACCCCGACAACCCGCAGCTGCGCGATGCCTACGCCATTGTGTGGGAAAAGGGCGACTTCATGTCAGGCAACGACATTGAAGGCACCATCTACATGATTACCTCGCTGCGCCCCGACGTCTACGAAAAGGCGGTGGGCACCTCGAAGAAGACGTTCAAGATTGAGGGCCGTGTAGACGAGAACATCAAGGACTCGCTCTACAACATCTACATCGCCGACAGTCGCGACGCCCTCTATGCCCTCAGCGACGACGACTACGTGGCCTGCGTGCCCGTGGTGAACAAGCGCTTCGAGTTCCAGACCGAGCTCGACCACCCCTGCGTGGGCCGCCTGCGCTGCATCTTCCCCGACGGCGAGCTCTGTTCGGCCTGGATAGACCTCGACTTCGTGCCCGGCGAGACCTACCGCATCACCGTCCACAACGGCTACTACGACGAGGACCGCGACTACGAGCGCCGTGTGGGCCGCCAGTCGGGCCACAGTCTGCTGGTGAACAACAGCCCCGCCGTGTTTGAGGCCGACACGGTGGCGATAGACACAGTTCCTGGCTGGAGCTCCAAGGAAGATGAATTGAAAAGGTGGGAGAAGACGCTGACACCACAGCAACACGCTATGATGGAGCTGAAGGCGCAAAATGTTCAGACGGCCATGGACGTGCTCAAGGGTATTTACAATCAGGCGAAGGAAAACTCCGGTGCAGGCACCTTCTACGTCGACATCGTGTCCGGGCAGATTATCAGTCAGACCAAGGTGCTCGATTCCAAGATTCAGGATTTCGCCAAGGACCTGAAGGCCTACGGAATGCCATCAGTGGGGCTGATGGGTCTTTATAAGTCAATACTCGATTCATACTCCGAACAGAACGAGAAGCTGTCAGCGATGCTGATTGCCGCCCCCGGCTCGAAGAAAGCCAAGAAGGCGCAGAAGCTGGTGCAGGACCTGATGGAGAAATACATGAAGGAGGCGACCAAGGTCATGGACTCGGACGTTGCCGGCACAAGCAAAAAGTAAGTTTTTCTTATATGACCCGGGACAGGCATGGGCCGCAGCGACTGCGCCCCATGCCTTTTTTGTATGGCGCAATTTTATTGCAGACAAAAAAAGTTGGGCTTTCTTGTTTAATTTCTGCGGACTTATTCGTTATATAAGTGTAATGACACAAGAAGAGTTCATACAAAAGGCGGGCGAGACGCGGGCAAAGGCCGTGTCGGTAGCAGAGCGGTTCGGGTATTCGCTGGAAGATGCGGAGGACATTGCCCAGGACGTGATGCTCCGGCTATGGGGTCTGCATGGGCAGCTCAGCGACGCCAACCGGATGAAGGCTTCTGCAGTCATCATTGCGAAGCGGGCGTGCATAGACCGATGGCGCACGACGCATCAGCACCGGGAGATCAGCGACGCGATGCCGATAGCCGACGAGGACTCGCTGTACGACCGGCTGGAATACGCCGAGCTGGAGCAATGGCTGAACGACGAGATAGACCGTCTGCCCAGCACATCGGCCATGGTGCTGAGGATGCGTCAGCTGGAGCGCCGCGAACTCAGCGAGATTGCCGACATCTTAGGCATTCGCCAGACGTCAGTCTCCACCCTGCTCTCAAGAGCACGCCACGAATTGTTGAACAAGTTAAAAAGGAGGAACCAACGATGAAAAGACAAAACGATGAACAGCAGATAGCCCAACTGCTCAGCAAGTTCATGGCTGGCCAGACGAGCCTGGCCGAGGAGCGGCTGTTGGCACAGTATTTCAGCACCCACGACGTGGGCGAGGAGTGGGCTGAATACAAGGAGATGTTCGCGCTGTTCGACAGCGGCGAGGTGGACGTCGAGGTCAACAGGAAGCCAAAGTTTGTTACCCTCCGATGGCTTGTGGCTGCCGTCGCCGCCAGCGTTCTGCTGCTGTTGGCCCTCCGCCTCAGTCAGCGCCCCGCAGCAGAAACCCCCGCCGTCCCCTATACTGCGACATCGTCGCAGTCCAAGCCACAGCCAGTCACTACGCCCATCGTTAAGGAAAAGCCAGAAGCGGTGGTTGCTGAAGCGCAGCCCACAAAGCAGAAAAGAAAAGCCCCCCCTTCTTGCGTCCCTTTGGTAGCAAGCGAGCAAAGCTCGAGCGCTGCCCCTGAGGGGGCTACAATAGACCCGTCTCATGATAGCAAAACTATAGAAGCCCCCATTCCCGAGCAAAGCTCGCCTACCCGTAGCCTTTCGGTGGCCGTAGGGGTGGGCGTACCCTCGGTGGCCGTAGGGGGGGCTTCGCCTGTTCCCCCCGACAAGCAGGCACTGGCCGACATCTATTTGGCCGAGGTCGCCCTGCAGGTGGCTTATCAGCAGCAGGAGCAGCAGCAGGCCGTCGAGGCATACGCCGCCAGCCTCGTCGGCGAGGAGCCATCGTCGGCAACCCCCATCATTGCATTCTGACCAAAACATACGTACCACTATGAAAGTAATAATGAAAAGCATCATCACGGCGAGCCTGCTACTCGCCACGTTGACCGTAATGGCCCAGTCCACGCAGGACATTGGCGAGCAGATGAGCCATGCGGTGTCGTTTGCCGTCGGCCACGGGGTGGAAGTGACCAAGAGCCTCGGACAGGAGCGCGACATCCAACAGCCGGGGAGACCACTGAAATGGCGCTGCGACATCTATTCCTTCACGCTGCCAAAGAAGGAGCGCTATCTGCTTGACGAGATGGTCAGCGCCTTCGAAGCCTGCGGCCACGACAACCCCCTCTGCTACGGCATCAACAGCATGAGCGAGTCGAAGAGCGGCGACCGCGTGGGCC
Source organism: uncultured Prevotellaceae bacterium (assembly GCA_946185805.1). Lineage (GTDB taxonomy): Bacteria > Bacteroidota > Bacteroidia > Bacteroidales > Bacteroidaceae > Prevotella. The sequence continues at coordinate 2,588 of CAMHKU010000095.1, read as the reverse complement.
ACCACATCACCCTGATGATTGGCGACGACCCGCAGCGCTTCGTCACCATCGGCAAGGACTACACCAACTTCATCAACGTCAACGTCCTCGACGCCGCCGACGCCACCAAGACCCACCGCTATGCCTACGCCCTGGAGTGGCGCGACGCCGACAAGGACAATACCGACGTGCGCTACGTCGTGACCTATGCCAAGATTCCCAGTGGCACCACCAACCAGACGTGGCCATTCCTCAACCTGGGCCAGGCCTCGGTGGAGGGCAGTGGCCCCATTCTCTTCAAAGGCGACGCCCGCATACAGTGGAACGGCAAGGACTACCCAGTCATGTCGCTCGACAGTCTCCTGCGCGATGCCCAGAAGAGGGCAAAGGAGGCTCAGCAGCAATACGACGGTCTGAGACGCACCGCCAGACATAAGTTCCAGACCGACAGTGCTCTCGTCCTCTGGGCCGACACGCTGGAGCACGACACCGACCCCGTGACCGACGTTGTCATGCGCTTGCGTCAGGGAAGGGCCGTCAATGCCGCCGACCTGCTCTGCAACGACAACATCCTCCTCGTCTTCTCGCAGCTGAAGCAGCAGTTCCTTGCTGGCGAGAACACCGAGTTCAACGCCATCTCCGTCTATACGCTCTGCAAGCGTGCCAGTGAGTACGGCTTCTTCACCGACCCCATGGCCAAGGGCGAGCTGGAGCAGCTAAAGCGCGACATTGCTCTGATGAAAAACCGAAGTGCCGACGAGACACTGCGCAACTACCTGCAAATGGCGCTTGCCGAACTGGAAAAGATTAATTAGTAAAGTAGTATATAATGACCCGGGAACAGGCATGGGCCGCAGCGACTGCGCCCCATGCCTTTTTTGCTTTTTCTTACTTTTAACACTGCGTGAAGCGCTGTTTCAATTTTTATTCGTATATTCGCAGTCGGTAAATAAAAATTTCACTGTTGATAACCTTGTCCCGCTTTTTCAACTTAACATTTGCCTCTGGCATGCGTAATATAAATGTATGACACGCTCAGAGTTTGAACGAATAGCCCCACAACTGCGGGCACAGATGCTACAGACAGCACTGGACTTCTTCGGCCGTCAGGACGATGCCGAGGACGTGACCCAGGACGCGATGCTGCAGTTGTGGCGCTACTGCGAGCAGATTGACGGCCGTCGGAACGTGACGGGACTGGCCGTGCGCGTGGCGAAGAACTGCTGCGTGAGCCACCATCGGCGGCAGCGGACAGAGGCAGGCTACGAGGCGCTGAAACATTCTGCCGACGAGGACTATTCGCCGCAGCAGCTACTGGAGGCCGACGAGACGCAGCGGATGATAGACGAGGTGCTGGCCCGGCTGAAACCGCGAGAACGCGAGCTGTTCGAGATGCGCCGCATAGAGGGCCTCTCAACCAAGCAAATCACTGAGCAGACGGGCATCGCTGAGCGCTCGGTGTCGGCCATGGTGTCGGCAGCGCGAAAGAAAGTGTTTACGGAACTGATAAAGCGAATGAAGCAATGACAGAGAAAGAGATTCAGCAACTGACAGACCGCTATTTGGAGGGCCTTACCTCGCCCGACGAGGAACTGCTGCTGGCCCGCGAACTGCAGCGGCCAGACATCAGCGAAGAGTGGCAGGCCGTCCGCTTGATGCTGGGCGAACTGGCTCTGGGCGAGGCGGAATACGACGCGATGATGGACCGCCGGAAGCCGTCCGCCCACCGTCGCCCAGCCCCGCGCCGCCGCTGGTGGTGGGTGGCTGCGGCCGCCTGTATCGTGGCGCTGCTGTCGCTACACCTTTTATACGATAAGAAGAAACAGGCAGCTGAACGCCCCGTTGTGGCACAGCAGCAGACGGTGCACCGTGACACCTTGGTGAAAATCGAGGAAAAGGTACCGACGCCAACGGTGGCTGAGAAAAAGCCCGTCGTGGTAAAGCCGTCTCCTCGCCCGACCCCAGCCACTGCCACCGGAGACCTCGCCGCCTGCATCGCCCGCCTGGAAGCCGAGATGGAGAACATCGACGACAGCGTCAGCGCGGCACACTTAGAAAAGCTCATCGCCGCCGACGCCCGTCTGCAACAGCTGGTCTACCGCATCATCGGCAAGCAGACGGAACAGGCTTTGAACGAATTACAGAAAGACAGTACTGCCAATTATATCAACTTCTAACCCAACGGGAACGCGGGCGCCCCTGCCCGCACAAATTTAACCAATGATTATGAAACGACAATTTTTGACCATAGCACTCATGCTGGCGCCCGCCGCCATCACGGTGCTGAACGCCCAGGAGAACAAGCATGCCCAGGCCATGCACACAGCCTTCATTGAGACGATACACGGCAAATTTCCGAAGAACATTGAAGCCAAGTTGACGAGCATGAATGAAGACTCGCTCACCGTGGCCCGTGGCGAATGGGGCTGCCTGGACGGCGGTGGACTGGTGCCCAAGGAGAAAATCCACGTGGTGACACTCTCGAAAAGCAAGTCAAACGTCACGGCATCCATCGGCCCGCTGTATATCGACGGCCACCGATTCTACTTCAACCAAGTGCCCGATGACCCTACGCTGCCGCTGCGCCCCATGCTCGATGCCTTCGACAA
>CAMHKU010000094.1 GCA_946185805.1 uncultured Prevotellaceae bacterium | reverse complement strand
GTGGCCTCGTCGGTGAGGTTGCGGTCCCAGGCGCGTCCGAAGTCGCCATTGCCCCATGTCCACTGCTTCTTGCCGGGCGAGAAGTGGTGGCTGGCCACATGGAGCATGCCGCAGCGGCTGTCGTTTTCATAACCACCCTCAAAGTCGAAGCGTGAATTGACACCCATATAGCTTGTGGGCACGAAGATGTTCTTGTAGTTAGAGATGTCTACGCCGGCGGAGTAGTCCATTTTATAATAGGTGCCCGTGGCAATGGGAAACGACGACACGGCCCGTTTGCCGTGGTCGAAGACGGCATTGATGTCGGGCGGGAAGACACTCTGGTAGGCATCGTTCACGAAGACGGCGGGATTGGCCCACCAAAGGAATGTCTGCGGCACATCGGTACGGTTGTACAGGCGGCCCTTGATTTCGAGATAGGCACAGCCGGGGCGCAGGGTGAAGCCCGCCATACCCTTCTGGTGGAACATCTTTTCCATCTCGCTCACCCATACCGTGACCGAGCCGTCCTCGCACTCCTCGATGCTGGTGTCTACGGGCATGAATGTGGTGGGGCGGTGGTGCTGCGGCCAGTTGAACTCTATGCCCCCCGAAATCCAGGGGCCCAGCAGACCCACCAGTGCGGGCTTGATGACGTGGTTATAGTAGACGAAATGCCGACGGGCAATCTTGTCGTAGGCCATCTGTATACGGCCGCCGAGCTCGGGCAGCACCATCACCTTGATATACTCGTTTTCGAGCCAAATGGCTTGATAGTCCTTGTCCTTTTTATCTTGGCTTATCGTCTCGATGACGGGATAGGGGTATACTACACCACTGGAGCCCTGATAGACGCGCTTCTCCAGGAACATTGGGTTCTTCTCCGGTTTGCCAACCTCATAGGTAGGGATGGTAACCGTCTCTCTCCATGCTTTTACCATATTGATAATTGTAATTAATGAAATGACTGTTTACGGTTAGTTAATTGCCTGCAAGTTCTTTTTCCAATTCCTCCAGGCTTTTGCCCCTGGTTTCAGGACAGCGGCGGAAGAGGAACAGGAAGGCACCGGCGCAGATGGCGCTGTAAATCCAGAAGGTGGCACTGCTGCCAAGGGCAGCGTTCATCGACGGGAACGAGAACGTCAGCGTGCAGCATCCCGTCCACAGGGCGAAGGTGCAGGTGGCCATGGCTACCCCGCGGATGCGGTTGGGGAATATCTCTGCCAGCAGCGTCCAGGTGACGGGGCCGAGGGTCATGGCATAGACCGAGATGGCGGCCACGACAAGGGCCACCATCAGGAAGCCTGTCATGCCCATGGCGTAGCAGGTGCCGAGTGTGAGATAGATGAGTCCCAGGCCACCAGCCCCGAGGAGCATCAGTGTGCGGCGTCCCCAACGCTCAATGGTGTAAAGTGCTGCCACGGTGAACACTACGTTGGCGATGCCGGTGATGACGATGTTGATAAACATGCCGTCGACATTGAAGCCGGCGCCCGTGAATATCTCCTGGGCGTAGTTGAAGATGACGTTCGTGCCGCACCACTGCTGGAAGACGGCAATCACCAGTCCCAGCAGCAACACACGGCGGTACTTCGGCAGCAGCAGTTCCTTCAGGTTGCTTACGCTCTTGGCTCCGACGGCCTTTGGTTCCTGCTTCAGCTTCAGATATACCGGACTCTCAGGAATAAAGCAGCTCATGACGAGAAACAGTGCTGCCGGCACCGTCTCCGCCCAGAACATCCAGCGCCAGCCCCAGGCAATGTTCCATGCCTGACTCTCGGCCACCATGGTGTTGCGGGCCAGCAGCATGTTTACTATCTGTGCACCCAGGATTCCCAGTACGATGGTCATCTGGTTGAGCGACACCATGCGTCCGCGGATCTCAGCAGGACTCACCTCGGCAATATACATCGGTGCCAGCGCCGATGCCACGCCGATGCCCACGCCGCCCACGAAGCGCCAGATATTAAATAAGGTGAAGTCGTCGAACCAGCCAGTGCCGATGGCGCTCGCCGTAAACAGTACCGCCGAGAGCATGAGCAGCGGCTTGCGACCGTAGCGGTCGGCCATCGCCCCTGCCATCATTGCCCCCGCCAGACAGCCCACGAGGGCCGTCGTCATGGCTACTCCCTGCATCAATGGTGAGTCGGTGATGCCGAAATAAATCTCATAGAATGGTTTGGCACCGCCAATGACCACCCAGTCGTAGCCGAAAAGCAAACCACCCATGGCCGACACGCCACAGATGAAATAAAGGAATCCTTTGTTGATGTTGTTCATGGTTGTTGTTGTTTTCTATATGATTCAAGGTTCGCTTGTTTCAGGTGAACGTGAGCTTGCAGCGGCAGCACTCGGTACCGTCGGTGCGGACGATGCGTACGCAGTATTCGCCATCGGCGGTCTGCTCCTGGTAGAGCGTGAGACGGTCGCCGCCGTGCGCCTCGGCCACGTAGGCTATCTCGAAGCGGTGCAGACGGTGGTGGCGCCACCAGTCCATGGGCCAGAGGTCGAGCACGTGCTCAATGTATTTCACGGAGTTGATGTGGCCGTTGATGTCTACGTCGTTATAGTGGGTGTCGACGGTGGCGGCCAGCGGCGCCTCGTCGCTCATCTTGACGCGACCGCCCTTGGCGATGGGGCACTCGCGGTCGGCAACAATCCAGTTGTCGATGGCGCCGTTGTCGATGGCATAGATGTCGGTGGGCTGGCGCGTCTCGGTGTCAATCATGGCCCAGATGCTGCGGCCGTAGCCGTAGACGTGGCCGTCGGTGCCGACGACGGCGAAGTTGCGCGAGGTGAAGTAGCGCATGGCCGATTCCACCCAGGTCTCTACGCTGAAGCGGGTGTACATCGTGGGCATCTCGTCCATTTCGATGGCCAGCCGTGAGAGCACCCACGAGCGACGGATGCTCATGAGATATTGCATGCCGAAGCCGCGGTCGGTGGAGTGGAAGTCGGCGGCGTTGAGCAGATGGTTGCCTAAATGCCCCATGAAGAGGCGGCCGGAGAAGTCGCAGTGGAACGGCTCGGCCATGAAGTCATATTTTCCTGTTTTTTCCATAATTATTTATTTATTCAAGTTTCCCACCCTTTATACTAAAACAACGAATTCTTGCGTCCCTTCGATAGCAAAGGGTCGGAAAGTTCAGTTATCTCTTACTTCTCACCTTTCACCTCTTGCTTCTCACCTCTCACAAGTTTCTTGCGCCCGAAAAGGTCGCCAAGGCCGTTGAAGTCTTTCTTCATGATGATGCCCAGGCCCTGGGTGTTGAGGCTGGAGCGTGTGAAGTATCGGTCGTTGGTCTGGTTGTAGACCTTCAGTGCGAGGTTGCCGCTGGGCAGCAGCAGGTAGTTGATGTCAAAGTCGCCGATGAACGAGGGCGTGGCCTGTGTGGCGTTGTCGCGGTAGCCAAACTGTCCGTTGATGAGCAGGCGGTTGTTGAGCATGCGTCCGGCGACGATGCCCTCGTATTCGGCATTGTTCCACCCCTCGGTGCCTGTAGAGATGTTGGCGCCGAAGTTCCAGTTGTCGTTCTTGACGAACTGGTTGATGACGTTGTTGATCTGTGTGGAGAGCGTGCCAGAGAGGAACGACTGCATGGCCAGCGACGTCTGGTCTTGCTGCTGCTGCGATGCGTTGTTCTGTCCTTGGCTGTAGAATCGTCCTATGCCCAGCAGGTAGAGCACTTGCTGGTTCATCTCTTGCTGCGAGGCGAGTAGCGAGCGCACCATTTGCTTCTCGTCGGCATTGACGGTGGGCAGGTCGAGGTCGAAGGTCACCTGCGGTGCCGACGGCTGTCCGCCGATGTTCATCAGGCAGTTCACGCGCACGGTGTTCGACGAGAAACTGTTGCCCAGCTGCAGGTCGGAGAGCGACACGCCGTTGACGGTGTACAGCGCCTGCAGGTTGAGGGCGGCGTCGTAGGGGTCGCCAGTGAAGACGATGGTGCCGCCGGGCTGGAACAGGAACTTCTTGTTGATAATCTGCTGGATGGTGATGTCGTAGGTGCCGCTGCTGACGGTGTAGGTGCCCTGCATCTGTAGTGTACCTTTATTATAATAGGATGCCTGTAGTGTGCCGCTGCCGTTGAGGGTGATGTAGTCGCCGGTCTTGTCGTCCATCAGCAGGCGCAGGGTGCCGTCGGGGGTGACGTTGACCAGGAAGTTGAGGTAGATGTTAGACCCACCCCCAGCCCCTTCCAAAGGGAGGGGGGCTTGGTTACTCTGTTGGTGAATTATTCGGGTAGAGGTATCTAAACTCCCCTCCCTTTGGGAGGGGTAGGGGGTGGGTTGTTGGGTTTTAAACGTGATAAACTCCTGGTTGCTGACGGCGTCGGGGTTGGCGGCGTTGTAGACGAAGACGGAGTTTTTTAGGGGTGTGACGTTGCAGTTGATGTTGACGTCGTCGCCCTTCATGGCGATGTCTACGGTTCCGGCAGCGATGACAGTGCCGTAGAACGACTGGTCGCCGAAGTCGTGGAAGTCGTAGCCCAGTAACTGGTCAGTGTCAACGTGGAGGTCGAGGCTGAGGTTGGTGAGGTCGCGGTGGTGAACGGCGCCGGAAAGGTAGGCCGTGTTGCCGAGTCTGTCGTGGATGGGCAAGCTGTCGAGCAGGATTTCGTTGTAGACGAAAGTGATGGTGTCGCCCGGCAGTTGGTAGGTGGTGTTGAGCGGCGCGATGGTGGCCTGTCCGTTGACGCGCAGTCCGCCGGTGAGGTTGATGGCGTCGAGGGGGCCTGCCAGCCGCAGGTCGCCATAGGCGTGGCCGGTGATGTTGCTGATAAACGACTCGGTGAAGGAGTGCATGAAGTCGAGGTAGGTGCCGCGGCCCTTGATGTCGAGGTCGATGTATTCGCGCTCGGGCGAAATGTAGCCGGAGATGAGCGTCAGCGCCTCGGGGCCGTCATTGGCGGTGGCCTGGATGTTAATCTGCTTCTGCTGTTTGTTCCAGGCTACGAGGGCGTTGAGCGTGCCCATGCGGCCCTCCTGGAACTTAAAGTCCCTGACGGTGAGGGCAGCCTGAGCGTCAGGATTGTCGAAGGCCGAGGAGAGGGTGGCCCGTCCGGAGGCCAGTCCAGAGAAGCTGACGGCGTCGAAGTCGACGAGGTCGAGAACGTAGGCCACTTCCACGTCGTTAAGGTCAATAAACAGCTGGTCGTCGTTGCGGCTGGAAGCTACGCCGTCGGCTCTGATATACTGGTCGCCGTTGTGGATGCTGAAATGGTCTACCAGCAGGCGGTCGGTGGTGTAGAGAATGTCTGAGGGCTCTATCTCCCACGTGCTCTGCTCTATGAAGACGTTCGACGGCAGGATGCTGACGTGAGCCTCCGACTGTCCGTCGGCGTTGGTATAGAGCGTGGCATCGGCGTTGACCACGCCGCTGATGTGGCGCCCGGAATCGTTGTTGTCCCACTCTAAGGCCAGTGTTAGGTGGTTGTCGGCGGCATTGCCCCTGACCGTCAGGTCTGTAGGCGTGGCGCTGTCGGCCCCGCTGCGGATAGCCGCCGTGAGCAGCAGCGTGTCCCGGGGCGAGGAGATGTGTACGTCGCCGCCGCTGTAGCGCTTACCTTTATAACTGAAGGCCGGTGCCCGGAGATTGAGCATCAGCTGACGGGAGGCGTCGTTGACGGTGGCGTCGAGTACGACGGGCGCCTGCAGGTCGAGGTCTATGGCCAGGAGTTTCTGCAGCCAGTCGGTCTTGCCCACTGAGAGCTGCAGTGCAAAGTCGTTAGTCGTAGGCTTGGTCAGCGGTGGCATGCCCGGGAGCGTCGGCAGCCGTGAGCCGATGACGTTGGCCACGCCCTGAGCCAGCGTGGCGTAGTCGAAGGTGCCCGAGAGGCGGGCGTGGGCAAAGTCGCTGTTGAGCTTTACCACGTGCTGGCCCTCTTCGAAGCCTGACTCCACGCGCAGGAAGTCAAGATGATAATCGTGCTCAGGCAGCGACAGACCATGCAGGCTCACCACGCCCACAACATCGTTGAGAGTGGTGCCCTCGATGGCGGTCTCCAGGCGTGCCGTCACCTTGGGGTCGGCAATCTGCAGCCACCCCGTCAGCCGGTGGGCCACGTAGCGGCCGTCAAGGGTGATGCCCTGATAGCTGTTGCCGTCGTAATCGATGCGACTCACCTCGCCACTGACGGCTATCTCGTGGCCTATCTTGCCGCTGGCGTTGAGATTGGCGGCCAGCAGTCCCAATTGATTGTTGTCGGTGAGTTTGCTGATGTCTATACCGTCTGTTATCACGCTGGTTGTCAGATGTTTGTCGGCCTTTGCCTGAAGTTTTATTTCAGCGTTGCCAATGTCCGTAGTCACGCTGGCGTCGGCGGTGAGCGTGCCCTCGGCGTCGCCACTGAAATGCCCTTTTACGGCGACGTTTCCCAGGCGCAGGACCTCGGCAGGCAGGGGCGCCACGTGGCTGTTGACGAAGCCCATGGCCTCGCTGGTTACGGTGAGCTGGCGGGCGTGCAGCAGCCACGCGGGGCGGCCGTAGTCGTGGAGTCGAAGACTGCCGTCGGCCGTCAGGGCGAGGTCGCCGCCTTCGGAGCTGACCTGCAGGTGGCTGGCGTTGAGCGTGGCGTCGCGGTAGCTGACGTCGGCATTGAGGGCTATGGCATGCGGGTAACGAGCCAGTGGCTGATAGAGGCACGCCAGGTCGCGCGGAGCCATGAGGCTGCGGCTGATGCGCCCCCTGGCGCGGAGCGTCTCCTTGAAGCGGCGGTGGTCGTAAGTGGCCGTCAGCGAGTCGATGGCCAGGGTGGAGTGGGGTAGCAGCAGGGTGAAGTCGCGCAGCTGGGCAGCATGGTTGCCGGCGGTGAGGCGGAAGGTCAGCTTGTCGATGCTGAGGCCGGCGTGCTCGCGGCAGCTGAGGCGCTTGACATTGACGTTGAGACTGTCGTCGCGCAGGGTCTTGAGCAGGATGTGGGCACTGATATCGGCCATGTGCAGGTGCCGGGGGTTCAGCAGTCCGGGGGTCTGTGGAGCGTCGAGCTGGTGGTATGTCACTGTGCCGCGACGCATGATAAAGGAATTGACAGTCAGGTTGAGCGGCGTCTGCTGCGTAGTGTCCTTAGAGGCTAAGGAGTCGAGGGCAAACTGAAAGTTGGCCTCGCTGTAGGCGGTGGCCTTATAGAGGTTGAGGGCGGCGCCAAAGACCTGTGCCGATGAGATGACGATGCGCCCCGTGGCCAGCGGTGCAGGGTCGATTTTCGCCGTGAGGCGGCTGACGCTGAGCAGGGGCTTGTCGTGCTGGTCGAGGATGATGACGTCGTCGATAATCAGGCGGTTGAGAAATCCCAGGTCTACGCGTCCCACGGAAACCTGGGTGCCCAGGGTGGTGCTCACCAGCCGGGCCACCTCATGGGCGATGCGCTGCTGCACCGAGGGGATATGGATGGCGGTCATGGCAACGGCGTACAGACCTACGAAGGCCCATACCAGGGAGCTGATGATATGCTTCAGAATCTTCACGCGTTGACAGTCAGAGATAGCAAAATATTGCGCTTGTCATGAAATTTGTTGCAAAAATACGACAAAATCTCGTCTTTGCGGCATTTTTCGCCGAGTTTTTCTGTCTATATCCTAAAAATTTATTAATTTTGCACTCGCTCAACGCAACAATCCAATTAAAACATTGATATAAATGGCAAATGTTATTAAGTTACGCAAAGGCTTAGACATTCAACTTCAGGGCAAGGCCTCGGAGACGAAGATTCAGCTGAAGTCTAACGGCAAGTATGCACTTGTGCCCGACGACTTTGAGGGAGTCACTCCGAAGGTGGTTGTCCGCGAAGGCGACAAGGTCAAGGCCGGGGATGCGCTGTTTGTCAACAAGCAGTATCCCGATGTGAAGTTTGCCTCGCCCGTGAGCGGAGTGGTCCGTGAGGTGGTGCGTGGCGAGCGTAGGAAAGTGCTCTGCATCAAGGTCGATGCCGACGCCCAGCAGAGCTATGTAGACTTCGGCAAGCAAGAGGTGGCCAAAATGGACGGCAAGGCCGTCGTAAACCTGCTGTTGAATGCCGGTATCTTTGGCTATATCAACCAGTTGCCTTATGCTGTCTCAACCAATGCTACGGTGCAGCCTAAGGCAATTTTTGTATCGGCATTGCGAGACAAGCCGCTGGCCGCGAGCTTCGATTTCGAGGTGAAGGGCCAGGAGCAGGACTTCGTGACCGGCATCCAGGCGCTGGCAAAGGTGGCCAAGACCTACGTCGGCGTGGGGCCTGACAGCGCGATTACCGCTCACCTGTCATCGCTCACCTCTCAAAACGTTGTGGTGACGGTGTTCGACGGCAAGTGTCCGGCAGGCAATGTGGGCGTGCAGGTGAACCATCTTGACCCCGTGAACAAGGGCGAGGTGGTGTGGACTATCGGCGACCCCACGGTGGTGCTCTTCATAGGGCGCCTGCTGAACACGGGCAAGGTAGACCTGCGGCGCACCGTGGCCCTCTGCGGTAGCGAGGTCAGGCAGCCCGCCTATGTTGACATGCTCGTGGGCGAGGAGCTCTCCACGCTGCTCTCCAACAGCTATGACGCGTCGAAGCACGTGCGTATCATCAACGGCAACGTGCTTACCGGGCGGCCCACGACGAAGGACGGCTACCTGGGGGCTCACTCGTCGGAGGTGACCGTGATTCCCGAGGGCGACGATGCCGACGAGATGCTGGGATGGATTATGCCGCGCCTGGGGCAGTTCTCGGTGAGCCGCAGCTACTTCTCATGGCTTATGGGCAAGAAGCAGTATGCCCTGGATGCCCGCATCAAGGGCGGTGAGCGCCACATGATTATGAGCGGTGAGTACGACCGCGTGCTGCCGATGGACATCTACGGCGAGTACCTGATCAAGGCTATCATCACCGGCGACATCGACCGCCAGGAGGCACTGGGTATCTATGAGGTAAGCCCCGAGGACTTCGCCCTGGCAGAGTTCGTGGACTCGTCGAAGCTGGAGCTGCAACGTATTGTGCGTGAAGGACTTAATATCCTGCGTAAGGAGAACGCATAATGTTCAATATTCAATGTTCAATGTTCAATAGAATATGAGTGCTATAAGAAACATATTTGACAAGATGAGGCCCAGCTTCGAGGAGGGCGGCAATCTGCATGCTTTCCGCAGCGTCTTCGACGGTTTTGAGACGTTTGCGCTGGTGCCTAACGACACGGCGAAGTCGGGCGTCAACATCCACGACGCCATCGACTCGAAGCGTATCATGAGTATGGTGGTCATCGCCCTGATGCCGGCCATGCTCTTTGGTATGTACAATGTAGGCTATCAGAACTTCCTGGCAGCAGGCACCCTCGACGGCGCCTCGTTCTGGGAAATCTTCTGCTACGGATTCCTGGCCGTGCTGCCTAAGATTCTGGTGAGCTATATCGTAGGCTTAGGCATAGAGTTTGCCTGGGCACAGTGGAAAGGTGAGGAGATTCAGGAGGGCTACCTCGTCAGCGGTATCATCATCCCGCTGATTATCCCCATCGGCTGTCCGTTGTGGATGCTGGCACTGGCCTGCGCTTTCTCTGTGATTTTCTGTAAGGAGATTTTCGGCGGCACGGGCATGAACCTGTTCAACCCTGCTATCGCAGCACGTATGTTCCTCTTCTTCGCCTATCCGTCGAAGATGACGGGCGACCAGGTGTGGGTGGCTCAGGACTCGATTTTCGGGCTGGGCAACACGCTGCCCGACGGTTTTACGGCTGCCACGCCCTTAGGCCAGATAGCCCTGGGTACAGCCCCCGATGCCTCTGTATGTAACATGATTTGCGGCTTCATTCCCGGTTCCATCGGCGAAACCAGCCTCATTGCCATCGCCATCGGCGGCTGCATGCTGCTGTGCATGGGCATAGCCTCATGGCGCACGATGTTGAGCGTCTTCGTGGGCGGAGCCGTCATGGCCTGCCTCTTTGAGCAGACGGGACAGTCGATCGTCTGGTGGCACCACTTCGTGCTCGGCGGTTTCGCCTTCGGTGCCGTCTTCATGGCTACCGACCCCGTGACGTCGTGCCGCACGCAGACCGGACAGTATATCTATGGATTCATCATCGGCGCCATGGCTATCATCATCCGCGTGATGAATGCCGGCTATCCTGAGGGTATGATGCT
>CAMHKU010000093.1 GCA_946185805.1 uncultured Prevotellaceae bacterium | reverse complement strand
CGCCATCAAGATCAAGTCGTCGCGCATGCTCCTGGCTACGGGCTTCCTGCGCAAGGTGTTCGAAATATTCGAGAGCTACCAGACGCCCATCGACATGGTGTGCACGTCGGAGGTGGGTGTGTCGATGTCAATCGACAACTCGTCGCACCTTGGCGAAATCGTTGACGAGTTGAAGAAGTACGGCACCGTCACCGTAGATACGGGCATGTGTATCATCTGCGTCGTCGGCGACCTCGACTGGTCGAATATCGGTTTCGAGACCCGCGTCATGGATGCCTTCAAGAATATCCCCGTGCGCATGGTGAGCTATGGCGGCAGCAACTACAACATCTCGTTCCTCATCAAGGAAGAAGACAAGCGCCGCGCCCTGCAGAGCCTCAGCAACTACCTGTTTGCTAACGAGAAATGAGAAATGCATGAAAGGAATATTCCCCGTAGAGCGGTTTCAGCAGCTGCGCACACCGTTCTACTACTACGACACAGAACTGCTGCGCCAGACGCTGGACGCCATCAACGCAGAGATTAAGAAGCACGAGGGCTGGCATGTTCACTACGCCGTGAAAGCGAATGCCAACCCGCAGCTACTGCGTATCATCCGCCAGGCGGGCCTTGGTGCCGACTGCGTCAGCGGCGGCGAGATTGAAGCCAGTGTGCGAGCCGGTTTTCCCGGCTCAAAGATAGTCTTCGCCGGCGTAGGCAAGAGCGACTGGGAAATCAACCTCGGACTTGACAACGACATCTTCTGCTTCAACGTTGAGAGTATTCCCGAGCTGGAAGTCATCAACGAGCTGGCACAGCAGAAGGGCAAGACGGCCCGCGTGGCCTTCCGTCTGAACCCCAACGTGGGTGCCCACACCCATGCCAATATCACCACAGGGCTGGCCGAAAACAAGTTTGGCATCGCCATGCGCGACATGGTGCCCGTCATTCTCCACGCCCGTGAACTGACGAACATCCAGGTAGTAGGCCTCCACTTCCACATCGGCAGCCAGATACTCGACATGAGCGACTTCGGCGCCCTCTGCAACCGCATCAACGAGCTGCAGGACGAGCTGGAGCGCCACCAGATCAGCGTGGAGCACATCAACGTGGGCGGCGGTCTGGGCATCGACTACGAGCACCCCAACCGCGTGCCCCTACCCGACTTCAAGGCCTACTTCGACACCTATGCCCAGAAGCTCTCGCTGCGCCCGGGGCAGACGCTCCACTTCGAGCTGGGGCGCGCCGTGGTGGCGCAGTGCGGCTCGCTCATCACGCGTACATTATATATCAAGGAGGGTGCCGTCAAGAAGTTTGCCATCGTCGATGCCGGCTTTACCGATCTCATCCGTCCCGCCCTCTACCAGGCTTACCACAAGATAGAGAATATCAGCAGCGACAAGCCCACAGAGACCTACGACGTGGTAGGCCCTATCTGCGAGTCTACCGACGTGTTTGCCAAGCAGACAGACCTCAACGGCACTCAGCGCGGCGACCTGCTGGCCATCCGCTCGGCCGGCGCCTACGGCGAAATCATGGCTTCGCAGTATAACTGCCGCCGCCTGCCAAGTTCCTATACCAGCGACGAATTATAATCAGCCAAAGGCAAAACGGAATAACAAATCTCAACAAATCAGGGCTTTATAGTGTTATATTCATCAACTATAAAGCCCTGATTGGTTTAATACCATTGAACGCTATTAGTATTGCCGGATCGCTTGTCGTACTTCAAAGCATCGGTGAGCGTAGAGGCATTACACCGGAAGGAGAAGTTGTAACTGGTGTAGGGTGCCAACACTACCGAGCACGACATATTGAAGCAGTGCAGGTCGCGCGAGAGCGAAGCCTGGGTCATGGAAATCTTACTGTTCTCAAAATCGTAGCCACTGGAGAAAGTAATGTTCCATCCATCGGAGATACGGATGTTGCCACTGACATTGAGCGTCTGTGTAAACTTATAGGGATAACGCATCGTGCTGTAGTTAAACTTCTTCACATCATTATCCTCGCGCATGGTGATGCCATAGCCAAAGCTGATAGACCAAGGTATGCTGAAAGCCATATAGCCATCCTCATCAGTTTCTGCCTTGCCGCCCTCACTCTTCGCGCCGCGCTTGGCTTTCTCCATATCCTTATCTATATTCGTGTTCAAATCCAGCTCATCAATTTCCTCTTCCTCACCATCCTTGGGCTTCTTGGATTTCTTGTCATCCTTTTTATCCACCTTTTCACCACGAAGCCATTTAAAGAAATTGGCCACCTTATTATTGTCTAAAGTGTAAGATAAGTTTTGAGACATACCTTGGAAACGGCCAATCTTGCCTTGTTCCCAGTAAGTCACATTGTCGCTCTCGCGGGGAGTGGCGCCTACAGAGTCGGCTTCGTAGACATAACTAGCGAAAACGGCGTTGAGATTAAAGGTGTAGCTCTTGGTGAGTTTCAGGCGTATAGAAGTGTTCAGCGATGACCATGGCTGGCGCTTGGCAGCCATATTGTACGACATGTTTGCGCTGAAGTCGTCAATGATACTGACTTTCTTCAGCGAGTCGTTCTTGTCGCGAATCTTCATTTCCACATTATTCTTAATGTCGAAGCGCAGACTTCCCGTCATGCCCGCCGATGGTGGTGATACCGAGCCAACGCGATAGGGAGAATATTCTACAAGCGTGACGTTGCCATCCTTGTCGGTTTTCTGGTAGGTGTCGTAATATCCGTAGCGCGAGGCGCTGAAATCAGGGGCATACGTAAAGCCGATAGTTGGCGTGAATACGTGGCGGATCGTTTGAATCTTGTTGCCGAAGAGCTTGCGCCAAGGGGTGTAGAATCCATATAGCTTCGTCGACAGGTTCAGGCTGGCGTTCCAGTTGTAGATATTATAAAAGCCGGTAATGGTGTCGGTAATTTCCTTCTGGTTTTCCACGTCCCACGACTTATGGGTCTTGATAAACGAGTTTTTGTCGGTAAAGGTGAAGTTAGGAGATATCGTGAGCACATCGAAGGCAGTAAAGCTGGCACTGATGGGAATGACGTGAGTGATGCTGTTCTGCCAGTCACGGCGGAAGTCGGAGTGCAGCACCTTGTCTTCCTTGGCATGGATAGAGTTGCTGAAGTCGCCACGGTAGCTGAAATAGATTTTCTCATACCATCGCTGCGAGCCTACAGCCTTCTTTCGCCTGAAGGGATAGACGTTCGACACATTGATATTGAGGCTGGGGAATCGCAGATTAAGCGTGGTATCGCGCATATTCTGCTCAATATTCATTGACGTTGAGAGGGTCATGTTCAGACTTGAGAACTTCGTATTGTACGACACTGACGAGGTACGTGTAGACTGCGTCAAAGCCTGCGGGTTATACATTGACGTCAGGTTGTTTCGCTCAAAATTGGAGGTGGCGAAGTTGACACTGGCCGTAAACGTAGAGTAAGGGTTCGACTTAGAGTCCTGCCTGTGACTCCACAGCACCTTATAGCTGGTGGTCTTCAGGTAATCGTCAGAGTTTTTCTCGCCGGTGATTGAGTTCTGGTAACTGGCCAGGAAGTTGCCGCTATACTTATAACGCCGCTTATAGTTAGAGGTGGCGGTAATGCCCCACGACCCTTTGGTATAAATCTCGCCTATAAGCTTGAGGTCCATCTTGTCGCTCAGGGCGAAATAGTAGCCTCCGTCGCGCAAGTAGAATCCGCGGTCAGTCTCGTCGCCGTAGGTAGGCATGATGAATCCGCTGGAATAATTCTTCGTAAAGGGGAAGAATCCGTAGGGGATTGCCAGAGGCAGCGGCACGTCGGCCACCACGAGATAGGCAGGTCCGAAAACCACATCTTTGCCCGGTCGCACCTTGGCACGGCTCATGGCTATGTAAAAGTCGGGATGAGGGGCGTCGCAGGTGGTGTAGCGGCCATGTTGCAGGAACATATCGCCATTGGCACCACGCTTCGACAACTCACTGGTCAGGAAGCCGTCTTCCTGCTGGGTATACACCTGGGTAATAAGACCTTTCTTTGTCTTGAAGTTGAAAGCCATGGTGTCGCTCTCATAAGTATCGCTACCCATCTTAAACACCGGCGTCTTCGTCAGGCGGTTGGATGCCGTATCGCGCACACCCGTGGCATGCACCAGGCTGCTATCTAAGACCATGAATATTTTCTCACTCTTCAGGTCCATGTTCTGATACTCTACATGAGAGTCGCCATAAAGGAAGGCACGGCCAGAGCCGGCTTCGTATGTCAACGAGTCGCTGGCCGAATATTTGACAGGTGCGTCAATGCCGTTCTTCTTCTGACGGTTCAGGCTGTCGAGCGCCAAAGAGTCATCAATGGCCTTGTTATGCTTATAGATAGCCAGCTCCAGGGAGTCCATCTGGGTGGTGTCGCGCTTCAGCTTGGCAGCAGCTTCAGGAGCCCGCTCATCAATAACTACTCCAGACTCTCTCCTGACTTCTTGCAGTAATGAGTCAGCATTATTCACGACAGCAGCCACGGTTGCTGTATCAATCGTAGCTGCTACTGCCTGAAGGGCATCAACAGCTGTGGAATCTATTGGAGGTAAGTCCTGAACTATGCTCTTCACGTCTGTCTGCGGTAAACCACTAACAGCCTTCGAAGCGCCCTTTTTGTTATCCCGGCGGAGCGACGAAGGAATACATGCCCACATCAGCATGCAGGCTATAAACGTCAAAAAGATGACCGTCTTTTGTTTCACGGCTGCAAAGGTACAATAAAGAATTGAAGAATTGAAGAATTGAAGAATTAAAGTTGCCACGCCTTATATTTTTTAACTTTTCAGGAAGGCAATTTTCAATTTTTCATTCTTCAATCCTTCAACTTTTCAATTCTTCAATCTTTCATTCAAACCTCCTTGCCCATTCCAAGAACTTTACTACCCCCTCGTGACCAAATTTCTCTAAGCTTTGGGCAGCCTCTACAACGGTGAGCACACGGTCTGGGCGCGACTTAGAGTAAAATTTGTCGGCATAGCATACCACCTGCTCCAATAGCGTCTGCGGCTCAAAGCCTGGCAGTCCGGTGCCGGTATGGCGCTCAGCCACGCGAGCCAGCAGTTCATACTCCATGGCCACACCCCCATTAGCCGTTGTTCCCTCACGTCGCAACAGGTCAGCGCCGATGGGGCCGTGCTTGATATACGGTTCCGTGCCATAGCAGAAGATTGAGAGCGCATGACACCAGCGGATGCCTATGTCGTGGAGCATGGCAGCCTGCTCTACTAATGTGCGGTCGATGGCAAGCTCCGGGTGGCGGTCGCAGATAAGCAGGCAGCGGTCGGCGACCTGCCGCGAATGTTTTATAAGCAGCCGCCGCAGGTCGCAGGACTGTTGCCCGCAGTCATCCTCTTCAGGATAATACTTATCGATAATTGCTTGACAGTCCATAGTATTCTTTTTATGGTTCTACATGATTTCGTGTGGGGAAATTACTAACCCCACACGAAATCTCGCAGTATACTTTTTACTGGCGCTCTATCCAGGCGATGGTGTCGCCCTGGCGTATCTGCTGGCCGGGCTTCACGCTGATGTCTACGAGCTTGCCACCCATGGCAGCGGGAATCTCCACAATCTCGCCCCACTTCGTCTGCATGTAGCAGAAAGGCTGGCCCTCTTTGTACTGCTGTCCGATGAAAGGCTCCACGCAGGGTGCCATCACACCCTCGCCGCCGAAGCTCCAGAGCAGCTGTCCGGCCAGTGGCGACTTCACGGCGTCGGCCTTCTGATGCTTCAGGGCGTCAATCTCTTCTTGTGACAGTTTCTGTCCGCCGCCGAGCTTGGCGTCCTTAGCTTTCTGAATGTCGCTGAGCAGCTGCTTCTTAGCCTGACCGCTCTTAAAGGCGCGATACTGTTCAGGGTGCATGGCCAGCTCGAAGAGTTCCTCGTCGTCCTGTCCGTAGTCCCATCCATTGTCATCCATTTCCTTGCGGAAGTCGGGCAGCGCGTCCCTCAGCAGCGTGTGGGGATCTACGTCGGTAAACTCGCGCTTCTGCTTCTTGGCCAGTTCTATCAGCTCGGGGTCTATCGTACCGGGAATCTTTCCGCTCTTGCCCAGTATCATGCCCCACATGGCGTCGTCCATCATCACGAAGCGGCCCTTGCCCTGCTCTATGGTCAGTAGGTTCATCAGTGCAATGTTCTTTACATACTGCGAGAAAGGCGTCACCAATGGGGGATAGCCTACCCGCGGCCATACGTACTCTACCTCGCTGAACAGCTTCACCAGCATATCGTCCATCGTCAGTTCGGGCTCGCCTTTCTGCTGGCGCAGCTTGTCAATCATCTTCTTGATGCCCCCTAAGTCGGCCATCATCGAACCCATCATGCCGCCGGGCAGTCCGCAGCCTAAGAGCAGGCTCGTCATGTGCTTGTTGGCGGGATTGATGAAGTATCCCAGCCAGTCGTCAATAAACTCCTGCGTCAGCGTACGAGCCTGCATGTAAGCATTCATATTCAGGTCGGCCACTTCAAAGCCCTCGTTCTTCAGCATTGAGCGCACACTAATAATATCGGGATGCACCTTGCCCCAGGAGAGGGGCTCGATGGCGGTGTCGATGATGTCGGCGCCATTGTTGCACACCTCCAGGATGCTGGCCATCGACAGCCCGGGGCCGGAGTGTCCGTGATACTGGATGATAATCTCCGGATGCTTGGTCTTGATGGCCTTCGTCAGTTGTCCGAGCATGGCGGGTTGTCCGATGCCGGCCATGTCCTTCAAACATATTTCTTCGGCACCGGCGGCAATCACCTCGTCGGCAATCTTGGAGTAATACTCCACGGTATGCACCGGCGAGGTGGTGATACACAGTGTGGCCTGGGGCGTCATGCCTGCGGCCTTGGCCCATTTGATGCTGGGTATGATATTGCGCGTGTCGTTCAGTCCGCAGAATATACGTGGAATATCCACTCCCTGTGCATGCTTCACCTTATACATCAGCTGGCGCACGTCGTCGGGCACGGGATACATTCTCAGGGCATTGAGGCCTCGGTCGAGCATGTGGGTTTTGATACCTACCTCGTTGAAAGGTTTGCAGAAAGCGCGCACCGCCTCGTTAGGATTCTCGCCGGCCATGAGGTTCACCTGCTCAAAGGCGCCGCCATTAGTTTCCACACGACTGAAGCAGCCCATGTCGATGATTGCGGGTGCTATACGTTCCAGTTGGTCTTTGCGGGGCTGGAACTTACCGCTCGACTGCCACATGTCGCGGTAGACGAGGCTAAACTGAATCTTCTTTTTCATAATCTTCACATTTAAGTAACTATTATATCTTTTAATCTTTCAATCTTCTAATTTTTTAATTTTTTAATCTTTTAATTTTAGCAAATCACCTGCTCTATGCCCTGCTCGCGGTGGCAGACATGCACCTCAATGCCAAATTTGCTGTGAAGGTGCTCTGCCAAGTGCTGGGCGCTGTAGACGGAGCGGTGCTGACCACCGGTGCAGCCGAACGAGAACATCAGCGACGTGAAACCGCGCTGTATGTAGCGGCGCACATGGGCGTCGGCGAGTTTATAGACCGAGTCAAGGAAGGTCAATATCTCGCCGTCGTCCTCTAAGAAGCGTATCACTGGCTCGTCGAGTCCCGTCAGTTTCTTGTAAGGCTCGTAGCGGCCGGGATTGTGGGTGCTGCGGCAGTCGAACACGTAGCCGCCGCCGTTGCCGCTCTCGTCCTCGGGTATGCCCTTGCGATAGCTGAAACTGTAGACGCGCACCACTAGCGGTCCCTGGGCGTCGTATTTCGAGAACGTGGCCGGCCCGTCCTTGGGATGCGCCTTGTAGGGATTGTTGTCGGTAATCTTATAGCCGTCGGCTCGGCTGCCAACGACGTCTACCTGTCGGAACTGGGGCAGCTCCGTCAGCCGCTTCAGCAGGTCCGTCAGGTAGGGATAGGGGAACCGCCGCTCGGCTAAGAGCTCCCTTAGGTTTTGCATGGCCGGCGGTATGCTCTCTATGAAGTGCTGCTTGCGCTCGAAATAGCCACGGAAGCCGTAGGCGCCCAACACCTGCAGCTGGCGGAAGAGCACAAAGAGCGACAGCCGCTCTACAAAGCGGTGAGGCGTGGGCACCTCGGTAAACTGTTTCAGAGCATTGTAGTATTCAAACACCAGTTCGCGCCGCAGCTTATATGAGTAGCGGGCGCTGGCCTGCCATAGAAACGAGGCCAGGTCGTAATAATAAGGTCCGCGCCGGCCGCCCTGGAAGTCGATGAAGTAGGGTGATGGCTGATGGGGGTTGGGTGATGGTACGAGCATGACGTTGCGCGCCTGGAAGTCGCGGTAGAGGAAACACTGCTCGTCGCCGGCCTGCGTCAGGTCTTTGGCCAGCAGTCGGAAGTCGGCCTCAAGCTTCAATTCATGGAAGTCAAGCTCGGTGGCCTTCAAGAAGCAATACTTGAAGTAATTGAGGTCAAACAACACAGAATCAGTGTCAAACGCCGGCTGTGGGTAGCAGTTGGTGAAGTCCAGTTCGCGAGCTCCCCGCACTTGGATGTTGGGCAACTCACGGATGGTCTTCCTCAGCAGTTCCTGCTCGGCCAATGTGTAGCGGCCCCCAGCCTCGCGACCGCCGCGGATGGCGTCGAACAGCGACTGACGCCCTAAGTCGGACTGCAGGTAGCGCAGCTCGTCGTCGCTAACGGCTAATATCTGTGGCACGGGCAGCCGACGCCTGGTAAAGTGGCGCGCTAAGTAGACGAAGGCGTGGTTCTCATCGCGGCTGGTGCCTATACAGCCTATCACACTGCTACCGTCGGCGGCATAAAACCGATAGTATGCACGGTTGCTGCCTGCTCCCGGCAGCTGCTCAACACTCGCGGGCTCTGTCCCACTCCACTGTGTATATAGTTCTAATAGTTTTTCCATACTGATTTCTATATAAATAAGTTACTAACCCCATCACCGCCCCTTCCCTACCGCTCGGCCGAAGGACGCTTGCTACCGAAAGTACGCAAGAAGTGAGGGTAGACCTGCGGAATCTCTTAGCGGAAGGTACCACGCTCTCCCCTTTAACGCCCCACCAGCACATCGAGCAAGGCCATCATCTCGCTGATGGTTTGACGATAGTTGCGGAAGGAGCTATTCTTAAACAGCCCGCTAATCACAGACCCCTCTTGCTTGAAGAACAGGTAGAGCATCTTCTGACCGTCGTTCTTCGTCTGTGACAGCAGGCGCGACTGCACGGCACTGAGTCCTCGCTTCACCTGGCTGTTGACATTAAACTCCTCGGTCAAACGGCTGGCATGCGACAGCAGAGCAAATATAAACAGCTGATGAGCCTGATAATACCCTCCATCGTCGCTCTCAGGACGGGGAGCCGTGTCGAGCAGATGCTCGCTGGTAGCCAGATAGCTGTTAAGCAGAGCGTTGACGTTCTTCTCCGTCTGGCCGATAGAGCTGTTTTCGCGCTTACCATACTCATACGTGATGTCGGGCATCAGCACCACGGAGCCTACAGCCGCAAAGAGCGCAAAGGCCCATTGGATGTCGCAGAAGTCTAAATGCTCGTCAAAACTAATCTGGCTGGCGGTCAGCAGCTCACGGCGCACCAGCTTGTTGTTGGCATAAAGATAAAGATGGCTGCGCAGCATCTCGTGGGCTATCACTACACCCCGTCCTCGCAGCACGCGTGCACTGGTAAGCTGGCTGAAGATATTACGGTTGAGCGATGTTAGAAAGGCATTGCCCACAATGACGTCAGCATCCCAGTGGCGCATCAGGGTGACCATATAAGTGTCTATACATTCCGGACGCAGACGGTCGGCACCATTGACAAAGAGCACATAATAGCCCTGTGCACGCTCCAGGCCGGTGTTGCGCGTCCGTGCCAGGCCGTGATGACTCTGATGGCGGAAAATACGGAAACTGATATTACCCTTATACCCTCCCACCTGCCTGCGGATGACTGCCAGCGTATTGTCCGTAGAGCAGTCGTCAACAATGATACACTCCATCATCAGGTCGGCATTCTCCTGGGCAATAATCGACTCCAGACACGGCCCTATGGTTGTCTCGTGATTGTAGGTTGACAATATAATGGTGATGTATGTCATAGTCAATGGTTGTTCTTCTGAATACGCCCGCAAAATTACATATTTATATCAACATACGCAAAATATTTACCTTTTTTATCACTCCCTATCATATCTTTCTCTATCTTTCGCTAATTTTCTTTTTTTATTTTCTAATCTTTTAATTCAAGTTTCGCATTCGCTCAACTTTCGGAGTTAGAAGGAGTTAGAAGGA
>CAMHKU010000092.1 GCA_946185805.1 uncultured Prevotellaceae bacterium | reverse complement strand
AAAGGCCGATAACTCCTTCTAACTCCGAAAGTTGAGCGAATGCGAAACTTGAATAAATCTAATAAGAAGAATATGGGATTTTTTAGTTTATTGTTTGGCGGCAAGGATTTGTCGCCCGAAGAAGAGAAAAAGGAGCAGCAGCGCAAGCAATTTGACCTGCTGAAGTATGACGGCGTGAAGGCCATGAAGATAGGCCAGGTGGACTATGCCGTGAAGTGTTTTACCGAGGCCCTGAAGCTGAAGGACGACCTGGAGACGCACGACTACCTGTCGCAGGCCCTGTTGCGGAAGGGTGACTCCCAGGGAGCGCTGAAAGAGTTGGATATACTGGCACAGGCAGAGCCCGACAATGCCCTTATCCAGATGCGCATCGCTCAGGTGGCCTATGCCGAGGGCGATTACAAGCTGATGGCCGCCGCCTGTCAGAAGTCGCTGCAGCTGCAGCCCGATGTGCCTCAGACCTATTACCTCTATGCCCAGGCCTATAAGGGACAGCAGAACCTCATAGGGTGTATCGCCATGCTTACGAAGGCTGTGCAGCTGAAGGCCGACTATGCCGATGCCTACCTGCTACGCGGACAGACGCTGCTGGGCATGGGCGAGACCGACGCTGCCGATGTTGACGCCCTGTGGCTGTTGGACAAGGTGGGCGCCCATGAGGATGTGCTCATGCTCAAGGCGCGTATTGAGGCTATCAGAGGTAACACCGAGCGCGCCCTGAAGGCCTACGACATCGTGATCGAGGTGAATCCCTTTGCCATCGATGCCTACCGTGAGCGCGGACAGCTGAAGTATAACGCCGGCGACAAGGCCGGTGCTGAGACCGACATGCAGAAGGTGCTGGAACTCGACCCACAGGCTCTGGCCGACGTCAGCGGCGAATATTCGGCAGAGGGTATTGAGCAGCGGGTGAAGCAGGCCTACTCGGCCGTCAATCCGCTGGGGCTGTAAATCTGGAGGTTGTGTTACAATAAGGTTTTACGCTAAAGCGTGTCAAACAAAAACAAATTAAAACCTGATAAAACCTATAAAGCAACAATAAGAAATTGTTTTATTATGTTTTTGTGGTTTTAATTTGTTTTTGTTAATGGCGCGGAGCGTATTTGATACGCTTTCTTGGCTATTTGATATTGACGAGAATCTTCGTCAGCTGGTCGTCGGCACTGCTGGAACCCGTCATCAGTTCGTATTTTCCCGGAACTACGCGCATGGTGTTGGTCTGCTGATCCCAGCTTTCCAGCGACTGGCGGGGCACGTCGATGGCGACCGTCTGCTGCTGGCCGGCCTTGAGCTCCACCTGGCGGTAGGCACAGAGCGTCTTCTGTGGACCTTCCTTGTCGGCCAGGCGGCGGAAGTATACTTGTACGGTCTCCAAGCCATCGCGGTTGCCGGTATTCTTCACGCGGACGCTCACCCGACCGTTCTTATAGACGGGCTTGTCGTATTCAAAGGTAGTGTACGACAGACCGTGGCCGAAGGGGAACGTTGCCTGCCCTTGGTAATAGCGGTAGGTGCGACCCTTCATGGTGTAGTCGAGGAAGTCGGGCAGTTCGCCTACATTCTTGTAGAACGTTACGGGCAGCTTGCCCGAAGGGTTGTAGTCGCCAAAGAGCACATCGGCCAGTGCACGGCCGCCCTGCTCACCGTCGTACCACCACTGCACGATGGCGTCGCAGGTCTCCAGCTCCGGCTCCAAGCCCATGGCGCCGCCGGAACAGTTGACGAACACCACCTTCTTGCCAGCCTCGTGGAGCCATCGCAGCACGTTGCGTTGGGCCTGTGGCAGCTCGATGTCGGTGCGGTCGCCACCCTTGAATCCCGGTTCGTTGACCGTCATCTCCTCGCCTTCCAAGGCCGGGGAGATACCGCCCACGAAGATGATGGTCTCGGCATCGCCCACCTGTGCCAGCAGCTGTTCGCGGGTGGGTGCCGTCTTATGCTCGATGTCGAAGTTTAGGGCGCCGTAGCCATTGGCCTGGCCGTAGTCTATCTGTATGCGGTAGTGGCGGCCGGCCTTGACGCTGAGCTCGTGCTTCTCGCCCTGCACACGGTGGCGCACCTTCCACATGTTAACCAGCGTGTCGCCGTCGACGATGAGGCGCACCATGTCGTCGCCGCTGATGTTGAGAATGACTGTCTCGTCGCGGGTGGGTACGAATGTGCCGTCTATGCGGGCCGAGATATTCTCAAGGTTGACGCCGGGGGCAAAGACGGTATTGCCGCCGTTGCTCAGGTGCAGGCCCTGGCTGAGTGTCACCGTGGCTACGGGCGTGCCCTTGAGGTCGATGTTGTTGAAGAAGGCGGCCTGCATGCCTTGCGGGCCGAGGGGCGAGCGTAGCTCGCTGTAGCGGCTTTCATACACCTCGTTGCGCGTCAGTCCGCAGGCGGGGATGTACTTGATGGTCGAGAGGGAAGAGGTAAGAGTTGAAATCTTCTGGCGTATACCTTCCAGGGCGGTGACAGTGTGGGTGGCGTCGCCGGTGTAGTTGCCCCACATCATGATAGAGTCGTTAGCGTTAGGCCCTACCATGGCTATTTTACTATTGGACAATTTACTATTGGACAATTGACCATTGGACAATTGACCATTGGACAGTTGATTATTTACAAGTGGTAGTACTCCATTGTTCTTCAGCAGCACGATGCTCTTCTGCGCCATGCGGTAGGCCAGCTCCTTGTGCTGCTCTGAGGCGATGACACTGGCAGGTATCTTTGTCCACGGCACGAGGGCGTCGCTGTCCATGTCGCCTATGCGGAAGCGTGCTATAAGCAGTCGCCGCAGCGAGCGGTCGAGGTCGGCCTCCTTGATGTCGCCACGGCGGACGGCCTCCGGCAGGTGCTTATACTCTGAGCCGCATTCCACGTCGGTGCCGCTGAGCACAGCCTTGGCCGATGCTTCGGCAGCATCTTTGGCAACATTGTGCCAGCG
Source organism: uncultured Prevotellaceae bacterium (assembly GCA_946185805.1). GTDB lineage: Bacteria > Bacteroidota > Bacteroidia > Bacteroidales > Bacteroidaceae > Prevotella. The sequence goes on along the minus strand of CAMHKU010000092.1, from coordinate 7,329 downwards.
GAGCAGGAAGTCGCGGATGGCGCCGCAGTCGCTGGTGATAAGCCCCTGAAAGCCCCACTCGTCGCGCAGGATTTGCTGCTCGTAGCGGCTCTGTGCACAACAGGGCTGGCCGTCGATGCGCTGGTAGGCGCACATCACCTCGGCCACCTGCCCCTCTTGCACCAGTACCTTGAAAGCCGGCAGATAGGTTTCCCAGAGGTCGCGCTCGGGCAGCTGCTCAATGTTGAACTCGTGGCGGTTCCACTCCGGGCCGCTATGTACGGCGAAGTGCTTGGCGCAGGCCAGCAGCTTCTGGTAGTGGGGCTGGGTGTTGGGTGATGGTTGTTGGGTGTTGGCTGATAGTGGCTTGCCTTCGTAGGTATAGCCTTGCAGTCCGCGAACGACGGCAAGGCCCATCTTGGCCGTCAGCAGCGGGTCTTCGCCGTAGGTCTCCTGGCCGCGGCCCCAGCGCGGGTCGCGGAAGATGTTGATGTTGGGCGTCCAGAACGACAGACCCTGATAGCGCTTGATGTCGCCCGAAGCTTTTGCCTGCTGATGCTTGGCGCGCGCCTCGTCGCTGACGGCGGTAAACACCTGGTGGACGAGGGCGTCGTCCCAGGAGGCCGCCATGGCCATAGTGATGGGAAAGACGGTGGCAAAGCCATTGCGCCCGACGCCGTGGAGAGCCTCGCTCCACCAGTGGAACCGCGGAATGCCTAAGCGGGGAATGGCGGGCGACTGGTCCATCATGAGGCTAACTTTCTCGTCAACCGAAAGGCGCGTCAGCAGGTCGTCGGCACGCTGCTCGGCCGTCAGTTGCGGGTTCTGGTAGGGTAGCTGCTGGGCGTGGCCAGTCATGCTTGTTGCTAAAAGTAATGCTAATAACGTTGTCTTCATAGTTTATTGCTGGTGAAAAGTTAAAACAGATGTCTTCATAGTTTAATTCGGGTGTATTGAACAATTTCTTTGTTTGTAGAGTAGCTCACGTACAGCCATCCGTTATAGCAGAAGGCTTTGGGGTAGCTGAACCCTAAGGTCTTGGCCTTGCCTTCGTAGCGACGGGGTGGCAGGTCGGAACCGTTGCCGCTGCGTAACAGGATACGCCGGTTGAAGGTGTAGCCGTCGAGGCTGAGCTGGAGCACCAGTGGCCATCGCTGCTTCTTACCCGATGGGCAACTGACCATGAAGGCCGTGCCGTCGGGCAGGTTGCCGGCACACTGCTTCGTGCGGGCGTCGGTCAGGGAGGTGACAACGGGTGTGGTCCATGACTGTCCATGGTCGCGGCTCAGAGCGAGCATTTTGCGGAAGCTGGCTCCTTGGTCACGGAAAAGCATGATGAGAGTACCGTCAGAAGCCGTGTACTGGCTCGGCTCCAGACATCGTGACTGGTCTCCGCGGTCTTCACAGTTGAAGGTTGCTCGCCGCCATCCTGTGCGGCCAGTAAGGTCATCGGTATAAACAGGGCAGACATGTAGCCCTGGCTGGAAGTGGCTGGCACCAACTATCCGTCCGCAAGCAGTGGAGTAGGGGTCTTGCTCCAACACACCCTTCATCGGTTGGCCGTCAGCCATCAGTACAGGTAGTGGCTGGCTCCATCGGCTGCCGTCTCTGCTAATGATATAGTAAGTATAGCCGCCACGGGGCTTCAGGTGTTTTGGCCAAATGTCAATATAGGCAAGCAGGGTATCTCCGAACACTCGCCATCCGCCTGATGTGCAGTAGGCGGTGTCTGTAGGCAGTGCCAATGCTATGGGTGTTGTCCATGTTTGACCGCCGTCTTGGCTGCGGCTGTAGGCTACCCATGTGTCGTCGCTGTCTTCATCGGTAGGCGAACTCTGCCACATGCAGTACAGGTCACCCTTGAAGGCTGTCATCACCACGCCGTTGGCGTAGTGGTCGGTAGCGTCTGTGGGTGAGAATACTGTGACCGTTTCAACAGTCGCCTCCATGCCGGTCATGGGGGAAATGGTTGTTGCCGACAGATTCTTTTGAGCAAACATTGCCGCACTGACTGTTGTCAGCGCGGCAATGCTAAATAGGGATTTGTAAGTCATTTCAAAGGGTTTAATACCAGCGCGGGTCACCGACCTTGGCAGCCTTCACGTCTTCATTGGTAATGGTGAAGTCACCCTTGGCAGCATCGGCAAACAGCGGGTCAGCAGTCTTACCATCGGCGTCGAACCATGTAATCTTCTCGGTGTTGCCGTCGGCAATCGAGATGAGGTTCTGCGTGTTCCAATAGTAGTTGCCCGCGAGCGTAGGCTCGGCGTCGGTGCTGCTCTGGTTGGCGAAACCACGCTTGTTGTTGAAGTCGCAAACAAGGTTGTTGGTGAAGGTAATCTTGTTGCCGGCGAAACGTACATAGAAGAATCGGTAGTTGGCAGCGCCGTTACCTACTCCGCTGAACGTGCAGTGGTCAACCTTGATGACAGGCGTAGCGCTGACATTGCCTGAAGCATCGTCCATACGGAAGACATCGCGCTTGGCTGCCGAATTGTAAATGGTAGAGTTTGTCAGCGTGAAGCTGTTGTAACCACCGGCGCGGCTATCGAAGAAGTCGCCACCAGAACACTCGATATTGCTGATGATACAGTTGTCAATGGTGATGCTGTTTACTACGATGGGCTTGTTGATGTAGATACAGCCCTTGGTGTAGTTGGTAATCTCGCTATTCGTGATGGTCAGGTGGTCGATGTTGGCTTCGCCTGTGAAGTTGAATGCCTGTCCGCCGTCGGTGCCAGTACCATCGAAGCTCACCTGGTCAATGTCAAGGTCGGCCTCTACTTCGATACGTCCCTTGATAATGGGGTGGTCGGCCTGACGCAGACCCTTGATGCTTAGCTTCTTGCTAACCTTGACAGAACCACCGAACTCAGCAGGCTCGTCGCCACCCTTAGAGATGCCATACTCGCCTGGCTCGATAATGAGTCGATAGCCTTCGGGGGCGTCCTTAATGGCCTGAGCAATGTCAGAGCCGGCTTTCACAAGGATGTCGTTCTCGGCCAGTTCGATGCTGGTCTTGAAGCTGGCGTTGCCGCGAGTCTTGCCCGAGGCGGCAGTCATTATAGCCTTGTAGCTCGTTTCCGGTGTCAGCCCCGTGATGGTAGCAGCGCCGGCGGCAATGTCGGCAGCGGTGATGTTATAGACGACAGGCTCAGCGCCGCCAGTGAGCGTGATAGTGGCGGCAGCCTGACCAGCCTCCCAACGCAGGGTGACAGAGGTTCCCTTGATGTCTTCCTCGGCTACGCTCTTCATAATCTGCTCGGCCTCGGTCTTGGCATACACGCCGCTCCACTTGGAGTTGCGGCTTTCGTTGCCATCGGTCACAGCCTGAATGCGGAACGAATACTGTGTCTCACCCTCCAGGCCAGTGACGGTGTAAGGTGAGGCCGTAATGCCTGTAAACGTTTTGGCGGCAGTGCCGGCAAAAGTCAGGCTGTCATTGGCAAACACCTCGATGTTATAACTTGTTGCTCCCTCTACTGCTGCCCATGACAGGCGCACGTTGGTCTTGTTAGAGACGCGGGCCTCTACATTGACGGGAGAGAAATTGCGTGCATACGTGGCGCTGGTAATCTCGTCGTCGGGTTCGCTGCACGATGCTAAGGCCACGGTGGCCGCGCCCAGCATGAGTGAATATTTGAATATCTTTTTCATGTTGTTGTCCTTGATTGTTTGATTAGTCAGACAGCTGGCCATAGTTGCCATCGTTGTTCAGCATCTGGTTGCTGGTGTCGATGAATGTCTGCCAGATAGGCCACAGGCAGTTCATGCTGGGCTGATTGATATAGAGACCATCGATGATGTCGTCGGTAATGGTGTTGGCGTCGTTGGACACAAACCAGTTCTTGCTGGCATAGTCTGTAAGGGTCTCGATGACGGCCTTGTCGTCCTCACCCTTGTTCATGCCGTAGATCCGGATGTCGTCCTTGTCCTCCGAGGGATAGAGGTACACCTTGTCGGGCAGCCCCTCGTATTCGCCGGTGCGGTTGGCTAAGCGTCTGAGTTTCTCTTTGGCTTCGGCCATCTTTTGGTCGATGTTACCCCATCGCACGAGGTCGGCCTTACGCAGAGCCTCGCCGGCGAACTCCAGTGCGCGCTGGTCGTAGATACCCTCGCGGAAAGCCTGCTGGCCGGCAGTGTATTTGGCCTGCAGTGCGCTCACCTTGTCGGCGGGCAGTGCGCGAGCCAGCACGGGCTGCATATAGTTCCAGGCAGCAGAGGTGTTACCCAGCTCGTTCTCGGCCTCGGCAGCCATCAGATAGACATCGGCCAGACGCATGTACTGCCAGTTGATACCATCGTCGTTGGTAGAGGTAACGATACGCTTCATCCACTCGTAGCGCAGCTTGCCGAAGCACATCTGGTGGATGGCAGTCAGTTCAACATGAGCGTTGCCGTTGACCAGATCCGAGCTCCACTGGTAAGGTACGACGGTTACGTCGCGACGTACGTCGTCAACATCGTAGTCGTAGAAAAGGGTAGGCACGGCGCGGTTGACACCACCCTGAGCCTGAGCCGTATATTGGTCGGCTTTCTGGTGCTTCACGCCCCATGTGTAGAGCACGCGTCCACGACCGTCGGAGAAAGGAATCTCCCAAAGGCTCTCGCCACCGGCGGTGGTGTTGTCTTCGCAGAGCTTGGTGAAGTTCTCCTTAAAGGTGCCGAGCTTCGTGGAGCCGTGGGCTATCACCTCTTCGCACTCTTTGCGGGCAATCTCATACATCTTCTCCGGAGCCAGGTCGGCATCCTTAGAGCGGCGGTAGCCGTCGCCACGCAGGCCGTAGCCGCCGGCATAGAGTGCCAGGCGTGCGCGCAGACCCTTGACGAAGTCCTTGCTGACGCGCTCCGTGGTCTTGGTAATCTTGTTTTCGTTAGCCCAGTAGCAGTATTTCTCAGCCTCTTCAAGGTCGGCCAGCAGCTGCTTGTAGATGACGTCGCGGTTGGTGCGGCCAAGATACATGTTGTCGCTGTTGTTGGGTTCGAATCGTGCAGGCACGTCGCCCCAGGCCTTGATCAGGTCGTTATAGATGACGGCGCGCAGTGTGAGCGTCTCGCCCAGCAGGTGAGCCATATCGGGGTTGCTCTCAATATTGCCATACTGGCGGATGCCTTTGATGGCGAGGTTGGCGCGCTCAATGCCCTCATAGAACTTGGCGTAGGCATTGTTGGTGGTGTTCATCTGACCATTGCCGGGCTTGGTGGCATAGTTCCACAGGCTCTGCTTGTCGCTGGTGCGGTCGGCATAGCTTGGTCGGTTACCCCATTCCACGTCGGTGTTGACGCCGTAGTAGGGCAGGAATCGTCCACGGTAAGAGTTGGTCTCGCCGAAAGACACGTGGATAGACATCACTTCCGACTCTGCCAGCGAGTAGGTAGAGAATACCGTCGACTCGTCGAGGGCAGAGATTGAGGGTGCATCCATATCGCACGAGGTCATTGCCACGAGCGACATTGAAACAATAGACAGTTTAATATAGTTTTTCATTATATGTTCCTCCTTCATTTTAGAAATTCAAATTCAAGCCAACAACAAACTGACGGCTCTTGGGATAACCGGAGTGGTCGACAGCAGGCGTAAGCGCCGTCTTGCGGTAGCAGTCAGACTCGGGGTCGAATCCGCTGTAGTTGGTGATGGTAAACACATTATATGCTGTGACGTAGAAGCGCAGGCTGGAGAGTCCGGCACGCTTGACAATCTTTTCGGGAATGGTGTATCCCAGCGACAGGGTGTTCAGTCGCAGGAACGAGGCGCTCTCCACGGCCCAGTCAGTGAGCACCATCTGTCCGATATAGGGCGACCACATGCTGGTGTTGGCGTTGAGCTGAGTCAAGCGGGCGGGGTCGTTGGTCAGCAGACCCGTCTCGGGGTCGAGGTTGGTCCAGCGCGAGCCGGCAGCCATCTCGGTGGCCATACTGCGATACTGATACTTACCGGTAGAGGTGTACTCAATCTTGTTGGCATTGTAAACCTTGTTGCCGACACTGTAGTTGAATGCACCGCTGAGGTCGAAGCCGAAGGCATGGGCGCTGATGTTGAATCCGCCGAAGATGCTGGGGTTCACGTCGCCGATGACCTGTGTGTCGTGCTCATAGTCTACGTTGCCGTCGCCGTCAACATCCTGTAGCTTGAGCGAACCGGGACGGGGATTGTACTTGATGACGTCTTTGTCGTTGGGTACGCCAGCCTTCAGTATCCAGCCCTCCTTCTCGTCGTAGCGCTCAAAGTCGCTGACTTCGTAGCGGCCCGAACCTTCAAGCTTGTAGCCGATGATGGTACCCAGAGCCTGGCCCACGGCGATGGAGTAGTCGTTGCCGATTTCGGTAGAAGCCCAGTTAGAGTTCCATCCGAAGTCCTTCATGCTGCCCAGGTCTTTCACCTTGTTCTTGTTGGCACTGAGGTTGGCGCCGAGGTCGATGCCCCAGTTCTTCTTGTTGATGACGTGCCAGGTGAGGCTTACCTCGATACCCTTGTTCTCAGTCTCACCCATGTTGCGATACTGGTTGTCGTAGCCCGTTCCGCCGGTGGGGAACTGAATGAGCAGGTCCTTGGTGGTGTTGATATAGCCTTCGATGTTACCGTTGACCTTGCCGCCGAAGAGGGTGAAGTCCAGGCCGAGGTTACGGGTGATGGTGGTCTCCCACTTCAGGTCAGGGTTGGCCATCGTCTTGTTGGGTGCCCAGTAGTTGGAGATGCCGCTCACCCATGTGGTGCTCTTCGACTCATAGGTCTGCACCAGCTGTCCTACGGGAATGTTGTTGTTACCGGCGGTACCAAAGCTGAAACGCAGTTTCAGGTCGTCGAGCCATCCCTTTGTGCTTTCCATAAATTTCTCCGAGGAGATACGCCAAGCCAAAGCTACTGAGGGGAAATATCCCCAGCGGTTACCCTTCGAGAACTTTGAGCTACCGTCGGCGCGGAATGTGGCGCTGAGCAGGTACTTGTCCTGGAAGTTATAGTTCAGACGGCCAAACCACGAGAGCAGCTTGTCGTCGGCGCTGATGTAGTCGTTGATGGTAAACTTAAACTTACCCTCGTTGGAGAGGCGCCAGGCGGTGTCTGAGGTGAAGTCTTTCGGCAGTCCGTGAACCTCGTCCTCGTCGGCGTGCTTCTTGGTGATTACCCACTCATGGCCAACCAGCAAGTTCAGCGAGTGGTCTTCACTCTTGAGAATCTTCTTGAAGTCGTAGTTCACGGTGTTAGTATTGCGGAAACGGTGGCGGGAGGTGTCTGTCAGACGAACCACCGGCATGTTCTGGTAGTCACCGGGGGGCACGTTTTTAATATAATAGGTGGTAAGACCCCAGAATCGCTTGTCGTTCTCGGTGTAGTCGTCGTAGCCGAACTCC
>CAMHKU010000091.1 GCA_946185805.1 uncultured Prevotellaceae bacterium | reverse complement strand
CTGCTTAGGTCAAAGCCTCTCGACCTTACGGGGTAAGGGGAAGGTGTCTGCATACAAGTCATGTCAAGCGATTCTAAGCCCAGAGTCAGACAGAATCGTCACAAGCAAGGGCTAAATCAGACACTCGAAAAATTATCTGCGGATTTTAGGTTAATTCACTTTTTTTTAGTATCTTTGCGGCGGAATTCAAAAGAAAACAGATGATGACCAACGATTCTGCATCAACTTGGCACGACCATACGGTCTTCACGGCTGAAATCTCTGCCATAATACTGGATGCCAAGAAACTGGCTGAAACTGGTGCAGTCGATTGTCTGGTACAGAACCTGAAGGTCGCCCAAGCCATGATAACGCTGAAGGAATTATAAAACGCCCATAACAAATAACAAAATTTAAAATAACATGAGTATTAGACGTATTTTTACCCTACTCGCCATTGGCTTGACAGTTCAGGCCAACGCAGAAAATTATCGCGACATGGAGCCCCTGAAGCTCGAAGTACCAGAGATGAAAGCCGAGCTCGACCAAAAGACACTTGCCGAGCAAAGTACGAAAAAACTGCTCGAGCCGTCGGTTATGCCGCTCACCGGCAACATTGAAATGGGCGACAAGTGGAAGCCCGACTTCAACTTCTTCAAGCAAAGGACCAACCCCGGCGTCAAGGCCTACCGCTTCATCGACGACATGACTTTCGTAGGTATTCCCCTGTTCGCCGCCGGCTGGGCCATCAAGGGCGACAAAGCCATGTTCCGCGTCAATGCGCAGGCCGAGCAGGGCGGTAAGAAGAACACGCAGCTGCTGACCGACTTCAAGACGGGCATTGACGACTACACTCAGTTCTTCGGCCCCGCCGCAGTGGTGGCACTGAAGCTCGGCGGCTACGAAGGCCGCAGCGACTGGCCCCGCCTGCTGGCCAGCGCCGGTATGTCGTATGCCATCATGGCTGGATTCGTCAACGGCATCAAGTACACCGCCAAGGAGATGCGCCCCGACGGCAGCTCGGCCAACTCATGGCCCTCGGGACATACGGCCACAGCCTTCGTCGGCGCTTCGCTGCTGCACAAGGAATACGGCTTGACGCGCTCGCCCTGGTGGTCGGTAGCCGGCTACGGCGTGGCCACGGCAACGGGTGTGATGCGTGTGCTCAATAACCGCCACTGGATCAGCGACGTCATGTCGGGTGCCGGTATCGGTATCATGTCTACAGAGCTGGGCTACGCGCTGTGCGACCTGCTGTTCAAGGAGCGCGGCCTGCTGCGCAACGACCTGAAACTTGACAACGAAAAGCCCTCGTTCTTCAGCATCTCGATGGGCGTGGGCCTGGGCGGCAAGGACCTGGAGTTTGAGAGTGAGGGCGAGACGGTAGGTCTGAAGTTCCGCGCCGCCACGGTGGTAGATGCCGAGGGAGCCTACTTCTTCAACAAGTACGTGGGCGTGGGCGGACGCCTCAGGGTGAGAGCACAGTCAGCCAAGGATTTCGGCGACTTCGCCAATTACGTAGCCGTTGAGGACATCTTTGCCTGGCAGTCGTTGCAGCCACACTATCAGTCGGCATACCCTGCCGATTATCTGGCTGGAACCAGCGAGGACGTGCAATACCAGAACCTGAATACTTTCCTCAACAAGGTGGGCTATGGGACTGATCCGGAAAGCAGCACCTATCAGGCGAACGCCCCCGTCACCAACAGCTACGGCATTGTGAAGAGCGACCACATTACCGAGTTCACAGGCTCTGTCGGCGTCTACTTCAACCTGCCTCTCAGCTCACACTTCTCCTTAGGCACCAAGGCGCTCGTCGGCCGCTCCATCACACAGGAGCTCGACATCGACGGCTATGCCGAGGGTAACATGAAGGACATCAGCTACACACTGACGCTCGACAACCGCGCAGGAAAGAAGGATGCTTTCGGCGACCCCGACGTAGCGCTGACAAACCTGCAGTATCCCAACAACACGGGCGAGAAATGGACTGACGAGTGGGAATACCTCACCATCGGTGCCAAGTCGTCAACGTCGTTTGGCACGGGCCTCTCGCTCACCTACCGCTACAAGTCAAACTTCTCCTGGCGTATCTTCTGCGACTACGACTACACCCGCAAGAACTTCACGGCGAAGTACGACCCCTTCCACTTCGTACAGAAAGGCCTGACCTCCGGAGCCGGTTTCCTCATGGACACCGCACTGTCGATTGACTCTGGCGATTACGCCGACGGCATTGGTGTCGAACCCAGGGAGTACACTACCCGCAAGCACATGAACTACGTCACACTGGGTCTGTCGTTCCTGGTGAACCTGTAAATGGGAGGTGAGAAGTGAGAGATTGATGAAAGCCGCAAAGTTCTTACTGATAGTGATAGGACTTAGCCTGAGTACAGTGCTGATGGCCCAGGAAGGCTTGATTTCATTTGCCATGAAGTTGGGTTCCAAGCTCGACTCCATGTCAGTCAAGGGCGTTGACCGGCGCTATATCGATGCACCGGCGCGCCCTTGGCAACTCATCGTGAGAGGCAATGTGAGCCAAACGATAGTGAGCATGAAAAACGATGGTACCGCCGCCGGTGAATACTACGATGCCAGGACGCAACTCAGAACCGTCCCTTCACAGCATATCGGTCTGTGGGCAGGCTATAGAGGCTATGGAATCGGCTACACGGTAAACGTGGGCGGCGACAAGGGCAGCCTTCTTACTTTTGGCGCCACCGGCGGAGCCTTTGGCCTCAACGTGCGCATACACACGTTTGAGAACAGCCGTCCGACCGTCAATATAGAAAGTAACCTCATTTCAGAGAAGCAAGCGGAGGAAATAGCCAATGCAGTGCTCATCGACCCCATCCGCGTGAAAACAGTGACGGCCGACGGCTACTATATGTTCAACGGAAAGAAGTTCTCATACGCAGCAGCCTACGACCAGTCGGTGATTCAGAGACGGTCGGCAGGGTCGCTCATGGCAGGGCTGATGTATAATTATACGCATATCAATTATGCATCCGACTCCAACTGCGACCTGGTATATATAATGGAAGGCCTCGGACGCGTCAAACTCTGGCAAGGCAGCGTGGGCGCGGGCTATGCCTACAACTGGGTGCCGGCCAAAGGGCTGCTCGTCAACGTCATGGCCATGCCCATGCTCACTTTTGTCAACAAGCTGAAAGCCTACGGCTATACTACTAATCTTGAGGAGGTGATGGCGGATCCCACATTCTGGCGCACTGACATCAGCGACGAGGACTGGGATAAATGGTATTATGAAAATGTGCGCATAACCCCTGCGGGCGAGCAGACTTTCAACAGCGGCTTGAGCATAGGTTTCGACGCCCGCGCATCACTCACCTACAACTTCGGCCGATATTTCTTCAATGCTTACGGACAGTTCAACAACATCCGCTATCATCATAATAGCGCCACAGGATATGTAAACGACTGGTTCGTCAATACGGCAATCGGTATACGGCTTTAGGACATTGAAGATTGAAAATCGAAAATCGAAAATCGAAAATTAATAATATTGTAAACAATGAAAAAGAAAAGTGCTATGAAATGTGCCGTGGCGATGGCCACGCTGACAGTAGGGTTAACCTCTTGCGGAATAGACATGCCCAAAGAGACACAGTCGTCATTCGAGACGATGACAGTAAAGAAGTCTGACATTGAACTGCCTTATAAGTTCAGTGCCAGAATGAAAGGTCAGAACGATGTAACTATCACGCCCCAGGTCAGCGGCCAGTTGATGAAGATCTGCGTGGCAGAAGGCCAGCAGGTGAAGAAGGGGCAGACGCTCTTCATCATCGACTCGCGCAATGCGCAGCTGGAGTTGGAAGCGGCTCAGGCCAACCTGCAGGCCGCCCTGGCACAGGAGAATTCTGCCAAGCTGGAGTATGAGTCAAACAAAAATCTCTTTGACAAAAAGATTGTGAGCAGCTACATGCTCAACAACAGTGAGAACTCCTACAAGCAGGCGCAGGCGGCCGTAGCTCAGGCCCGTGCCGCCGTCAACCGTGCCAAGGTGGAGCTCGGTTTCTGCACCATCAGCGCTCCCGTATCGGGCGTCATCGGCGAGATTCCCGTGCGCGCTGGCGACCAGGTGTCACCCATGAGCGAGCTGACCATGCTCAGCGGCAACACCACGATGTATGCCGAGTTCTCGGTGACGGAGGCCATTGTCGAGGCCTTGGTGCAGAGCGGCATGAAAGCCAACGAGGTTGACAAGTATATTGCCAACCTGCCCGAAGCAACGTTTGTCATGAAGAATGGCACGGAGTATCCTCACAAGGGTCGCGTGGTAAGCCTCTCGGGTGTGGTCAACGCCGCCACGGGCTCGCTCACCGCCAAGGTGTCGTTCCCCAATCCCGAGGGACATCTGTACTCGGGCATCCAGGGCACCATCGTCATGTCGTTTGCAGAGAAGAGCGTAATAGTTGTTCCGCAGTTCGCCATAGTACGTCTGCAGGACAAGTCGCAGGTCTATAAGGTAAAGGCCGACAGCACGGCCACGGCCGTCGAAGTGACCACTGAGGACACCAGCAACGGCAAGGACTTCATCATCACCAGCGGCCTGAACGAGGGCGACCAGATTGTCACCACCGGCGCCAACAACGTGACGGAGGGCATGAAGGTGCTGTTCCCGAAAGAGGAAGTAAAGAGTGAAAAGTAATTTCGTAATAACGTAATATCGATATTCCGAAATATGAAGAACAATATATTTATAAATAAATACGTGATGGCATGCGCCATCTCAATAGTGATAGCGCTGGTGGGCTACATCTCCATGAGCACGCTGCCAGTGGAGCAGTATCCTGACATCGCGCCGCCAACGGTGTCGATAACCACCAGCTACTCTGGTGCAGACGAGAACACGGTGATGAAGTCGGTCATCCAGCCTCTGGAGGAGGCTGTCAACGGTGTGACCGACATGACCTACATCACCTCTAAGGCATCGTCGAACGGCGACGTGGAAATCAACGTCTATTTCAAGCAGGGCACCGACGCCGACATGGCGGCAGTGAACGTGCAGAACCGTGTGAGCGGCGCCCTGGCGTTGCTGCCTGCCGACGTTACCAAAGTCGGCGTGAAGGTGGAGAAGCGCCAGAACAATATTCTGAGAATCTTCGCCGTGAAGAGTGCCGACGGCAAGTACAACGAGGACTTCGTATCGAACTATGTGGACATCAACATCAAGCCGCGCCTGATGCGTATCACCGGCGTAGGTAACGTGCTGAGCCTTGGTAATACCTACGCCCTGCGCATCTGGCTCAAGCCTGACGTCATGGCCCAGTACGGCCTGACGCCCAACGACATTTTCGCCGCCATCGGCGGACAGAGTTTCGTGGCCGCCGTGGGCTCGCTCGGCGAGCAGTCGGGTAACTCCTATCAGTACAACATGCAGTACAAGGGCACGCTCAAGACCGTCGAGGAGTTCAACGACATCGTGCTGCGCACCAGCGGTGGCGGCATGTTGCAGCTGAGCGACGTGGCCGAGGTGAAGATTGGAGCCATGAGCTACAACTTCACGTCAAACATCCAGGACCGTCCGGGCGCCCTCTTCATGGTGTTCGCCGCTCCCGGTGCCAACGCCACCCAGGTGAACGCCAGCATCAACAAGATGTTTGAGGAGGTGAAGAAGACGATGCCTGCCGGGCTGGAGTTCGTCACCATGATGACCTCCGACGACTTCCTCTTCGCCGCCATCCACAACGTGGTGGAGACGCTCGTCATCGCCATCATCCTCGTGGTGCTCGTGGTGTTCATCTTCCTGCAGAACATCAAGGCCACCATCATCCCCTCAATCTCGATTATCGTGTCGCTGCTGGGCACCTTCGCCATTGTCTCGCTGGCAGGCTTCTCGCTCAACATCCTCACACTGTTCGCACTAGTGCTGGCTATCGGTACGGTGGTGGATGATGCCATCGTGGTGGTCGAGGCCGTCATGGCCAAGATGGAGGGCGGCATCAGCGATGCCCGTGAGGCCACCCGTCAGGCCATGAACGAGGTGTCGGTGGCCGTCGTCTCGTGTACGTTGGTGTTCATGGCCGTGTTCGTGCCCGTGATGTTCATGCCCGGCACGTCGGGAACGTTCTTCACACAGTTCGGCGTCACCATTGCCTCGTCCGTCGGTCTGTCGTGCATATCGGCCCTGACGCTCTGCCCGGCTCTCTGCGCCATCATGATGCGCGCCACGGAGGGCAAGAAGGAAGGCAAGGGCCTGACCTATTACACCAAGAAAGCTTACGAAGCCGGCTACAGCGCTATATATAATAAGTATAGCAAGAGCGTTCAGAAGTTTATCAAGCGCCCGCTCTTGGCCTGGAGCCTACTGGCTCTGGCCGCCGTACTGCTGGTGTTCTTCATGAAGAGCCTGCCTTCAGGCCTCGTGCCGCAGGAGGACCAGGGTGTGTTCCTGGCAGAGATTCAGGCACCTGAGGGTACTACGCTGCAGCAGACGCGTGAGATGGTGAAGAAGGTAGAGGAGAAGGTGAAGAAGATTCCCGAACTGGAGAGCTTCTCCATCACCTGTGGCTACGGTATGCTGTCGGGTGCCGGTTCTAACTACGGCACAATGGTGGTACGCCTGAAGAACTGGGACGACCGCCCTGGCATGAACCACCTGATAGACCTCGTTTACTACCGTTTCTACTTCGACTGTCAGGAGATTAAAAACCTGAGGGTGATACCCTTCCAGATGCCTCAGATTCCCGGTTACGGTACGAGTAATGACATTACCCTGATTGTTGAAGACCCAAGCGACGGCAACCTCTCGGAGTTTGCCAAGCACACCGAGCGCTTCTTAACCAAGCTATCGGAGCGACCGGAAGTATCGTCCGCCATGACAACCTACTCAGAGCGCTTCCCGAAATATCAGGTGGATGTAGATGCCGCCCAGTGCAACCGTGCAGGTGTGACACCAGAAGTAGTACTTAGCACCCTTGGCGCATACTGCGGTGGCGCCTATATCGGCAACTTCAACCAGTTTGGTAAGGTTTACCGCATCATGGCTGCCGCCTCGCCCGACTACCGCCTCGACCCGCAGTCGCTGCAAAACATCTTCGTACAGGTGAATGGCGGCAAGATGGCGCCCATCTCTGAGTTCGTGAGCCTGAAGGAGATTGTGGGCCCGGCCAACATCGAGCACTTCAACCTGATGCAGGCCATCACCTGCTATGTGACGCCCAACAGTGGCTATACCGAGGGCGACGTTCACAATGTCATCGCCGAGGTATTCAAGGAAGTGATGCCCTCAACAGCCACCTACGAGTATAGCGGCATGTCGCGAGAGCTGGAGGAGGCTGCCGGCTCCAATGCCACAGCCCTCATCTACGTCATCTGCGCCATCCTGATCTATCTCATTCTGGCTTCGCTCTACAACTCATGGTTCACACCGTGGGCCGTGCTCTTCAGCGTGCCCTTCGGACTGATGGGTGCCTTCGTCTTCGCCTTCTTAGGCAGTCAGCTGGGCCTGCCGGGTATGGACAACAACATCTACCTGCAGACGGGTGTCATCATGCTCATAGGTCTGCTGGCTAAGACGGCCATTCTCATCACCGAGTTTGCCACCGAGCGCCGCGCCCAGGGTCTGAGCATCGTCGATGCCGCCTTCGAGGCCTGCAAGGAGCGTCTGCGACCCATCCTGATGACGGTGGCCACGATGATTATAGGTATGGTTCCCCTCGTGATTGAGGGCGGTGCCGGTGCCAACGGTAACCGTGCCCTCGCCCTAGGCGTCATCGGCGGTATGAGCATCGGCACCGTGGCCCTGCTCTTCGTCGTACCGGCCTTCTTCATCGTGTTCCAGAAACTGCACGAGCGATTCCAGGGGGCTCCGAAAGTAAAAAGTGAAGAGTGAAAAGTGAAGAATTTGCTACCGCACAGATATTAAAATAGTATGAGAATAAAGAATATAATGACCGCTGCAGCCGTGAGCCTGATGCTCACGGGCTGCGGCTTGTATAATAAGTACGAGAACAAGACCGAGACACCCACAGATGTCTTCGGCACTCAGATGGATGGCAATGGTACCTACTATTCTCCCACACAGGGAGGGACCGATGGAGGGTCTGCTAAGTCGATTTCTGCGATGTCATGGCGGGAGTTCTTCACCGACCCGCTACTACAGCAGCTCATCGAGCAAGTGCTGGACAACAATACCGACCTCAACTCCGCACGAATCGCCGTGGAGAAGAGCGAGGCCTCGCTGAAAGCTGCCAAGATGGCCTACCTGCCGGCACTGAGTCTGGCCCCTCAGGGCACACTGGCCAAGTTTGACAAGAATCCCTGGACAAAGAGCTATAACCTGCCGCTGCAGCTGTCATGGGACATTGATGTGTTTGGCTCTATCACCAACAAGAAGCGTGCCGCCAAGGCCGTGCGCCTGCAGGCCCAGATGCAGCAGGAGACCGTGCGCGTGAACCTGATTTCTACTACCGCCCAGCAGTATTTCCTACTGCAAGTGCTCGACCGCCAGCTGGAAATTCTCACACAGACAGAAGGTCTGTGGAAAGAGTCACTAAGCACCGAGCAGGCACTCTGGGAGAACGGCAAGGCCTTCAGCACCGCCGTCAACCAAATGGAGGCTTCCTACCTGAACGTGAAGACGCAGATTGTAGACACCCGCCGCTACATACGCGCCGTAGAGAATGCCATCTGCGAGCTTATGGCCGTCACGCCGCAGCATATCAACCGCCAGCAGTGGGGCAGCTCTACCCTGCACCACGCAGAGGCTATGGGCGACGAGGCTCAGAAAATGTTCGACACCAAGTATCTGCATCTTGGCGTACCGGCCATGATGCTCGAAAAGCGTCCAGACATCCGCATGGCCAACCATGCCATGGAGGAGGCTTTCTACAACACCCAGGCAGCACGCGCCGCCTTCTTCCCCAGCATCACCCTCAGCGGCTCTGCAGGATGGACAAATTCCGGCGGTGGCGAGATTATCAACCCGGGCAAGCTACTGCTCTCCTTCATCGGACAGCTCACGCAGCCCATCTTCGCCCGCGGCCAGCTGACAGCCAACAAGAAGATTGCCTTGCTCACCGAGGAAGACCTGCAGAAGAAGTACGTGCAGACAGTCATCAATGCCGGCAACCAGGTCAACGAGGCCATGGCCGACTGCATGGCGGCACGCGAGAAGAACGGCTACTACGTGCGTCAGGTGGAGGTGCTCCGCGAAGCATATAGCGGCACCCACGAGCTGATGGACAACGGCAAGGCTAGCTACCTTGAGGTGCTCACGGCGCAGGAGTCGCTGCTCAACGCACAGCTATCTCAGGCCATGAACATGTATGATGCTGCCGAAGCCGTCATCGCACTGTATATTGCCCTCGGCGGAGGCTCAGAACAGATAACAAATGATAAATGACTCGACTTTCGAAGATGAGGTATTCTCTTACCTTTCACCTCTAAAAACTGAGCAATGAAAGCAAACAAAACTTAAACAAACAACAATGAAAGCAATTAAAATTTGGATGATAGCTGCAACCCTCCTGTGCAGCTTGCCTGTAATCTCATCTTGCAGTAAAGATGATGACACCACAGCCATTCAGCCTTCCAAGGAATATTTCACACTATGGAACCAGTGCGAGGCGCTCACGGCACTTCAGGACTACGTGAAGGACGTTACCAACCCCGCCTCGGCGAATTTCATCAAAGAAGAGGATCGCATCGCCACATTCGACATGGACGGCACATTCGTAGGCGAACTTTATCCCACGTACTTTGAGTACAACATGCTGGAATACCGCGCACTGGACGACCCCACCTATCAGGCACCTAAGGACGTGATGGAGACGGCACAGGAAATCCGCGATTTCGTGCGTAATGGCAAGAAGCTACCCGACCACTTCGACATGAAGCACGCCTATGCAGCAGCAAAGGCCTACAGCGGCATGACGCTCGCACAGTTTGACGCTTACACCAAGTCTTACGCAGCCCAGGCTGCCAACGGCTTCAGAGGCATGACCTATGCTCAGAGTTTATACAAGCCCATGCTTCAGGTCTTCGACTATCTGAAGGACAACGGATTCACCTATTACGTTGTCAGCGGTTCCGACCGCTTCATCTGCCGTGCACTGACAGAGTCTATCGGTATCGAGCCCAACCGTGTCATCGGTATGGACGTAAAACTAGTATCCTCGAGCCAGGGCACTGAGGCTGGTGTCAACTACACCATGGGCCGTGAGGAAGACCTTATTCGCACCGACGAGCTCATCATCAAGAACCTGAAGACCAACAAGGTGCTTCAGATCTCGCAGGAGATTGGCAAAGTGCCCGTGCTGTCGTTCGGCAACAGCGGCGGCGACTGCTCCATGCACAACTACGCGCTGAGCAATAAGAAATACAAGACTGCCGCCTTCATGCTCATTGCCGATGATGACGCCCGCGACCATGCCAACCGCGAGAAAGCCCTCAAGCTCGGACAGCAGTGGCGCGAGGCCGGCTACCACGTCATCTCCATGCGCGACGACTTCAAGACCATCTA
>CAMHKU010000090.1 GCA_946185805.1 uncultured Prevotellaceae bacterium | reverse complement strand
AGGTAGTAGCGGTCCTTGGGCAGTCCGGCGAGGTCGCAGATGCCGAAATAGCTGCTGCGCGAGGGCCAGTATTCGTCGTAGGGTGTAGGCTCGCCCAGATAGTCGAAGCCCGTCCACACGAACTCGCCGATGACCCACGGCTTGTCGTCCTGCCATACCCAGTCGTCGTCGGGCAGGTTGCTCCATGAGCAGTATTCCACGTCGTAGCTCGAGCACTGGCCGTCGGCCTTCTTGATGGCCGTGGGGTCGTAGTTCTTGGCCCACGACGAGTACTGCGAGTTGTCGGTCACCTTGACAGGGAACTTATACACGCCGCGACTGCTCACCGTCGAGGCCGTCTCCGAGCCTAAGAGGAATCCCTGCGGCAGCTGCTTGATATTGTTCTCGTATTTGTGTACGCGGTAGTTGAATCCCGGCACGTCCATGGCCTGTGCAAAGCCGGTCTTCAGGGCGCTCTCGGCGCGGTCCATGCCCTGGGTGACGGGGCGCGAGGGATCCAGGCGGTGGCAGATGTCCTGCAGGTGGCGCGCCATGTCGGTGCCGCCCTTCATGCCCTGCTCGGGTATCTCGTTGCCTATCGACCACATCACGATGCTCGGGTGGTTGCGGTGGGCCAGCACGAGGTTCTCCATATCCTTGTCGCTCCACTCCTTGAAGAAGCGGGCGTAGCCGTTCTTGCACTTAGGATAGACCCACATGTCGAACGATTCGGCCATGACCATCATGCCCAGCGAGTCGCACACCTGCATCTGCATCTGGCTCGGCATGTTGTGAGCCGTGCGTATGGCGTCGCAGCCCATGTCCTTGAGAATCTTTATCTGGCGTATGAGTGCGGCCTTGTTGACGGCGGCGCCCAGTGGTCCCAGGTCGTGGTGCAGGCAGACACCCTTCAGCTTGCGCGTCACGCCGTTGAGCTGGAAACCGCCATCGGCACTGACGCTGACGGTGCGCAAACCTACTTTTTCCTCGATTTCATCGATAGTTTTGCCATTGTCCATCAGCTGTATGCGCAGCCGGTAGAGCGTAGGCTGTTCGGGCGTCCACAGCTGCGGTTTCTTGACTTCCATCGTGGTGCATGCCTGCCCGTCTTTGTCAATATCGTTGTGCGCCGAGGCTACGGTCTGTCCCTTTTCGTTGAGCAAGCTCACCTCGATGCCCAGTGGGCCGCTGTGGCCGCATGTCTGAATGGCCTCAGCAGCACCTTTCTGCTCGCAGCATGCCTTGATGGCTTTCGCCGTCACCTCCACCTCAGCCTTCTGGCCGTCGATGGCGAGTGTGCGGAAATAGGTGCCCCAGCGGTCGAGGCGCTGTTGGCCCGTGAGTACCAGCGTCACCGGGCGGTACAGTCCGGCACCGGGATACCAGCGCGAACTCTCCTCAACGTTCTGCAGGTCTACCTCCAGCAGGTTGTCCACGGTCTTGGCACCGGCCGCCGTGGCAGTGGTCTTGATATATGGTGTGATGTCCACGCGGAAAGCGTTGTAGCCGTAAGCCCAGTAGCCGGCCTTCTGGCCGTTGACGGTCACCGTAGGCTCAGCCATGGCACCGTCGAACACCAGCTCGGCATGCCCGTCGAAGCCGGCGGGGATGGTCAGCGTGCGCTTGTAGTGGCCGCGGCCTATCCAGGGCAGCGAGCCTGAGCGGCCGCTCTTCTCGGTGGCCTCTTTCTCGCCATTTTGCTCGATGCGCACCACCTGCAGGTCCCATTTCTTGTCAAACGGTCCGCTGATGGCCCAGTCGTGGGGGATGCTCACCGGCTGCCAAGCCGGTACGGCGGCTGAATTTCCGGCTAATGCGGCAGCGGTCGTGCTCGTGCCGGCCGCGTTAACTGCGGTTGCTGCAGCGGCGTCGCTGCTCTCGGCATAGAACTGCCAACCATCGGTGAGTACGATTTCCTGACGGGGCTGTGCCCACAGTGGAGCGGCACAAAGGAGTGCCAGTGAAGAGAGCAAATGTATTTTCATGATTAAATTTATTGTTATGCGTGCAAAGATAAAGGAATTTTTTGAATAAAAAAAGAGTCTGACGTTTTTTTTTCTTCGATTGAATCGACATAAAGATAAAAAAGGTAAAAATATTCTTTATTCTATGGAAAACTTTATAATTTTGCGCTCACAAACAAAAAGGGAGTATAACATGAAGAGACGATTATTGACGGTGTGCATGGTAGCCATGATGGCCGTTTCAAGTTTTGCGCAGACAGACTCGCTGTCCATGCCCACACCCACATCGAAGTTTGGATACGTCAGTTATGAGCAGGTGCTACGCGCCATGCCTGATTATGCACTGGTGCAGCAGAAGCTACAGGCACTACGTGCACAATACGACGCCGAGCTACAGCGAGTCACTCAGGACTTCAACATCAAGTATGAGGAGTTTCTGCAGGGTCAGCGCGATTTTCCCGAGACTATCCTTCGCAAGCGCCAGACGGAGCTGAAAGACCTGCTGGAGCGTAACCTTGCCTTCAAGGCCGAGAGCCGCGAGCAGTTAAAACAGGCCGAGGCCGAGGCGATGGCGCCGCTGCGCCAGATGCTCAACGAGACGCTGGAGGCTATAGGCCTGGAGCAGGGGCTGGCCTTTATACTGAATACCGACGCTGGCGCCTTGCCGTTTGTCCATCCGGCCATGGGGGTCGACGTCAGCGAGCGTGTCATTCAGCGGCTGACGAGGAGTGTTGAGACGTTGAGACGTTGAGAGGTTGAGCAATGAAAGTTAACAGTGAATCCGGCCCCATCGGCATATTCGACAGCGGCTACGGCGGGCTGACCATCCTGCATGGCATACGCCAGCTGCTGCCCCAGTACGACTATCTCTATCTGGGCGACAACGCCCGCGCGCCCTACGGTCCGCGGTCGTTCGACGTGGTCTATGAGTTCACGCGTCAGGCCGTACAGCGCCTCTTCGAACTGGGTTGCCATCTGGTCATCCTAGGCTGTAATACCGCCTCGGCCAAGGCCCTGCGCACCATTCAGCAGCACGACCTGCCGCTGTGGGACCCCGAGCGCCGCGTGCTGGGCGTCATACGCCCCACGGCCGAGGTCATAGGCCACCTCACCCGCAGCCGACATGTAGGCATACTGGCTACCGAAGGTACCATCCGCAGTGAGAGCTATACGCTGGAAATCCACAAACTGTGGCCCGATATCCGGGTGTCGGGGGTGGCCTGCCCCTTCTGGGTGCCGCTGGTAGAATATAATGAGGCCGACTCCCCCGGTGCCGACTATTTCGTGAAGAAGCGCATCGACCAGATCATGCGTCTCGACCCTGAGATTGACTGTCTGGTGCTGGGCTGTACCCACTACCCGCTGCTGATGCCCAAGATTTTGAAGTATCTGCCCGACGGTGTGCGCGTGGTGCCTCAGGGCGAGTATGTGGCCGAGAGCCTGCAGCAGTATCTGCAGCGTCATCAGCCTATAGAGCAACGATGCTCAAGGGGGGGCGGTGTGCGCTACCTGACCACCGAGAACCCCGAGAAGTTTCGTGAGCAGGCACAGATATTCCTCCACGAGCCCGTGGAGGTGGAAAATATTACATTGGGCTGACACCTCCACCCCATGAAGCAGTGTTTTTGTTTCAGTAACTTTAATCGTCACAAGCCGTACCGCGTTAATGTGTTGTGGCTACTCATCGTCCTGCTGCTGGCCGCCGGCTGCAGCCAGGAGCCGCCGAAACACTACAGCCACGAGGTGATGAACGCTATGACCCCTGTCAAGAACCAAGGCCAGAGCCAGCTCTGCTGGGCTTACGCCATGCTGGCAGCCATAGAGACCGAGCACCTCAGGTGGGGCGACTCCGTGAACCTCTCGCCAGCCTATATCGAGCATCAGATAAAGCAGGAGCCTCAGGCCCCCGAGAACGGTCGCGGTATGGGCGCCACACTGCTGTCGCTGATACAGAAATACGGCATCGTGGGCTACGACGCCATGCGGACGGCCGACGTGCCGCCGCCGCAGTTTGTGTTTCTCTATGGTGCAGAATATACGCCCCATGAGTTTGCGCGCAGCGTCTGCGCCCCCGGCGAATATCTTGCGCTGACGAGCAACAGCCATAAGCCCTACAACGAGGAAATAGACATTGACGCGCCCGACAATTGGCTGCACAACCGATTTCTGAACATTCCCATCGACACGCTGCTGGCAAAGACCGTGGGCGCTGTGCGCCGCCATCACGGCGTCTGCTGGGAGAGCCGCGGCCACGCCATGGCCATCGTGGGACTGGCTCACGACGACGGCGGCAACAAATATTTCGTGATGAAGAACTCGTGGGGCGCTGACGGGCCCTATCGCGGGCTGAAGTATTTGTCGTTCAGTGATTTCCGCCGACAGACCTTAGCCGTTGAGATGACCCGCGAGGCCTACAACGAACCAATGCCAAGTAGATGAGTCGGCGTAAGTAGCAGGCTACGCCTAACCCAGCAGGTGGGTGACCAGCACCTTGACACCTATTAATATAAGCACGATGCCGCCAAGCAGTTCGGGCTTCAGACGGTGGGTGATAACACGCCCGAACCTTTTGCCCACGCCATAGCCTATCAGGCTTAGCAGCAACGACACGGCACCGATGACCGCCACTGGCCACCATAGTTGGGCTACATGGCGATAGCCCATGCAGGCCATGGATATGCCTACGGCCAAGGCGTCGATGCTCGTGGCCACGGCTAACAGCAGCTGTGTGCGTAGCTGCAGTGGGTTGAAGGTTGGCGGATGACTGTCGTCGCCGTGGAGCGATTCCCACACCATTTTCCCACCTATAAACGCCAGCAGCAGGAAGGCTATCCAGTGGTCGACGGCCTCTAAGTAGCGGCTGAAGTAAGCTATGCCAAGCCATCCGAGCAGAGGCATGAGCCCCTGAAAGAGTCCGAAGAGCGTGGCCATGCGCACGATGGGCGCGCTGAAGGGCCGCCCGACGATGACGCCGCTGAGGATGCTCACCGTGAAGCAGTCCATGGCCAGAGCCACGGCCAGTGAGAGAATATCAAGCGTGTTTAGCATAAATCTTTATAATAAGATATACAGACAATATCACGACATAGGTCAAAGCCACCTGTAGGGCTGTGGGAGCCAGACCCTCGATGCTGGCATGGGGTAGGGTAGTGGCTATGTAGCCGAGACTGGCGTTGAGCCCTTTGACAACGGCCACGAGCAGTGAGCCCACGGCGGGTATCAGCAGCGAGGCCATAGCCAGGGCGAGGACAACCGTGGCCGCAGGGATGACGATGAAGTTGGTAATCAGGAAGTAAGTGGCAAACCGCTCGAAATAGTAGGCTATGAGCGGCGCCACGCCCACCTGTGCGGCCACCGATACCGTGGCGAGCCCCCACGCCCAGCGCAGCAGCGGGTGGTCGAGTAGGAACTGCTGGCTGACAAGCCCCTCCAGGGGCGGCTGCAGCAGCAGGATGGCGAGCATGGCACAGAACGACAGTTGGAAACCCACGTCGAACAGGCTGTCAGGACTGACAATAAGTATCAGCAGTGCCGCCAGTGCCAGGGCGTTGAGCGACATGCGGTTGCGATGAGCCAGCGACAGCAGTGCAAAGACGCTGATCATCACCGCCGCGCGCACCACGCTGGTGGGCAGTCCCACGAGCAGGGCAAAAGCCCAGATAGCGATGACGATAAGCCCCTGAGCCACACCGCGCAGGCGGCGGCTGACGACGAGGATTGAGAGCATGGCGTAGATGATACCCAAGTGGAGACCGCTGAGGGCCAGCACGTGAGAGGCGCCGCTGACACTGTAGACCTCTTTCAGCTCCTGCGTCATGGCCGACTTGTCGCCCAGGGTCATGGCCGCCACCACGGCGTATTCGTCGTCGGCAGCTCCCGTCTGTCGGTAGCGCTGCAGCAGGCGGTGGCGAGCGGTCAGGAACCGCAGCTTCGTCCGCTGCCACAGGCTCAGCCCCTGCCAAGCGTTGCTGTCAGAGCCAGTCGGCTGGGCGTTGCCGTCGGGTGAGGATAGCAGCTGCCAGTCATCGGTGCTGACAAAAGCCTGCCCCGCAAAGCCGTTAATCTCCAGGTAGCGGCGATAGTCAAAGGTGCCCCGCCGCCAGTCGCTGTTGTTGGTAATGCGTGACTGTAGGCGCAACCGGTCGCCCACCTGCAGTCGGCGGCTGGCAGAATCTTTAGCAATATAACATTTCACCTTACGCCCGTCGCGGGCTAAGATGATGTCGGCGGCAATGGTCTTGGCCTTCTCAGCGGTCTCGCCGACGATGACCGCCTCGTAGCTGACATAGCCGTCGGGCCACGTCACCCGGCGGTGGCGTTCGCTGACGGTAGCTGCCCTCAGGGCGCCTAATGCCGCTACCGCCAAGAGCAGTGCTGCCGACTGCATCGACGGCCACCGCCACAGCACGACGGTAGTCACGATGGCAACGAAGAGCACCATCCACCATGTGGCAGTCACTCCCCAGCGGTTGCCAACGACGATGCCTGCCGTCAGGGCAACGGCAGGCATCAGCAGTGGAGCAGGCGGCAGCCAATTTTTCAATTTTAATCTTTTATTTTTTTAATTTTTCAATTTTTCAATTTTCTCACTCTTCCGCCAGGGTGAAGTCGAGCTGGCGCTTCTCTAAGTTGGCGCGCGCCACCTTGATGCGGATGGGGTCGCCAAGCTGGTATTTGGAGTGGTGGCGACGGCCAATGAGCTGGTAGTGAGCCTCGTCGAACTCGTAGTAGTCGCCGCGCAGGTCGTGCATAGGCACCAGCCCCTCGCAGTGGTTCTCGTCAATCTCTACGTAGATGCCGTAGGACTGCACGCCGGAGATATGG
This sequence comes from uncultured Prevotellaceae bacterium, assembly GCA_946185805.1. Classification (GTDB taxonomy): domain Bacteria; phylum Bacteroidota; class Bacteroidia; order Bacteroidales; family Bacteroidaceae; genus Prevotella. Next base: position 3,793 of record CAMHKU010000090.1, on the reverse strand, counting down.
CCGTCGAAGCACTGTCCAATCTTGTCGCCCATAAACTCTACCATCTTATACTTGATAGAGTCGCGCTCGGCGTTCTGTGCCGTCTGCTCCATCTCGCTGCTGTGCTCGCAGAGTTCCTCGTAGTGGTCTTTGTTGGCCGAGCGGCCGCCTGCTTGGTATTTCGTCAGCAGGCGGTGCACCATGGTGTCGGGATAGCGGCGGATGGGCGACGTGAAGTGGGTGTAGTAGTCGAAGGCCAGGCCGTAGTGGCCAATGTTGTGGGTAGAGTATTTGGCTTTCATCATCGCCCTGAGGGCTACGGTCTCTATCAGTTTCTGCTCCTTGGAGCCCTCGGCCTCTTCCATCAGGGCATTGAGCGACTTCGAGATGGCGCCCTTGGTGCCGCTGGTCTTCAGCTTGTAGCCGAAGGGTGCCACCACCTGGCGCAGCGACTCCAGCTTCTGGGGGTCGGGCTGGTCGTGGATACGGTAGACGAAAGTCTTTTTGGATTTACTATTTACAGATTTACTATTTACTGTTTTTGCTGCGCCGATGCTCTCGGCCACGGTGCGGTTGGCCAGCAGCATAAACTCCTCAATGAGCTTGTTGGCGTCTTTCGACTTCTTGAAGTAGGCGCGCGTCGGTTTCCCCGTCTCGTCGATGTCGAAGTGCAGCTCCTCGCGGTCGAACTTCACCGAGCCGTTCTTAAACCTCCGCTCACGCAGCTTCTTGGCCAGGGCGTCGAGCTTGATGAGCTCGGCGGCATGCTCGCCTTTATAGGGATTCTTCTTCGTGGCCGGCGGTGCGGGCTGGCCGGTGCCGTCTACCACGCCGTTGTCCTCAAGCAGCTGCTGCACCTCCTCGTAGGCATAGCGGCGGTCGCTGCGGATGACGGTATGGGCCAGGTGCCACTGCTTGACGTTGGCCTCGTCGTCCATGACGAAGATAACGCTGTAACATAGCTTCTCCTCGTCGGGCCTGAGCGAGCAGATGAAGTTACACAGGTGCTCGGGCAGCATGGGTATGGTGCGGTCAACCAGGTAGACGCTCGTGGCGCGCTTCTGCGCCTCCTTGTCGATGATGGTGCCCTCCTTCACATAGTGGCTCACGTCGGCAATATGGACGCCGACCTCATATAATTGACTATTTGACGATTTACTATTTACAATTTGCCGTATCGACAGCGCATCGTCGAAGTCCTTGGCGTCCTTCGGGTCGATGGTGCAGGTAAACACTTCGCGGAAGTCCTCGCGGCGGCTGATTTCCTCGGGCGTGATGCCGGGGTCAATCTTCTTGGCGGCCTCCTCCACGGCCTTGGGGTATTTGTAGGGCAGGCCATACTGCGCCAGGATGGCGTGCATCTCTACATTGTTGTCGCCCTCCTTGCCCAGCACGTCAATGACCTCGCCGACAATATTCTTCGACTCCTTCGACGGCCACTGCGTGATTTTCACCACGGCCTTCTCGCCGTCCTTGCCGCCCTTGAGCTTCTTCTTCGGTATCAGGATGTCGTGTACGAAGATGTTGCCCTCGGTAATAAGGAAGGCATAGTCTTTCTCCACCTTCAGACGGCCTACGGCCTGGTCGGTCTTGTGGCTCAGGATGTCGGTCACCATAGCCTCCTTGATGTGCTTCTGGCGGCGTGCCATCATGGCCACTCGCACACGGTCGCCGCTGAGGGCAAACATCGAGTTGCGCTCCGAGACGAAGATGGGCGTGCCGCCGCCATCGGGCAGGAATGTGTTCTTGCCGTTGGCCTTGCGCAGGAAGGTGCCCTCCTGCACCTGACCCTTGGTGTTGAGCCGGTACTCGCCCTCGCCAACCTTGCTCAGGTAGTCGTCCCAGCACATGTCCTCCAGCTCGTCGATGGCCAGCATCTTGGCCGGATGGGTGTCGAGCTTCAGCGCCCGGAATATCTGTTTCAGCGAGAATGTCTCGTTAGGACTGGCCGTGAACAGCCCCTGCAGGGCTTCGCCTACGGCTTTCTTCGACAATCGTTTTCCACCTCTTTTCTTTCCCATAGCATTTTGATTGTTTTAGTTTGATAGTGCAAAGATAGCGATAATTGCTGAGAGTAGCTTTACATTAGCAAACTTTAACCAAAAACACATGTAAGAGTTACTGCTCAGTCATGCTGCCACCAGAAGAAATATAGGGACAAAAAGGGGTCTTATCTCCCCCCGAGTCTCAGACACTCTTGAGACAACAGAGGAAACCGGCGCCAGATGGGAATTTGGAAGAAAAAAGCTGTTTTCCTTTTTTTTCTCTCAGATATTTCGTAATTTTGCAGCAAACTTTTAATCATACTCACTTTGTACCAAGTTATTTTTTAATCAGCACTTAGTAAAGATAGCATGAATATGAAGAACCGACCGGTCATAGAGAAAGAATACTGGCAGAGTCTGCTCATTCGCATACTCATTGTCGCCGCAACCATAGCTCTCATTGTGTGGGTGATGCCTCGCGACAGCGATACCAACTTCAAGGTGGAACTGGGCAAGCCGTGGCGCTATGCCGACTTCACGGCGCCTTTCGACTTCCCTATTTACAAGAGCGAGGAATTGGTGAAACGCGAGCGCGACAGCCTCACACGTATTTTCGAACCTTATTACAACCTCAATGCCGCTACCGGTGCCAAGCAGGTGAAGCAGTTCGCCTTGGACTATGCTGACGGTATTCCCGGGGTGCCGGCGGAGTGTCTGACGATTATCAAGAACCGTCTGCAGCAACTCTATGTCCGTGGCATCCTCAGCACGTCGGAGTTTAATCAATTGCGTTCTGATTCTGCTCGTCACATCCGTGTGGTCAGCGGCAAGAGCGCTTCGAGTATGGCCGTCAAAGAATTCTATTCCACAGTAGGGGCCTATGAGAATCTGATGGCCGATGAGAAACTGCAGGCTCACCACGAGCAGCTGAAGAAGTGTAACCTCAACGACTACATCGTGGCCAATCTGACCTACGACCGCGAGCGCAGCGAGGCCGGGCTCGACGACCTGCTGAGCACGATACCTCTGGCTAACGGCGTGGCCCAGCGCGGACAGAAAATCATTGGGCGTGGAGATATCATCGACCAGCCTACATACAATATTCTGGAGTCGTTCTTCCGCGAAAACAAGCGCCGGCAGAAGGATGACGTGCAGATGAGCTATATCATTCTGGGACAGATACTCTACGTGGGACTGCTCATCGTCTGCTTTACTATCTTCCTGTGGCTCTTCAGACCTGAGTATTACGAGAAACCGCGGTCGATGGCCATGCTCTACGCCCTGATACTGCTGTTCACCGTGATTGCCTCGCTCATGGTGAGCCACAACGTGCTCCACGTCTATATCATACCCTTTGCCATGGTGCCCATCTTCATACGCGTGTTTATGGACTCGCGTACTGCCTTCATGGCCCACACCATCATGGTGCTCATCTGTGCCTCTATGCTACAGCATCCTCTGGAGTTTATTGCCGTCGAAGAGGTGGCGGCACTCGTGGCCATCTTCTCGCTGCGCGAACTGAGCAGCCGCTCGCAGCTGTTCTGGGCGGCGGCACTCATTGCTGGCTCGACGATGGTGGTCAACATGTCGCTCAACTGGATTCGCGACAATGACATCACGCAGATTGACTTCTCAGAGTTTAACTACCTGCTCATCAATGGACTGGTGCTATTCTGCTCCTACCCGCTGCTGTATATCATGGAGAAAACCTTCAACTTCACGTCGAACATCACGCTCATCGAGCTCAGCGACATGAACAAGGAACTGCTGCGCCGCATGAGCGAGGTGGCTCCCGGCACCTTCCAGCACTCCATACAGGTGGGCAACCT
>CAMHKU010000089.1 GCA_946185805.1 uncultured Prevotellaceae bacterium | reverse complement strand
GGAAGATGGCCTCATGGTGGAGCAGGTTGCCCTGGGCATCGAGGCACACCACCTTGCAGCCCGTGCGGAATCCGGGGTCGATGCCCATCACGCGCTTCTGGCCCAGTGGGGCCGAGAGTAGCAGTTGCCGCAGGTTCTCGGCAAACACGCGGATGGCCTCGTCGTCGGCCTGCTCGCGGCTCAGGTTGCTGAACTCCGTCTCTATCGACGGTTTCAGCAGCCGTTTGTAGCCGTCTTCAACAGCCTCGTCTACCAGCTCGCGGCAGCTGTTCTCGTATCTCGTGCCTCGCAACTCGTACTTGGCCATCAGGCGCTCTACGCACTCCTCGTCGTCGGGGCTGATGCTGACGCGCAGCACGCCCTCGGCCTCGCCGCGGCGCATGGCCAGCAGGCGGTGGCTCGAACATCGCTTCAGCGGCTCTTGCCAGTCGAAGTAGTCGCGGTATTTCTGAGCCTCGTCGCTGTCTTGCTTGGTCTTGACCACCTTCGACGTGATGACTGCTTGGCGGCGGAACATGCCGCGCACCGTTTGGCGGCAGCGCTCGTCCTCGCTCATCTGTTCGGCTATGATGTCCTGAGCCCCCTTCAGGGCCGCAGCGACGCTTTTCACGTCGCCTTTTACAAACTTCTGCGCCGTGGCCTCAGGGTCGCGGTCCTTGCCTATGAGCAGTATCTGTGCCAGCGGCTCCAGGCCCTGCTCGCGGGCCACCTGTGCTCGTGTGCGCCGCTTGGGGCGGAAGGGCAGGTAGATATCCTCCAGCACTGCTGCCTCCCACGTCTGCTGGATGCGCTGCTCCAGCTCCGGCGTCAGCTTCTGCTGTTCGCCGATGGTTTTTAGAATGGTGTCCTTGCGCTTTTGAAGTTCCTTCAGACGCTCATACTGGTCGCTGATGGCGCCTATCTGCACCTCGTCGAGCCCGCCGGTGCGCTCCTTGCGGTAGCGGGCTATAAAGGGTATGGTGCACCCCTCGTCAAGTAGGGCCAGGGTGCCGTCAACGTTCTTGGCTGAAATGTTTAGCCGTTCGGCTATGAGTTGGGCGTAAATATTCATGATTGATGATTAGAAAGTATAGTCAAATATCTCACCCCATTCAGTCTCGACCATCAGAATCTGGGGTTCTGGATTGGGATTGGGATCGGGGTCAGGATCTGGATCTGGGTCGGGATCTGGGTCAGGGTCTGGATCGGGATCTGGATCTGGATCCGGGTCTGGGTCAGGATCGGGGTTTGGTTCAGGAGTCGACGCAGCAAAGAATTTGCCGGTATAGCGGGTAATGCAGTTGCGCTGCATCTGTACGTTGGTGAACTCACGGCTGCAGACCTCAGCATCCTTGGCATCGAGTGCCCGTACTGTGAATTTCAGACTGCCGGTCTCTGCTTGTAGGAATACATAGGCATCGAGCTGCAGTGGTTGCCCGGCCTGTGTGCCGTCATAGAGATAAAATGTCGTCATGCTGGCGTTGCCCGAGCCATAACCCGTAGCACCATCTAAGATGCGGCTGCCGCCTTCGTAATGTATTTGGATTTTCCTGATATTATCAGGCAACGCATCGGTGGTTACCAGTCGGAACATAGATGTGGCGCGCTTCATGTTGATGTCCACCTCGGTGGTGCCGCTGCTGCTCACGGTCATGTCGCCGTAATAGTAGAAGGTGTCGGTGAATCCGGAACCCTTGTCAGTATCTGGGCTCCAGTTTTTGAATTCTGCCTTCGGTACCGTAGTGCTGATAGATGCATTCTCTTTACCGCTGCTTGCCACGACAAACAGCTGGTAGCTGCCTTCTGTAAGGTCAAGGGAGTAGGTGCCGAAACCTTCGTCGCCAAGAGCCTGGTATTTATATTTTACACGCTGCCGGTTTTGATACACCACAAACTGCAGGCGGGTGCATACCTCGGTCACCTTTGTCATGGCTCTCGACGTACTGGCATTAGCCCATCCCGCGTCGATGCTGCCTACACGGATGACAACATTGCCGGCGGATGACTCACTGGTTGAAGACTGCTCTTCATCGAATACTACTTTTTCGCACGACGTGACTGTAAACAATGCTAACAGCAGACAAGCCGTGCTAAGAATCCTGTTAATCATAAGCTTTAATAGTGTTTAAGTAAATATTTAAAAGATAATTAGTTAATGGCAGGATTACATGGGAAAAAGAAAGATGCAGCCTGCTCAAAAGGCAGGCTGCATCTTATCGTCTGAGGTAAATTAAATCTCCTGGTTCTCGGGGCGCAGCTTGCGCACGGTCTCGCCGGCGCGCCACATCTCCTGGTTGCGCATGGCTTCGAGTTCCTTCTCCAGACCGGCGCGGTAGTCGGGCTTCGAGTTGGCGTCGATGGTAATCTGAGCTTCGTTGCCGGTGAGCACCGAGTAGTAGAGCCACTCCATCACGGGTTTGATGGCGTCGTGGAAACGGGGTGCCCAGTCGAGGGCGCCGCGCTGAGCGGTGGTCGAGCAGTTGGCATACATCCAGTCCATACCCTTGGCGCCGAAGAGCGGGCCGAGGCTCTGGGTAAGTTCCTCAACGGTCTCGTTGAAAGCCTCCGAGGGAGAGTGTCCGTGCTCGCGCAACACCTCATACTGAGCCAGCAGCAGACCCTGGATGGCACCCATCAGCGAGCCGCGCTCGCCGGTGAGGTCAGAGGTGGCCTCGCGCTCAAAGGTGGTCTCAAACATGTAACCGGCGCCGATACCGATACCGAAGGCCAGCGTCTTGTCCTTGGCCTTGCCGGTAGCGTCCTGATAGATGGCATACGAGCAGTTCAAGCCGCGACCCTCGCAGAACATCGTGCGCAGGCTGGTGCCGCTGCCCTTGGGGGCTACCATAATCACGTCAACGTCTTTCGGGGGGATGACGCCCGTGCGGTCGCTCCAGTTGATAGCGAAGCCGTGGCTGTAGTACAGCGTCTTGCCGGGTTTCAAATATTGCTTGATGGTGGGCCACTGCTGAATCTGACCAGCGTCGCTCAGCAGCATGCACAGGATAGTACCTTTCTCGGCGGCCTCCTCAATAGAGAAGAGCGTTTTGCCCGGCACCCAGCCGTCGGCCACGGCCTTGTCGTAAGTCTTGCCCGGGCGCTGGCCAACGATGACGTTGAAGCCGTTGTCGCGCAGGTTACAAGCCTGGCCGGGACCCTGCACGCCGTAGCCGATGACGGCGATGACCTCATCCTTTAACACCTCATGAGCTTTGTCCAATGAGAATTCCTTACTGGTGACCACAGTCTCGATGACGCCACCAAAATTCATTTCTGCCATAATTGCATTTTTAGTTTTTGTCTCGGCGTTGCCTTGAAGCTTCGCCAAGCGTGTTATACATTATCCCTTGTGGCCAATGCCGGCCCTAACCCGAGAGCCGGACGAACGGTGTTCACCATCGTCTTCTTTTCAGCCACTCACACCCTGCACGAGAGTGCGACGAAGGGGGTTAACTGTTAAATCGTGGGCAAAAGTACAAATAATTAATCAAACAAGCAAATTAAAACATGATTTTCTTTGCTTTTGTAAGTTAAAAACCTATTTCACTGTTGCCTTTACATAGCTCTGGCCGGCGGGCATGTTCTGGTCTTTGTCGTACATCGTTCCATATCTGCCCTCAGGCATGTCGCTCAAGACATAGACCGTACATCTTCTGCCAGCCACGACTTTATCTGTTGCTGCCGTGGCTACAGCCGTAGCTGCCAGGTCTACCAGGGCTCCGAAGAGTCCGCCGCCGCTGCTGTGGATGCTGGTATCAACGCTAATCAGGCCTTCACGCTTGTAGAGTGTCTCGCCGGTCTTTGTAGAGCGCAGAATATATTCCACGCCGGCCGTCAGGGTGCCGCCAATCTTGTTTCTCTTCCATGACTTGATAATGGTAAACATGGCTGCGTCGGCGCCGAGCACGTTGCGGAACTGTGACAGGTCGGCGTCGATAAACTGCTCGGCATCATAGGCACTCTCCGACTGGAACATCTCCATCGTCATCATCGGCGAAAAGACGTAATACCCCTTTTCACACAGAGGGGCGTAGAGGGTGGTGTAGAAATAGTCCTTTGCTTCAACGAAGTTTGTCTGGTTGATAGGTGGCATGACGGCAATGGCTAGTGGCTTCTCATCATACATCTTAGGATACTGGGCTAAGCGAGTAGTGACCTGCTCTGCACAGGATGACATCAACAATGCCACAAGGCCAAGGATTATATTTTTCTTCATTTTTCCAGTTGGTTAATGATTCGTGAAATGAATTTCTCTGATTCCGGATAGGCTTTGATCTCGGCCCTGAGCAGTGCCAGACCCTCTTCTTTCTTGCCTGCCTTACACAAAAGGTAGCCGTATTCGGCGTTGACGCCGGGAGGCACTACTTTACGCAGTCCTGTCTGCTTGCTGATGACTTTCTCGTACTGGGCCATAGCCTTGGCGAGTGTTTCTTCGGTAGCGCGCTTGGTGTAAGTGTAGGTAGCGTCTTCGGAGTCATACCACGAATACAGTGGCGACTGCACCTGGCACGAAGCCATGGCCATCACGCTGATGGCCGACAGAATGATTTTTTTCATGGCAGATTGATGATTTTAGTTTCTTGACTTGACAGGAATAACTGCTTCTGATAGATGATTTGGCCGTTGAACGTGACGGTAATGCTCCTGCGACCGGTAGCCACGCCATATTGGGTGCCTTTTCTGTTGGCCGTCTTTGGCTTTACGACCTTGGCGTCAAACTTGGTGCCGTCGACGTCAACCTGTACGGGTTTCGAGCCGTTGCCGTAAGTCTCCTTAGGACCTACAAATACCAGATATGCCATATCTTCCTTGCCGCTTTGCTGGGCAACAGGATAGTTAGCCTTGCACCCTGCCATCAGACATACAATGGCTATCAGGGAAAATAATATTTTTGCTTTCATACGAAAAAAATGTTTATTTGATTTCTTCTATGTAATAGTCTGCCAGTTTCTCGGCATTGACCGTCGCCCCGTTACCGCTAAACGTAACAAAGGAGTACTCCGTCTCTGGCGTGTCGCCACCGGTAGCAGAGACGGTTACCGTACCTATCTGCTTGCCCGGGAGTTCTATCATAACGCCCGTCTGAGGGTTCTTTACTTTCTTGCCCTTGGTCTTGACGGCAAACACGTCGCCCGCCTTGATGCCCTGACTGGCACCGCCGGCAATCAGCTGGGTATCGCTGTCGTAAGAAAGGAAGAATGTGCGCCACGGCTTGTCGGTACACTTGTTGATAATGTTCTCCACCAACTGCCCGATGGCCTCTGAAATGGCCTTGTCGCTCAGTGTGGCGTCATAGCTGGCCTGGCCTCCAACGCCCATGGTCGTCTTGGTGGTCAGTTCGGCCGACCCTTTACCCTCGTCGGAATAGATGATAAGTCCTGTGGCAACGTCTACCAGGCGAATGGCGACGGCGGCTTCTACCGTTTGCGTCTTGACATTGGTGAACACGCCGCTCTTGCCGGTGTTCTTACGGCCAAACTCCGTGATGGAGCCGATAATCATGTAGTCGGCACCAATGGTTGCAAGGCCGTTGTCGCTCTTCTTGGCCTCTTCCAGCAGCGAGGCGATGTCGCTCCGCTCCAGCAGCAGGAATTTGCCTGAAGCGGCAAGCTTGGCCGACAAGATGTCGAGAGCCTGCTTGCCCATGGGGTCGTTCTCCTTGTCATAGAAAATGCCCTTGGCATACTGCGTTTCGTTACTGAAGCGGCCTATGGCCACTTTGCGCTTGATCACTCGCCCGCTGGCGTTAGTCACATCCTGCTTCACAGGTTCTACTATTTCCACTTTACGCTGCGCATTGGCAAGCGTGCTAAGCGAAAACAGGGCTACAAACAAAAGAATCTTTTTCATTTTGCATATTATTTATTAATTTAACACATCAATACTCATTAACACATCCCCCTCGTAGTAATATCCACCCGCAAAAATACATAAAAGGATTCAAACAATCACTCTTTTTGCTAAAAAAGTGCTAAATTTTATGTGATTTTCACAGAAAAAGGTTCCCACAGGAGGTGTATCACGTTTTTTTTGAGTAAATTTGCCACTGCAAACGGCCATCCCCCCGAAGGGAAGGCCAACGATGAAAAACAAGAACAGCAGCATGACCAGAATCATACTTATTACCGGCGGTCAGCGGTCTGGCAAGAGTAGCGAGGCCGAGCGCATGGCGCTGAGCCTCAGTCCGCGCCCCGTCTATATGGCTACGGCACACGCCTGGGACGACGAGTTCCGTGAGCGTATCCGCCGCCATCAGGAGCGGCGTGGCCCTCAGTGGACGAATATCGAAGAAGAGCGCCATTTGAGTCGCCATGACCTCAGCGGCCGTGTAGTGGTCGTCGACTGCGTCACGCTATGGCTCACCAACCTGCTCTTCGCCGCCACTATGGGCAATACCGGCAGTGCTACTGCTACCAGTGCGCCTGACTGTGCCGCCAGTGCCGCCAATGCGCCTGACTGTGCCGCCAGTGGCATCAACATTGACCACACGCTGAAGACGGCTCAGGATGAGTTCGACCGCCTGACGGCCCAGGATGCCACCTTTATCTTCGTCACCAACGAGATTGGCTCCGGCGGCGTCAGCGACAACGCCCTGCAGCGCCAGTTCACCGACCTTGAAGGGTGGATGAATCAATACATTGCCCGCCGTGCCGACGAGGTCATACTCATGGTCAGCGGCATCGCCGTCAAAATCAAGTAGCCATCACCCATCACCCATCACCTATCACCCATCACCCATCACCTTTTACCTATGAAACCCTTCAACATTACCCCCATCGACCGCCAGCTGACGGCCGCCATCCAAGCCAAGATTGACAACCTGAACAAACCTAAGGGCTCCTTGGGACGCCTGGAGGAGATAGCCCTGCAACTGTGTCTTATCCAGCAATCGACGGAGCCCTCGCTGGCCCATCCCTGCCACCTGCTCTTCGGCGGCGACCACGGCATTGAGCGCGAGGGGGTCAGTGTGAGTCCCCGCGAGGTGACGTGGCAGCAGATGATCAACTTCACCCGCGGCGGTGGCGGTGTCAACATGTTCTGCCGCCAACACGGTTTTAAGCTGCGCATCGTAGATGTAGGCGTCGACCACGACCTGAGCCGCACGCCGGGTATCATCAACCGCAAGATAGGGTGGGGCACCCGTAACTTCCGTTACGGTCCGGCTATGAGTGACGATGAATTCGACCGTTGCGTCAGCATTGGTGCCGACCTCGTAGATGACTGCGTTGCCGAGGGCTGTCGCATCATCAGCATCGGCGAAATGGGGATCGGCAACACCTCGCCGTCGAGTATCTGGATGCATCTCTACTGCCATATACCCTTGAAAGACTGTGTCGGTGCCGGCGCAGGCCTTACCACCGCAGGCTTGCAGCATAAGTATGATGTGCTGCGCGACGCCGTGGAGCGATTCTCCCGCTACCCATCACCCATCACCCATCACCCATCACCCATCACCCATCACCTATCACCCATCACCTATTTCGCCGGCTACGAGATGGCTGCAGCCATCGGTGCTATGCTTCGCGCCGCCGAGCTGCACCTTATTATATTAATCGACGGCTTCATCATGACCGCCTGCGCACTGGCAGCCACACGACTCTATCCGCAGGCGCAGGACTATATGATTTTCACCCATTGCGGCGACGAGTCCGGCCATCAGCTGATGCTGCGCAACATGGGCGCCCGCCCATTGCTCAACCTCGGCTTGAGGCTGGGCGAGGGCACGGGGGCCCTCTGCGCCTTCCCCCTCGTCGACAGCGCCGCCCGCATGGTCAATGAGATGAACAACTTCCAGGGCGCTGCCATCACCAAATACTTCTGAACACCTTCGACGACAAGTTACTTACTAAGAAAAATGGAAAAACCCCTCAACACCTTCCGCTGGTACGACAACCTCTGGGCTGCCCTCATCTTCTTTACCCGTCTGCCCTTCTGGCGACTTTATCAGCCGCCGAAATCATCGTATGCCGCCGTTGTAGAGTGGTGGCCCCTGGTAGGGTGGCTCACCGGTGGTCTGATGGCCGCCACGCTGTGGGGCGCCTCGCTGGTTATGCCTCTGCCGCTGGCACTGCTACTGGCTATCATTGTGCGCCTGTTGCTCACGGGCGCCCTTCATGAAGACGGCCTGGCCGACTTCGTCGACGGATTCGGCGGCGGTGGCACTGACCGCGACCGCATACTCGCCATCATGAAGGATTCGCACATAGGTACCTACGGCGTCATAGCCCTCATAGCCTATTTCGCACTGCTCTTCACCGCCCTGCTATCAATAGGCAACCTCTCACCTCTCAGCTCTCAGCTCTCAGCTCTCAGCTCTCACCTCTCACTACTCGCAATGGCCATCTTCGCCGCCGATCCTTTTGCAAAGATGGTCACCTCGCAACTCATACTCATGATGCCTTACGCCCGTACTGAAGAGACGGCCAAGAACCGCACTGTCTACCGCCGTCCCACAACGCTGGCGGGCGTGCTGCTGGCCCTGCAGGGGATGCTGCCGCTGGCCGCTTTCCTTTGGCTGGCGGGCGACGCCGTGGAGTGGTCAACGCTCATCTTCGTACCATGCCTCATGATGTACTTTCTCTACCGTCTTATCTGGAACCGTCTCCGAGGCTATACTGGCGACTGCTGTGGTGCCGTTTGCCTGCTCGTAGAGCTTACGTTCTATATGGCCCTCAGCGTCCAGATTTATTCATAGGCGCTCCGTGCTTACCCAAAAACACCATAGGTGACACCTCTTACACCTGGCACTTAACTTGCTGATAATCAGTACCCATTTTCTTGGTGTTGGTAACACCTGAGGTCACACCTGAGGTCACACCCAGTCGGCCTGAGGCCTGGTGATAAGTGATAAGTGAAAAAGTGATAAGTGATCACAAAAAATCAAGTTGAATTCCAGAAACTGCATAAATATTCACTCAAAACGGCGCGTGTTTTGAAAATTTCAGCGGCTGTTTTTCCAAAAACGGCCGCTGATTTTTCCAAAACGCGCGCCGTTTTGCAGAAAGCTCCATTTTCTTTACAATTTTGCGTCCACTCCTGCATAAACATGCAATGCTGTGAATAATTATGCAAACTTGAAATGAGCGGTTGTGAATTGTCTTCTCTTCCTTTGGGAGGGGGTGGGGGCAGGTGTTACTCCAGGTGTCACCTTAGGTGTTACCTCAGGTGCGACCTATTTCTTTGTAATAGCATCTGATTATCAGTGTGTTAAGTGCCAGGTGTAAGAGGTGTCACCAAATAAGAATTCATGCGCCTTATTGTCACCATCGATTGTTGCTGCCCGAGTTACCATATCGTTCTTTCCGAATCTGCCACTTCACCCATTGCAGGTCACTCTTCGTCGCGTTATTGAAAGCTATCACAATCTGCCCCCTGTCTTTGCCAGCCTTATAGCGCTCTCTCATCTCTTTACGAACCAGGGCCACGTTTCCGCTCTTTTTGTCATGAAACTCCGCTATCAGTTCCTCTATAGGCAGGTTCTTGACACGCTCTTCCCGCTTCCCCACCTTATATTTAAACAAGGTGTTAAACACCGACTCCCTGAAGACTCTGTCTTCTTTTACCCACTTGCTGTAATACAGTGCCGTCAGTTCCTGCCTCGAAAGGTTCGGCAGCAGTTCCACACACTTTCTCAACTCAGCGTCATTCCATCTCGAGAAATGAGCCACTTTGCATTGCTGGATGATGTAATCGTATTCAGTCATATTATGTAAATAGTTAAAATGGTAATTCCTCTTCAAGATCGAACGTTTTTATCAAACTTTTGACCGTCTCATTAACTTCACCATAATCTTTCAGACTAACAGGCTTTGATTTCGTATCCTCTGTCAAACTTACACCCCCCGTATCCTGTCGGTAGTTTAGGTAAATACACCCCTGTGATTTAAGACTGTTCTTCTTGACAAAGATCTGCATCACTCCGTGCATGTCTCGGCCATTCTCATCTTGGTAAATTAGATATTGTTCAGGACGATGCACCATCATGACAACGTCTGCAAGTCCCTCAATATAACTAGAGAACGCCAAATCCTTCAATTGCGGTTCCCTACCAATAAGCCCCTCTCGATAATCAACGCCTCGGTTCATCATAGAGCCTACGACTATTGGCAGGTTAAGCAGATAGGCCAATTTTTTCAGTAAAAGCATCCCCTTTGCTATTCTATCTGAAGGAGTCTCGCCTTCCTTAGCGAGATTTATCATTTGTAAGCAGTCAACAAAAATGATTTTTACTCCATTTTCCCTGACGCAAATCCGAGCTGTTTCTACCAATTCGTTAATTGGCAAATCCAAACAATCATGTATAAACAACGGGGCATCAACCAAATAGGCAACTCTTTTATCCACCCGCTCCCATTCATACATATCCAGTCCCCCCTTATGCAGTTTAGATGTTGGTATATCGCAATGGATGGACAGAAGTCTGTATACATAGTCAGACTTCATGTGATTCGTAGAGAACAGCAACACGGATTGTTTTTCCTCTAGAACAATGCTTTCTATCATTGATAACATTAACTCTTCTATTCCCATACAAGGTCTTGCGCCAATAACGTATACTTTCCCATTCATGAAACCGTCTGTCAAAAGATCTAATTGCCAGAAACCTGACGAGATACCAGCGACATGAGGGCTTGCTGCCTTTGCCTGTATTTCGCATAAACAATCCTTCAGCATACTTCGCATGTTGGAATAGCCAATATCACTCATAATCTCATTCATACTTACTTGTAACAACTATTAGAAAAGTCCAAAATAAAAACAGTGGCAAAGATACGAACTTATACCTTTACCACCAAACAATAACGCCCCACAAGGCTTGTGAAAATGTGATTTTATTCCCAGACGACTAAGTCGCGAGGAA
>CAMHKU010000088.1 GCA_946185805.1 uncultured Prevotellaceae bacterium | reverse complement strand
ACATGGAGATGATCAAGGAGCTGGGCCACTGCTCGGGCATTGAGAACTACTCGCGATATTTCGACGGCCGGCAGGCGGGCGAGCGACCGTACTGTCTGCTGGACTTCTTCCCTGAAGACTTCCTGCTGGTGATTGACGAGAGCCACGTCTCCGTGCCGCAGATCAGCGCCATGTACGGCGGCGACCGCTCCAGGAAGCAGAACCTCGTGGAGTATGGCTTCCGCCTGCCGGCGGCCTTCGACAACCGCCCCCTGACGTTCGACGAGTTCCACGAGATGATTCATCAGGTCATCTACGTCAGCGCCACCCCCGCCGACTACGAATTGGCCGAGGCCGAGGGCGTGGTGGTGGAGCAGGTGATACGCCCCACGGGACTGTTGGACCCCGAGATTGAGGTGCGCCCCACGGAAAACCAGATAGACGACCTGATGGAGGAGATCCGCCTGCGTACGGAGCGCAAGGAGCGCGTATTGGTGACGACGCTCACCAAGCGCATGGCCGAGGAGCTGACGGAATACCTGATGGACCACCAGGTGCAGACGGCTTACATCCACAGCGACGTGGCCACCCTTGACCGTGTGAAGATTCTGGAAGACCTCAGAGAGGGTGTCTACGACGTGCTCGTGGGCGTCAACCTGCTGCGCGAGGGGCTCGACCTGCCCGAGGTGTCGCTGGTGGCCATCCTCGATGCCGACAAGGAGGGGTTCCTGCGCTCGCACCGCTCGCTGACGCAGACCGCCGGCCGTGCCGCCCGTAACGTCAACGGCAAGGTGATTATGTATGCCGACACCATCACGCAGTCGATGCAGCTCACCATCGACGAGACCAACCGCCGTCGCACCAAGCAGCTGAACTACAACGCGGAACACGGCATCACGCCGAAACAGATTATACGTACCATCAAGCAGAGCGCCCTGCACCGCGACGACCGTCCGGACATCAAGGAGCTGAAGCGCTCGGCCATGATTACCCAGCACCCATCGGCCGGCAGTGCCGGCGACATGGCCGCCGACCCCATCGTGGAGCGCATGACGCGACAGCAGCTGGAGAAGAGCATCGCCAACACGACGAAGCTCATGAAGGAGGCTGCCAAGCAGCTCGACTTCCTGCAGGCCGCCCAATACCGCGACGAAATCCTGCGACTGCAGCAGGAGCTGGAACTGAAGTAGCTTTTTTGAGAAGGAGTTAAAGGGAGTTAGAAGGAGTTAAAGGGAGTTAGAAGTCAATACTTTGACAATGAATAAAAACAAAAATTTAATAGAAAGATGAAACACCAGTTACGTAGTGCCGTATGCACTGAGGGTCGCCGCATGGCCGGCGCCCGCGCCCTGTGGGTGGCCACGGGCATGAAGCAAGAGCAGTTTGGCAAGCCTATCATTGCCATCGTCAATTCATTCACGCAGTTTGTGCCGGGACATACCCACCTGCACGAGATAGGCCAGATCGTGAAAGAGGAGATTGAGAAGATGGGCTGCTTTGCCGCCGAGTTTAACACCATCGCCATCGACGACGGCATAGCCATGGGCCACGACGGCATGCTCTACTCCCTACCCTCGCGCGACATCATTGCCGACAGCGTGGAGTATATGGTCAACGCCCATAAGGCCGACGCCATGATCTGTATCTCCAACTGCGACAAGGTGACGCCGGGCATGCTCATGGCATCAATGCGTCTGAACATTCCCACCGTATTCTGCAGCGGCGGTCCCATGGAGGCCGGCCGCTGGCGCGGCGAGAATGCCGACCTGATAACGGCCATGGTGAAGGGCGCCGACCCCGAAGTGAGCGACGACGAGCTCAACGAGATAGAGCACTGCGCCTGCCCCGGCTGCGGCTCCTGCTCGGGCATGTTTACGGCCAACTCGATGAACTCGCTGACCGAGGCCATCGGACTTAGCCTGCCCGGCAATGGCACCATACTGGCTACTCATGTGGAGCGCATCGAACTATTCAAGCGTGCTGCCCGTCAGATAGTGAAGAATGCCCTGGCCTATTATGAGGACGGCGACGAGAGCGTGCTGCCACGCTCGATAGCCACGCGCCAGGCGTTCCTCAACGCCATGACGCTCGACATCGCCATGGGTGGCTCTACCAACACCGTGCTCCACCTGCTGGCCGTGGCTCAGGAGGCGGGCGTAGACTTCACCATGAAGGACATCGACGAGCTGAGCCGCAAGACACCCTGCCTCTGCAAGCTGGCTCCCAACACGCAGAAGTACTCCGTGCAGGAGTGCAATCGCGCCGGCGGCATCCTCGGCATCCTGCGCGAACTCGACAAGGGCGGCCTCATCGACGGCTCCGTCAACCGTGTCGACGGTATGACTCTTGGCCATGCTATGCTGAAATACTCGCTCGTAGAGCCATATAGTTTCTTCGGAGGTTACGACTACGACGCCATGCGTATCTATCAGTGTGCGCCGGGAGGCAAGTTCTCCACCAAGATGGGAAGCCAGAGCAAGCGATGGATAGAGCTTGACACCGACCGCGCCGAGGGCTGCATACGCGACATCGAGCATGCCTACACCAAGGACGGCGGACTGGCCGTACTCTTCGGCAACATCGCCCAGGACGGCTGCGTGGTGAAGACCGCCGGCGTAGACCCGTCGCTGTGGCACTTCGAAGGCCCCGCCGTGGTGTTCGACTCCCAGGAAGACGCCTGCGAGGGCATTCTCGGCGGCCGCGTGAAGAAGGGCGACTGCGTGGTCATCACCCACGAGGGGCCCAAGGGCGGCCCCGGCATGCAGGAGATGCTCTACCCCACCTCTTATATTAAGTCGATGCACATGGGCAAGGAGTGCGCACTCATTACCGACGGACGCTTCTCGGGCGGCACCAGCGGACTCTCCATAGGCCACATTTCGCCGGAGGCTGCCAACGGCGGCAACATCGGCAAAATCAAGGACGGCGACATCATCGTCATCGACATCCCCTCACGCTCTATCAACGTCAAGCTCAGCGACGAGGAGCTGGCCGCCCGCCCGCAGCAGCCCCTGAAGCGCCAGCGCACGGTGTCGAAAGCCCTGCGGGCCTACGCACAGAGCGTCAGCTCGGCCGACAAGGGCGGCATCAGGATCATTGAATAAGACAAAAGATTACTTTTCGGGGACAGCATCGCTGATGACGGGCACCTGAAGGATGGTAACATACTTCTGCGGATTGCTCTGATTCTGGATACTGTCCTCGAATTGTATACGATACTCACCGGCCTGCTGATGTCAGCAATAAATTGCATGACCTCAGCATAAGAATCACTGAAACTATCGTAGGAACCGACATGCTTCAGGCATACAGCCATGGGCACTGCAGGTAAACGCCGGAACTTGATAATCTCTGTGTCGGCATACATCTGTTCAACCTGCAAGCAGTATTCCGTATCAATCTCTTCCGTCTTATACGTCTGCTCGTGCTCAATGATAAAACCATAGATGGGCAGTGAGCGCTTGCATCCTATGCGTTGTATCTCAGGATTGATGGTTTTGGTGAAAATAGGTGTGAGATCATCACGATGCTTGAGAACCCTTCGATAGGAAGCCACGGTAACTGATGGCAACGACTGAATGGAAATACCATCCATGTCGTTGATACGGCGAAGATAGTTGCCTATCTGCCGGAGAATTGCCAGTTTGTCGTTTAGTTTCTGTATCTGCTCCTCCACAGACCGTATCTTTGCCTCTACCTGCGAGATACTGGGTTTGTCAGTCCCCTCATTCAGCATATTGCCGATTTCCTCAAGCGAGAAGCCTAAGTTCTTCAGGCGCAGGATGGCATTGAGCCGCTGCATCTGCGACACATCATAATAACGATAGTGACTCCACTCATCAACCTCGTTGGGCACAAGTAAGCCCAGTTTATCGTAGTGGCGTAGTGTTTTCACAGTCACCTGGCAGAACTTTGAGAACTCGCCAATACTCATCCTTATTTTCTGCGGCATAGCAAAATTGTTCTTTGATGACTTCTCACGTGGCTTTATCATTTGTCTTATTATTAATTATGGTAAATTGTATTGCAAAGATAAGGGGTGACGTAAGGGGAGAGTCAAAAAAAGCCCTAATATTTACAATCTTTTAACCTTGGTTGGCGTTGTATATATTAGGGCTTAAATGATTTTAACGTATCAGCTATTTTATAACTTTCTTGCCGTCGACAATGTAGATGCCGGCCGGCAGCTCGCTGAGCGATGAGGCGGAAAGTCGAGTACCACCGATGCTATAGATAGCTTTGGCGCCGTCAGTAGCGCCGTCGGCCTGCACGTTGGCAATGCCTGTAACAACGCCACCCAAGCCACGAACGAAACCGGCATAGGTGTGCTTGCGGTAGTAGTTCAAGTCCCAGATGCCTACAGGCTCACCACCACGCCAACCGCTGTTTACAGGCGAATCGGTAGGACACCACTGGCAGATGCCCCACTGCTGAGCAGGGGGAATCAGGCGGAAATACTCCTTGAAAATCCACTCATAGAGGTCGGCCATCTTCTTATGCTCGGCCTCGGTGACCTCTGTGGTCTTGATAGAGCTGCCCCACCTGTTGGAACCGCGCACATAGCCCATGTCGAGCTCGCTCACGCGCACCAGCTTGCCTGAATTGGCCATGAGTTGGAACATCTTCGTGATATGGCTCTTGACGGTATCCTGATTTGTAGCGTTCTCAAAGCAGCTGATGTGCATCTGCGTACCAATGCCGTCAATCTTGGTCACACCGTCGGCTTCCCACTTCTTAATCCAGTTAATGAGCGACTTCAGCTTCTTATTGTCATCCCAGTCTGACTCCAGATTGTAGTCGTTGATAAACAGCACCACATCCTCAGGACCGTACTTACGTGCCAGGCGGCAGGCCTGCCGCACATAGTCCAAATCACCCAGGTAGTCCTGCCAATAGAAAGCGTCGCCGCCGACATCCCACGTGCCGCTCTTATAGCCATTAGAATGTTGCAACTCGTAGTTGCCCTGGCCGTCGTTACCGTCGCCGGAGATAGCCTCGTTCACCAAGTCCCAGGCCTTCACCTTGCCACCGCAGGCCTCCATCATGCCCTTGATCCACTTGTCCATGGCATAGACGAGGGTGTCGTGGCGCTCCTGCTGGGTCAGCGGAATGGTCTTCACGGTGTTGCCCTCAAACTTGATGCTCTTGATATACACCTCGCCAACATAGTTGGGCACCTGCAGCAGCAGGAAGCTGTTGTCGAGCGCCGGGGTAAGCGTCACCTGCACGTCCTTCCACTCCGTGGTGAACGATGCGCTGACACTCGGTCCGTTGGTGCTCCAGTCGCCCAGACGGCCGCTCACCTTGCCTGCCTTGGAGCCCTTGAGGGTGATGGTCATCTTATGGCTCTTGCCCTTGGTGAGGGCGATATTCTCCATAGCCACAAACTGCACCTGATACTGATATGACTTGGTGCTCTTCACCTTCAGGCCGTTGGTACCGTCGAAGGAGAGTGTAAAACCGAATTCCGATTCATTGGCTTTCCAACCTACTTTCTGCTCGGTGCGGAAATCCTTGCTGGCCACTACGCCCCACTCTTCCGCTGCTGTGGGATCAGACTTGTCGGCTATGAGCCGACGCAACCATCCGTTAGCCTGCTGCGAGTGCCAGGCCAGCGTGTGACCATAGACGTTCAGTCCGGCATTGGTAGCCGTGTTGACATAGTTCTTAACGGTAGTGAAGTTCATGTTGCCATTGCCGTCGACGCAGCTCGCCATCTTCATCGCATTGCCGGCCACGGTCTCGGTGAAGTTCTTGTTGGTAAGGTTTCTTACCAGCGAATTATTCAGGTACTCATTGACCGTGGTGCCAATGCCCAGCTTGAAGTTGGGATACTTTGAGTAGTCGATATACTCTTTCAGTGCCTGATATTCATCCAGGTATCGGTAGCTACTATTGCCGGGCTTACCCAGCTCAAATTTCTCCTGCGCACAGGCAGGCATGACAAGACTGGCAGTAAAGGCCAGTAAACAATGTCGGAATTTCATATTAGATTATCTGTTTTTGTGAGTGAGAAACCATCGGTGAGTGTAGTAATTATACATCAGCAGTGCAGCAGCGGTGAGCACCATCGACGTGATAAGCAAGTTATCGGCATCGTTGAGGAAGAACGCATAGCCCAGCCCTATGCCCAGGGCGATGCCACTCTCCCACCCCAGGAAATAAGTGCTCTGCGACGTGCCTCGCTGGCAGTGGCGGCTTAGTTTGATGAAGAACAGTAGGAATCGGGCACAAATAATGCCTACGGCGAGTCCTAACAACAGCGGCGCCACATACCACACAATGGGCAACGGACGGGTATAGATAAGTATAAAGACTATCAGCAGAAGTATCAGACCTGTAACCACCTCACTCTTCAGCTCGGCATCGCGGAACACGAAGCGCTGAGCCAGCAGAGCCAGCAGGAAGCCCACCATAATGACACCATAGAAGCGCTCGCTGAGTCCCAATGAGAGCAGCAGCCCTATTGCCACGGCAATAAGCTGCATGTTGACGAACAGCGGCGCACTACTGGGAAGAAAGAAGCGGTCGAGGCTGACGATATGAAGACTATCGCTGGGTGTGCGGAAGGGGAAGTTCACCGTGAGAATAAGCACAATAGCCACCGCGGAACTAACCACAGCCGTCAATAGAACAGCGTCGAAATTCTGATAATTGAGCATAATCAGACCCACCAACGGCCCCAGTGAGAGCGAGAATCGCGAAAACCAGGCCGCGGAATGATTGGCCTCGGTACGCTTGTCAGACTCGCTGGTATCGATAATCAGGGTTGACAATAGCACCATCTGGGCCAGACCGAAAGTGGCACCCAAAAGGAAACGCTGAAGCAGGATTATCCAGAACTCTATCAAATCATGCTTAAGCCCCTGAACATAATATAGGATGGTCAGAGAGCCTATCATACCCATAATTGCATAAATACACACCCGATTGCGGCGGAAACGCTGCACAAGCCAGGAACAGAAACAGCCAAAAAGGAAAAGACCGAGGGCGAAAGAACCCATGGCCAATCCTACCTCCACCTGGGAGAACTTCTCCTTCTCAAGCAGCCACACTGGCATGGAGGGTACAAGTATATATACTGATATAGCCAGCATCATGTTGGCAAATGACATCAGCCAAAAATCACGATGCCACAAACGAATGTGGACGGGCGTATTCTGAGTATTCATTGTCTGCATTTTAATTTCGCGCTGCAAAGTTACGAAAAAACGAGAGAAAAGCAAAAGGAAAACTTGTTTTTCTTTTGCTTTTCCGAGTGCTAGTAACTTCGGCAAAGCCAAAGTTACGAAAAAAGACTGTAATTATTGTAAGATTTAAGTGGCAAGTCCGAAGATGATGCCGTCGGTGATGCTACCCGTGATAGGCATGAGCAGGATGCAGAGGAAGGCGGGTATGGATTCCTTGGGTTATGAAATACTGATGTGACGCACGGAACCGAACAGATGGAAATCGGGCACCACCAGCACGGGGGCTGTTGCAACGGCAGGGATGGCCAGGAACAGGGGGGCGAAGAACAGACTCAGGGTGAAGCAGAGAGCAACGACAAGTGCTGTGAGTCCCAAAAAACTTCTTATTTTAAAATCGTATGTCTGTCTTTGTTTCTTTTTCTGATGCAAAGGTAGTGTGATTTTTGTCACTCGCCAAGTTTTCTCATAGTTTTCAGCTTTGGTTGTTCGGTCAAAACGCATTAGTTGACACCATGGAAATAGTCTCCTTTTTTGTCAGCTCATAAGGAAAAGCTATCACGCAAAAGTATTTCCCATAAGGACGTGGTCGCGGTCGTCGAGCACCTTGAAGCGGCGGCGCACGTGGTCAAGCTTGTCGAAATCGAGGGTGACGGTGAGCGCCTGCTGCCGGTCGGGAGTGGCCTCGCCGAGGGTGTCGCCCTTGGAGTCGCAGACGAGGCTCTCGCCGCGGTAGTGGCAGTACTGGTCATCGCCCACGCGGTTGGCGCCGATGAGGTAGCACTGGTTCTCAATGGCTCGCGCGCGGGTGAGGATACGCCAGGCCTGCTGGCGCGACTCCGGCCAGTTGGCCACAACGATGATGGCATCGTACTCGCCGGCCATGCCGTAGCGCGCCCATAGGGGAAAGCGCAGGTCGTAGCACGTGAGCAGCAGGAAGCGGCGCTCACGCCAGCTGACGATGACATGGTCGGCGCCGGGGGTAATGAACTCATCCTCATGGCCATAGGTAAAGAGGTGGTGCTTGTCGTAGTACCGGCAGCCGCCGGGCGTGACAAAATAGTGACGATTGCGGTACAGGCCGTCGGCAGTCTCGATGAGCAGGCTGCCACTGAGGGCGCACGAGTGTTTCACGGCAGTTTCACGCATCCATTGCAGGGCGACGGAATCAGCTTTTTCGGCTATGTCATGGGGCGTGGTGGCAAAGCCCGTGGCCCACATCTCGGGCAGCACGTAGAGGTCTGCGCCGCTGTTGCTCTCCAACAGGCGCTGCACGTTTTCCACGTTTTCTTCGGGTCGCGCCCAGCGTACATCAGTTTGAAATATCGTTACTTTCATTGGGTAAGGGGTGAGAGGTGAGAGAATACCTTTACAAGTAGAAGTCGTTTGTCAGCGCCTGATACCATGTGGAGCGCTCGCCGGGCGACAGTTCAAGGACTTCTTCCGACCGCTGCAGCTCACACGTGTGCTTTCGGAAGGCCAATAGATAGCGGCGTGGCGCCTTGCGGGGCGTGGTCTTTACAGCACATTCGCGTGACTTGAAGAGTCCGGCGAGCGTAGCCTCCTGCTCCAAGCGGGCCCGGCAGTCGAAGGGGATGACGAGAGAGAACTCGCCGTCGTCGGCCAGCAGCCGTGTGACGGCAGCCATAAGGTCGGCATACAACAGCGACGAGGTATGGCGGGCGAGGGTGCGCTGACCGTCCGGCGACTCTAAGGCGTCGACGAAAAAGGGCGGGTTGCAGACGATAGCATCGAAGGGGTGATGGGTGATGGGTGATGGATGATGGGTGATGGATGATGGGGGGTGGGTGATGGATGATGGGAGTATGGTTCTAATGTCGGCTTCGACGATGGTGATGCGGGAAGCGAAGGGCGAAGCTGCCACATTTTCGCGAGCCTGCTTTGAGGCATCAGCATCGATGTCAATGCCTATGACGTGAGCCAGTGGAAAGCGCTGCGCCATCATCAGGGCTATCAGCCCCGTACCCGTACCGATGTCAAGGATGTGCTCCCCTCCCCTCGCCCACGCGCCGAGCAGGGTGCCGTCGGTACCCACCTTCATCGCTACACGGCTCTGGCGGACGGTGAATTGCTTAAACCTGAAATAATCGTTACTCATGGAGAGTGTTAGTCTACTTTAATACGATCACTAAAAGAAGAACTTATGCTACATGCCAATTCACGTGAGAAGGCCACAAAAAAGATTGCGGACTCACGCTGAGTGTGAAGTCCGCAATCCTTATCGTATAGAGTTTTAGTTGTTGACAGAACCTCCGACGATGTCGAGCAGCTCGCTGGTGATTGCCTGCTGGCGGCTCTTGTTATACTGAAGGTTGAGCTGACGCAGCAACTCGTCGGCATTGTCGGTGGCCGTCTGCATAGCCACCATGCGGGCAGCGTGCTCAGAGGCCACACTGTCGAGCAAAGCAGTATAGATCATCAGATGTGCCAGCTTCGGTATCAGCTGCGACAGCACGGTGTCCATGTCGGGCTCCACGATGAAATTGTCGTTCAGCGGCATTACCTCCTGCCCCTCGGCATTCACCTTGGTCTTCTTCTTGCGGTTCTTCTTCAGATACTCCTGGCTCTCCTTCGTGGCGGCGATGCTCGTCAGGTCGCGCTCATGGTCACGATCCAGCTCCTCACTGATATCAATGGGCAGGAAGGTCTTGCGGGTGAGTATCTGAGAGCCGGCCGACTTGAAGTGGTGATAGATGAGCTCCACCTTGTCAATCTGGCCATCGTAGAACTTCTTGCCCAGTTCCATGGCAATGTCTATGCACTGGCGCACGTTGGGCTTGTCTACCAAGGCCGAGAACTCGCCCTTCACATCGTAGCCCAGTTTCTGAGCCTTCTCATAGACCTTGCGGCCGATGGGATAGACCTCAATCTCGGTGATGCCCTGCTCACGATACTCTGCCACGACATGCTGCATCATCTTGATGGTGTTGGCATTGAAGCCGCCACAGAGCGACGAATTGCTGGCAAAGACCACCAGTGCCACCCGATGGACGGGCCGCGGCTGGTCGAACACCGTCTGCGCCTCGGCCTCGGCAGCGAGGAACGATTTGAGGATATGCTCCAGCATCGTCTCGTAGGGCAGCATGTTCTGGATAGCTACCTGAGCATGGTGCAGCTTCGACGAAGCCACCATCTTCATGGCCGACGTAATCTTTCTGGTACTATTAACCGAAGCAATGCGGCCTTTGATTTCTTTCAGACTTGGCATGGTTCAATTTGACTATTTTACCATTTCACTATTTCACAATTGCTATACGCCAAAGGCAATAGTCAAATTGTGAAATAGTCAAATTGTCAATTACTTGTAGGTTCCGGCAATGTCGGCCATCGTGGCCTCAATCTTCTGCGTGGTGGCGTCGTCAATCTTGCCGCTGGCGAGAGTCTCGATAACCTCAGGCGCTGAGGAGCGCAGCTTGTCGAGGAACTGGTCCTGACACTGGCGCACCTTGTCGATAGGCACCTGGCGCATCAGGCCGTGCACACCGCAGTAGAGGATGGCTATCTGCTCGCCCACGGGCATGGGGCTGTACTGCGGCTGAATCAACAGCTGGTTGTTCTTACGTCCGCGGTCCAGGGTCATAGCCGTCACGGCATCCATATCGCTTGAGAACTTCGAGAAGGCCTCCAGCTCGCGATACTGTGCCTGGTCAATCTTCAGCGTACCTGCCACCTTCTTCATAGACTTGATCTGTGCCGAACCACCCACACGGCTCACGGAGATACCTACGTTGATGGCAGGACGGAAGCCTTGGTTGAAGAGGTCGCTCTCGAGGAATATCTGACCGTCGGTGATAGAGATCACGTTTGTGGGGATGTAAGCCGACACGTCGCCGGCCTGCGTCTCGATGATAGGCAGGGCGGTGAGCGAGCCGCCACCCTTGACATGGCCCTTCATGCAGGCGGGCAGGTCGTTCATCTGCTCGGCCACCTCCTGCTGCTCGTTCATCTTGGCTGC
>CAMHKU010000087.1 GCA_946185805.1 uncultured Prevotellaceae bacterium | reverse complement strand
CAACAATCACGCAATGGACATGGGCTTTAAGTGAGGCTTCACTATCCCAGCGGAAAGTACGATGAGCAAAATCTATGCGAAGGCCCTTTTCCATAAGCGGCTGCCAAAGGTTTGCCACTTGTTCTCCCTGGCAAATGCTATTGGTTGATACGAAAGCAATTCGAGGATGGCCAATTCTCGTTGACTGAAAACCTTTCATGTACCAACAGCACACATAATCAAGGTTGCCAACGTTCTTCCATTTTTCACCAAATATATGAATGACATCCTCCTTTTGTTCGCTATTCATCTGACGAGCACCGACAAATGGCGGATTACCAATAATATAATCATACATCATGATTAAGCCCTCTTCTTTGGGCTCTTCTTCATAGGTGTTTTTATGGACATTAGGACGTATTTCTATCCGTTCTTTCTCGACAGGTTTATACCCAGGTACAGTTCTGCTTGATGGTAAAGATTTTATTGGCAATGGAGATGGTAACCCATCTTTGTAAGGAATGAAATTCCAGTCCATCCGCAAGGCATTGCCTTCACGGATGTTTGAATAACTCTTTAAAGGCAGGAAGTCTATATCTCGACGAGTGATTTTCTCTGTCTCTCTTAGCATCTGCGCCTCTGAAATCCAAAGGGCTGTCGTAGCAACGGTTACGGCAAAGTCGTTGATCTCGATGCCGTAGAACTGCTGAATGCTCACCTTGATAGGATTCACTTCCTCAAAGCCCAGGAACGATTGTCCATGATAACGCTCACGAATAACCTCATTCTCCAGACGACGAAGCGAGAGATAGGTCTCTGTCAGGAAATTGCCAGAGCCGCAAGCGGGGTCAAGGAAGGTCAGCGAGGCTAACTTCTCTTGGTAGGCATCGAGTTTCTTGATGCGCTGCTTCTCTACCTTTTCTTCCAATATCTCATCCAGTTCACGGCGCAGATCGTTCAAGAACAGCGGATCGATCACCTTGTGGATGTTCTCAATGCTTGTGTAGTGCATACCGCCGCTACGTCGTGTCTCGGGATTAAGGGTACTTTCAAAGACGGCACCAAAAATAGTTGGCGATATCTCGCTCCAATCGAAGTCGAGACTGGCATTCTCCAGCAAGGTCTGTTTCAGTTCCTCCGTGAACTGAGGTATCTCGATTTCTTCTACAAACAGTCCGCCATTGGTATAGGGAAAGGCTTTCAGTTCTTCTTGCAGGTACTTGCTGCGCTTGTCTGTTGGCGTATTCAGCACCTCAAACAGATCACGCAAAGCACGACGCAAGTCTTTGGCCTCATATGTCACGAGGAAATCGTGGAACTGGTCATGCCCGAACACTCCAGCGTCCTCGGCATACAGACAGAAGACGATGCGGACACAAAGGATGTTCAGCCAGCGCAGGGCTTCAGGCGAATTGTCATCGTATTGTTTCAGCAGAGCCTCATAGATCCTGCCCACGATCTCACCAGCCTGCATAGAAACTTGCATCTCCTTGCTCAGATGCTCGTTCTTGGCATCAACAAGGAACATTAGGCGGTAATACTCTTTACCCAAATTCTCCAAGAGTATCTGCTCAGGTTCACTGTTGGGCTGCTCCATGTCATAAACCAGGAACTCGGAGAAGTTGCAAGTGACAATCCAACGAGGATGTTCAGAAACAGGAAGCGATACTACATAGCGGCGAGCCTGTTGGAACGGATTAAGCAATGAGCCGTCACTTTGACGGATGCCAGCACGCAAATCCTTTCCCAACGATTTCTGCTCTATCAGAACTTTGGTGGAACGGATGCGGCCATCTATAAAGTTGGAGGCATCTACCATTCGATGGTCTTCAAAAGTGATAAAGCCATCCGATGGTGTTTCAATGCCAAAGACATTTGTAAGCAAGTCAATCCAGAAGGGTTGCGACTCACCCCTCTCATATCCTCTGCCTTTCCACCGCTCTGCAAATTCAGCAGCAGCCATAGCCATTTGTTTTTCTGTTTTCATATCGCTTGCCTTAGGGTTTCAATTATGGGCACAAAGTTACTCAATTTTATTGAGTATTCGGCCAGTAATGTATAAAATATGCTATTTTTTAATAGTTTTTGCTGGAAATGTATCATATCTGGTACATCGTTTTAGAAGAATTAGCAGTAGGGAATATGTTATTTCAAAGGTGTGGGAGCAGATGAAATCCACCTGGAGTGAAATAATTTCAGAAACCAAGTAACAGGCATGTTTCATGTTTACGCCCTATTTCCTTTAAACTATCTTAAAAAACCACAAGAAACGCTATCGGTGTCACATAAAAAGTGTATCTTTACGAGATATAAAAGATGAAGGCTTTATGGAAATAGACTATAGCAAGACGGAGAATCAGGTGGAACAGGAGGACGAGGGTCTGGTGCAGATTACGACCCCGTTCAACCCAAACATGATTCGCATACGACGTGACCCGTTTACCATCAGTGAACTGGTGGACAAGATGGAACACGGCGAGATACGTTTTGACACGCCTTTCCAGCGGAAGCAAGACCTCTGGGATAAGGTGAAGCAAAGTCGACTGATAGAGTCGCTGCTCCTGAGACTTCCTCTGCCGGCTTTCTACTTTGACGAGACCGGAAGCGACAACGACTCCGAAGTGTGGAATGTAATAGACGGCCTGCAGCGCTGTAGCGTGTTCAAAAATTTCATCGTGGACAAGACGATGAAACTGGAGCATCTGGAATTTCTGTCAAAGGAATACGACGGCTGCGGTTTTGACGACCTGCCACGCACGATGCAGCGTCGCATCACGCAGACCCCCATCACGATGTACCTGATAGAGAGCGGCACGCCCGAGGAGGTGAAATTCAACATCTTCAAGCGTATCAATACGGGCGGCCTGATACTGACCCCACAGGAGATTCGCCATGCCATGAATCAGGGTATTGCAGCGGAAACGGTGGCGAAGATGGCCGTGATGCCGGAGTTTGTTGAGGCTACGAGCGGTATCATCAAGACAGACCGTATGGAGGACCGCGATTTCGTGACTCGCTTCGTGGCTTTCTATCTGCAAGACTACAAGGACTACGAGCCGGACATGGATGGGTTTATGACCCGAGGAATGGCGGGTATCAAGAAACTGAGTGAGGTGAAGCGCGAGACGATGAAGGACGATTTCCGGAGGGCTATGACTACGGCTACCAAGATATTCGGGAATGATACCTTTCGGAAGCGTCAGAATGAGGGTGACAGACGGCGCCCTATCAACAAGGCACTTTTCGAGACACTGAGTGTGGGGCTGGCCATGAGGACTGAAGAAGAACAGAAGACGCTGGTGAAACGCAAGGATGAGATGCGGCGACGTTTCATAGCACTCAACAACGATGTGAAGTTTTTCTATGCCTTGTCATCAGGAACAGGCCAGAAGGAGAGCGTCAACTATCGCCACCGGAAGATAAGGGAACTGATAGCAGACGTGCTGAACGACAAAACACCAACAGACTGAAAAGATGATTAAAAGCCTCTCTATAGAAAACTACAAGATACACCGCCGCCAGCTGTTTGAGCTTGGCGGACTGACGGTGCTGACCGGTGTGAACAGTAGCGGGAAATCATCGGTGCTACAGTCGTTGCTGCTGCTCCGTCAGAGCCATTTGCAAGGCGCTTTGGACCAGGGGCTGATGCTGAATGGCGACCAGCTCTCGGTGGGGCTTTGCCGCGATGCACTCTGCCAGGAGGCTGATGATGACTATATCGGGTTTGGACTGAACTTTGGGAATAGTGGCGCTACGTGGAAATGGGATGCCAGCGATGCCGTGATGGGGAAGGACTTTCTGCCGTGTTTGGACAAGCCCATGCAGGAAATGTGGAAGGAGGAACCGCTTTTCGGTAACGACTTCCAGTATGTGAGTGCTGCCCGTCAGGAACCGTCGGAGTCATATCCGCTGAACACCAACATGGTGGAAGTGAGAAGACAGCTTTCGCAACGCTATGGCAAGTGTGAACTGGTGGCCCATTTCCTGCACTATTACGGTAAGGAGAACAAGATTGCCGTATTGCCGGAACTGGTACACGGAGAAGGTGAAGAGGCAGACCTTTTGAGCCAGGTGTCGATATGGGAGCAAGTGGTAAGCCCGGAGGTGAGAGTGGAACCAGGAAAAGGCGACAAGAGTTATACGCTGAAATACTCTTATCAGACGGGAGGGGACAGCAGTGCCTCGTATAGTGCCACCAACGTGGGCTATGGACTGACCTACGCCCTGCCGGTAGTAGTGGCCCTGCTGGCTTCGAAGAAGGGCGGCTTAGTGCTGATAGAGAATCCGGAGGCACATCTGCACGAGAGCGCACAGTCGGAACTGGGCGTACTGATGGCAAGGGCAGCCCAGGCTGGTGTGCAGGTGGTGGTAGAGACCCATAGCAACCACGTGCTGAATGGCATACTGGTGGCATCGAAGCGATATGAAAACGGAGAGGCCGGTATCAACCGTGAGAAGGTGCGGATATACTTCATGAAGCGCCTTTCGGGAGCCATGCTTTCTGACAAGGAAGAAATAAGGATAGTTGGTGACGGGAAAATAGACCACCAGCCTGACGGATTCTTTAATCGTCAGGATAAAGATATGTCGTACCTGCTCGGATTCTGACTATGGAAGCATCGCTATTCATGCTATTGCCCACAGGAGATGAGGTGTTGGGACTGGAGCTGACGGAGACAGACGGCCATTTCTCGCTGATAGGTAACAGAGAGTTTGAACGCACCAATTACCGTTGGGTGCATCAGACCATGTTCAAAAAGACATCAGACAACAGCTACTGGTATTTTGACTATTTCCATAGGGACAACAAGATTCATTACGAAGTGTTTAATGAGGACGGTGACCATCTGGGGGAGGCTTCTGCTGCTGGCGTCTTACAGCCTGGCACAGCTGACCGCAATAAATCGATAGCAGACATTCTGCACGGTAAATAAAAGAAAAGTTTTTTTGAAAATACAACTGATGGCGCAGTGGCAACACTGTAGCCCTAGCTAAAACGCATGGCGTGGTGTGCCGTGCGGGCGGTGGCGGTAAGATGGCTGCCACCGGTGATGTGCTTTGGCTGGGTGCGGATGGTGTATCGTGCTTTCGGTGCCAAGGTGGCAGACACGGCAAAGATTTATCCGTCAGCAGATGTGTTTATGCCGTGGAATTTGGAGATAGGCGCTTGGTCAACCATTGGTGGGCAGGTACATATATTGAATGCTGCGCCATTAGAAGTTAAAAAGCACTGTCAAAAATCGTTTTTGGTATAAGTGTCGTTAATTTGGAAATAGTTTTGTACCTTTGCAGCCGCAATGAAAGAAAAGATTATATTAGGCATCGACCCTGGCACCAATATCATGGGCTACGGGCTGCTGAAAGTCGTCGACGGGAAGGCGCAGATGATGACCATGGGCGTCATTGACCTGCGCAAGTTTGCCGACGGCTATCTGAAGCTGGGCCATATCTTTGAGCGCGTGACGGGCATCATCGACTCGTGGCTGCCCGACGAGATGGCCATAGAGGCGCCCTTCTTCGGCAAGAACGTACAGTCGATGCTGAAGCTGGGACGTGCCCAGGGGGTGGCCATCGCTGCCGCCATACATCACGGCGTGCCCATCCACGAGTATGCGCCGATGAAAATCAAGATGGCGCTCACGGGCAACGGCTCAGCCTCGAAGGAGCAGGTGGCGGGCATGCTGCAGCGACTGCTGAAGCTCAAGTCCGAGGACATGTCGAAATTTATGGATGCCACCGACGCGCTGGCGGCCGCTTACTGCCACTACCTGCAGATGGGGCGCCCGGAGAGCGACGTGAAATACCACGGCTGGAAGGATTTTGTGAATAAGAACAAAGACAAGGTCAGAGGCGCTACGCTAGTGAAGAGTGAAAAGTGAAGAGTGAAGAGTGAAAAGTGAAGAGTGAAGAGTGAAAAGTGAAGAGTGAAAAGTGATATGAAGATAACAGCAATCTATGGGCCTAACGGCTGTGGCAAGACACAGTACGTAGAACAGATGCGGCGGCAGCTGGCCAGCGACAGCGTGCGCTACGTGGCCTTCCGCGACAGTTATGGCGCCGGCACCGACCAGGCCTACTACCTGCAGCTCAGGTGGAACCAGCATGACATCGACCAGGAGACGCCCACCGTTGGCGAGTTGATGGAGAAGACCTTTCTGGCCACCGGCGCCGACACGACCGAGCGCCGGCAGTGGCAGCAGCAGCTTTACAGCCAATTTGGCTTGGAGGCGTTTACCGACAAATATATCATCACGCTGTCAAGCGGCGAGCTGCGCAAGTTTCAGCTGGCCAAGACGCTGATGGCACGGCCGCAGACGCTCATCATCGACAACCCCTTTATAGGTCTCGACGCCGAGACCCGCGACCAGCTGCGCTCACTGCTCGAGCAGATTGCAGGCAGTCAGGACATACATATTTATATAGTCGTGGCGCGCCGCAAGGATATTCCCGACTACGTGACCGACGTCATAGACCTCACGCCCACGGCGGCGGCACCCGAAGTGGTGAGTTTCCACGACGTCACCATCCGCTATGGTGAGCGTACGATATTGAAAGACCTCAACTGGACGGTGCGCCAGGGCGAACACTGGGCGCTATCGGGACAGAACGGCGCCGGCAAGTCGACGCTGCTCTCACTGGTCTGCGCCGACAATCCTCAGCGCTATGCCTGCGACATCCGCCTCTTCGGCCATCAGCAGGGCCTGGGCGGCATGACCATCTGGGACATCAAGCGCCGCATAGGCTACGTCTCGCCCGAGATGCACCGCAGCTACCACCGCGACCTGCCTGCCCTGCATGTCGTGGCCAGCGGCCTGAAGGATACCGTGGGGCTGTATGTACACCCTACGGCCGAGGAGCGTCAGCAGTGCCTGTGGTGGATGCGTCTCTTTGGCGTCGGCCACTTAGCCGAGCGCTCGTTTCTGAAGATGTCGAGCGGCGAGCAGCGGCTGGTGCTCGTGGCCCGTGCCTTCGTGAAAGACCCCGACCTGCTGGTGCTCGACGAACCCCTGCACGGGCTCGACGACCGCGGTCGCCAGTTGGTGCTCAGCCAGATAGAGGCTTTCTGCGCACGTCCGGAGAAGACGCTCATCTTCGTCAGCCACTACCGCGAGGAATGGCCGGCATGCATCGACCACGAGATATTTTTAAAGAAAATGACTAACTTAAGTTCTTTACCTCCACATCACCATAAATACTTTACTACTTGCAAGTTGTGCGAATGCGAAACTTGAATTACTAATAACGATAAAAAAACTTAGGTGACACCTCTTACACCTGGCACTTAACTTACTGATAATCAAGTGACATTAAAAAGAAATAGGTCACACCTGAGGTCACACCTGAGGTCACACCCATGCGGCCTTCGGCCTAGTGAAAAGTGAAAAGTGAAGAGTGAAAAGTGAAGAGTGAAAAGTGAAAAAGTAATTTTGCATAAATATACGCTTAAAACGGCGTGCGTTTCTAACGAAACGCGCGCCGTTTTTGAAAAAACGCCCGCTGTTTTTTCAGAAACGCACGCCGTTTTGCCAGAAAGTACAAATTATTTACAAAAGACGACGCAGTTCTGAATAAATATGCAGGCCGGTGTATAATTATGCAATCGCACGGTAGGTGATACTTCAGGTGTAACCTCAGGTGCTACTTCAGGTGTAACCTCAGGTGCGACCGACCCACCGAAAATAAGTATTGATTATCAGCAAGTTAAGTGCCAGGTGTAAGAGGTGTCACCTATATTGTTTTTGGGTTACATAATCGTAATAGTACCAATAGGAGTTGGCGTAGTTTTCCATCATCTTTCCCTTGCGCTCTGACGGCTCCTTGTAGGTGGCCTCCTGCTGTTGCATGTCGGCATAGTCGGCATCGAGCACCGCGTCGTGGTATTCAACCACGGGATTACTGCGCCGGTGGTTGTAGAGCACCAGAGCCTGACGGTAGTAGAGCGGCAGGTTTCCGTCGATGGTGTAATACTTACCTATCTCGCGTGCAAAGGCGTCGAGGTCTTTGTCAATGAGGTATCCGCAGAGCAGGTAGTCGCGGGCGGCGGCCGTGGCCTGTCCTGAGCGGAGAATGGCGCGGAGATAGTCCATGACCTTCATCTTGCCGCGTGGCTTAGCGCCGAGATGTCGATAGAGACTGTCTGTAGGGTACATCAGCATGGCGGTCGCACTGTCGGTGGGCAGCATAGCCTCTGACGAGGGCACCAGCGGATATTCAAACAACCGCTCGCCCAAAAGGCCATGCCGCGAGAGCGCATAGATACGCACCATCGTCAGGTGGGCGTCGGTCTCCAGCGAGCGTTGCCCTACGCGCAGGGCTTTCTCGTCGTTGCCGTTTATCAGCGCCTTCTCGGCATGCAGGCCGTAGTGGAACACGGCATTGGTATTGGCAACAGCCGCCACGCCGAGCATCATGGCTGCCATCAAGAACATGTTTACCAGCATGCGGCGGGAGAAGAGTCCCGATGGTGTCCGCGACTCGATATCTTGCAGTCGTAAGGCCGCAATGGCCACCGCCAGCCATAGCGCCAGAGCCAGCAGTATGTAGAGCCACGTCAGCAGGGCGAAGCCACCGCCCGCGTCGGGACCTGCGCTGGTGAGCAGTGCCAACAGCAGCATCGACGGGAAATAGGTGAGCGCATGGGTGCGCATACGCAGCGGCAGCAGCCTGTAGACGCCCCATTGCAGCAGGCTGAGTGTAAGGATAATAATCAGCGTGCCGATGAGGGGGCGATAATGCGTCTGACCATGACTATACACGTGCTGGGTAAAGGCCAGCAGGTCGGTCTGGAAACAATAGAGCCAGAGGAAGGCGAAGACTATAAAAACGATAGCACACGCCACCCTGACGGGTGTGGTGCTATCGTTCTTTACTTGTCGGTTGTAGTTCATTATCGTCAGTTCTTCTTAAGCACCATAGCCGAGCGGGCGGGCAAGTAGAGCTTGAGCCACTCCTTCTTGTCTTCCACGTAGAGCGGGTCGAAGTTGGTGGTGTGTACCATCGTGTCGTCGTTGAATCCGTTGCCGCCGAATTCGGGAGCATCGGTATCGAGCACCACCTCATAGGAACCCGTAGGCACGAGGAAACCATAGTCGGTGTACGACTGCGTGGGCGAGAAGTTGAACACGAAGACGAGGTCGCCCCTCATGAAGCAGAGCACCTTGTCGCCCTCGTTATGCCAGATTTCGGTGACGGGGGTGTCCTGGAACTTCTTCTGGCTCTTGATGACCTCAAGCATCTTCTGGTCGAAGTCGCCCAGCCAGTGGTAGCAGAGGTCTTTGTTGTCGACGAGGTTCCACTGCCGGCGGGCGTACTTATAGCTCCAGCCGTTGCCCTCGCGGGGGAAGTCTATCCACTCCGGGTGTCCGAACTCGTTGCCCATGAAGTTGAGGTAGCCGCCGTTGATGGCGCCGGCAGTCACCAGGCGTATCATCTTGTGCAGGGCGATGCCGCGCTGCACAAGGTCGTTGACGGCGTTCTTGGCGAAGTGCCAGTACATGTCGGCGTCTATCAGGCGGAAGATGATGGTCTTGTCGCCCACGAGTGCCTGGTCGTGGCTCTCGCAATAGCTGATGGTCTTCTCGTCGGGGCGGCGGTTGCGCACCTCCCAGAAGATGCTCGTCACGTTGATGTCCTCGTCGCGCACCTCTTTGATGGTCTTGATCCAGTAGTCGGGAATGTTCATGGCCATACGGTAGTCGAAGCCGTAGCCGCCGTCCTCAAACTTGGCAGCCAGTCCGGGCATGCCGCTCACCTCCTCGGCAATGGTGATAGCCTTGGGGTTCACCTCGTGGATCAGGCAGTTGGCCAGCGTCAGGTAGCAGATGGCGTTGTCGTCCTCATGGCCGTTGAAGTAGTCGCCGTAGCCGCCGAAGGCCTCGCCCAGGCCGTGGCTGTAATAGAGCATGGAGGTGACGCCGTCGAAGCGGAAACCGTCGAAGTGGAACTCCTGCAACCAGTATTTACAGTTGGAGAGCAGGAAGTGTATCACCTCGTCCTTGCCGTAGTCGAAGCAGAGGGAGTCCCAGGCGGGGTGCTCGTGGCGGTCGCCGGGATAGAAGAACTGGTTGGGGTCGCCGCAGAGGTTGCCCAGACCCTCCACCTCGTTCTTCACGGCGTGCGAGTGAACGATGTCCATAATGACGGCGATGCCCAGCTTGTGGGCCGTGTCGATCATCTCTTTCAGGTCTTCAGGCGTGCCGAAGCGCGAGCTGGGGGCGAAGAAGCTCGACACGTGGTAGCCGAAGCTTCCGTAGTAGGGGTGCTCCTGGATGGCCATCACCTGGATGGCGTTGTAGCCGTCTTTCTTCACGCGGGGCAGTACGTTCTCGGTAAATTCCTTGTAGGTGCCCACCTTCTCGGCGTCCTGCGCCATGCCCACGTGGCACTCGTAGATCAACAGGGGGTTGGTGTCAGGCTTGAAGTTCTTCTTCTTCCACACGTAGGGCTGCTCGGGGTTCCACACCTGGGCAGAGAATATTTTTGTCTGGTCGTCCTGCACCACGCGGCGGCACCAGGCGGGTATGCGCTCACCCTCGCCGCCGTTCCACTTCACCTTCATCTTGTAGAGCTGGCCGTGCTTGAGAGCTTTCTCTGAGAGTTTCAGCTCCCAGTTGCCGGTGCCCTCGATGCGCTTGCAGCGGTATTTCTCGTTTTCCTGCCAGTTGTTGAAGTCGCCGATGAGGTAGATGTCGGTGGCGTTGGGCGCCCACTCGCGGAACACCCATCCGCGGGTCTGCTTATGCAGTCCGAAGTAGAGGTGCCCGTCGGCAAAGTCGGAGAGAGTCTTCTTGCCGTTCTGCGTCAGCTGGCTGATCTTCCACAGGGCATGGTCGTGACGCCCGCGGATAGCGCCCTCGAAGGGTTCCAGCCACGAGTCGTGCTGCACCAGGCCGATGTGGGAAGAACCCGCCCCCTGCCCCTCCCCAAGGGAGGGGAGCTTGGTTACCTTCTTCGCTACTTTCTTGGTGGCTGTCTTCGTTGTCTTCACTTTCTTCTCCTCTTTCTTATCTTCACTTTTTCTCATAATAATCCTATTTTTTTATGGTTTACCAACATATCACCTCCCTCCCTTGGGGAGGGGTCGGGGGTGGGTTTATGCTTTAACTTTAAAGATAGCTTTCTTAATCTCTGCTGCCTCCGATATGCAGGGGGCATGACCGTCTTGCGGGAAGAAGATGGCCATCTGTCCCGGCTTGCAGGTGACGTAGGTCTGTGCCATCGTGGCGCCATATTTGGTGATGTCCTTCTCGGCGTTGTATTCAAAGTCGGGCAGGTCCTTCAGCGGTGTGTATCCGAAGGTCTCCTCGCCGTCGAGGGGAATCTGGATGTCAATCATGTTGATGTGGGTCTCCAGGGTGGCGGCCTCCTTGGCGCGACCCTTGGCGGTGGTGATGTTGACAAAGAGGTCTTTGTCCTTAATCAAGTGTTTACCGGCCTCCAGGGTGTTGAGGTCGTTGTGCTTGATAAACTCTACCACGTCGGCAAACAGGGGGTTCAGCCCCACGTACTTGCCCAGATTGTCAATAGTGTCGATAATCATACCTTATATAATTTTTAAGTTAAACAGTTACTTCTGTCTGTAGCCGCGAATGTAAGTGCCCTCGGCCGTCACCTTGCCGTTGCGGTCTTTCTCAACGAACTTCCCGTCGCGCTTGTCGTCGACGTATGTGCCCTCAAATCGCTTGCCGTCCTTGTCCTCCTCGATGGCGGGGCCGTTGCGCTTGCCGTCCTTGAAGGTGCCCTTGAACTTAGAGCCGTCGGCATAGCGAACGATGCCGGTGCCGTGGATCTTGCCGTCCTTGAACTGCCCTTCATACAGGTCGCCGCCCTTGGTGGTGA
>CAMHKU010000086.1 GCA_946185805.1 uncultured Prevotellaceae bacterium | reverse complement strand
GAAAAACAGAAAAAAAACAAGGTAACCCGACTATATAAGGTTTTTATCGGTTTTTACGGTTTTTATCTGTCTTTCAAAAAACTATCCATCCACACTAAATCTTGCAGAACCCAAATATAAAACCCGATAAAACAGATAAAAACAAGAAGAACTATTGTTTTTATGATGTTTTATCGGGTTTTATCTTGGTTTTTGGTATGCAACCGCTCATCATTCACAATTTTTTTCGTACCTTTGCACGCGAAATGTTTCAAACATCTTGATTTGCGATGGATATATGAGACTTTCTATGTAAATAAATATTATGAATAAATCACTATTAACGCTATGTCTAATTGCCTCTTCTCTCCGGGGGGCGGCACAGCCAGCCGAGTCGCTGTTACAGTTCGCCGGCTGGCATAAGAGTTACACACCTGAGCGCCAAGGCGCCAATATTACCGCCGCCCTCGACCTGCTGAACAGCCGCGGACTGAAGCCCGCTGGCACCGTTGTCGTCGGCGTTATCGACTCCGGTCTCGACACCACCACCGTCAGTCTGCAGCACAGCCTGTGGACCAATCCCGGCGAGCGCCGCGACGGCCGCGACACCGACGGCAACGGCTACCGCGACGACCTGCACGGCTGGAACTTCCTCGGCACCGCCGATGGCTCGTTCAACATGATCAGCGCCGGCACCGAGGAGTACCGCCAGTTCAAGGCGCTCTATCCTAAATACAAGCACGTCGCCAACCGCGACTCCGTGGCCGAGAGCGACCGCAAGGAGTACGACTTCTACCTCCGCATGCGCAAGGAGGCCAAGATTGACAGCTACCTGCGCTACTACGAGATTGCCAGCCAGTCGTTGGACCGTCTCGACTCCCTCTCGCTGTCACGCCTGAAGCAGATGGCCAAGAATATCCACGGCATTGAGCACGACAAAGACAAGCGCCTGCTCCTTGGCGACGACATGAACGATGCCGACGACCGCTACTACGGCAACGCCACGCTCACCCTCGAGGGCTGCGAGCACGGTACCTTCGTGGCCGGCGTCATTGCCGGCGACTGCCGCCAGGACCACCGCTTCGACGGCATTGCCAAGGACGTGGCGCGCCTGATGATTGTCCGCGCCAGCCCCGACGGCGATGAGTACGATAAGGACATCGCCTCCTCTATCCGCTACGCCGTCGACAATGGCGCCCGCGTCATCAATATCAGCCTGGGTAAATATTACTCGCCCCAGGAGCGCATGGTCAACGACGCCATCCGCTATGCCGCAGACCGCGACGTGCTCGTGGTCTGTGCCGCCGGCAACAACAGCTACAACCTCGACAGCATCAAGGCTTACCCCTCAGGTACCGACCGTATGGGCCGTTTCCTGCCAAACTTCCTGCGCGTGGGCGCCAGCGACGAGCAGAGCCGCTGTGCCCAGCTGTCGAACTATGGCAGCACTCAGGTCCACCTCTTCGCCCCCGGCACCCTCATCGCCTCCGTCTTCCCCGGCAACAACTACAACCTCTCGCAGGGCACCAGCCTCTCGGCTCCCGTCGTTACGGCCATGGCCGCCCTGCTGCGCAGCTACTTTCCCTTCCTGAAGGCCGCCCAGGTGAGAGACCTGCTGATGGAGACCGCGCGGCCCATGGACGGCACGAAGGTCAGCATCAGCGGCGGCACGGTCGACATGCTGCGCGCCGTGGAGCGCCTGCTCGGGGCCGAGACCTGGTACCGCGCCGAGGCCGTCAGCGAGAAGAACGTCCACACCTCGCACCTGTCACCCTCTCCGTCGTTCGCCGACGGCACCCCCTACGTCACCTACAAGCACGAGGGCAAGGCGTATATGGTGGACTGCCGCACCGGCAAGACGACGCAGAAGGACCAGGCCGTCATCGACGCCTACAAGAAGAAGCACCCCAAGAAGACTGAGGCCAACGACCGCTTCCGCTTTGGCGGCTACAAGGCCTACACTGCCGATTCTGCCTTCACCATGCTCGGCGACCGCTATAATCTCCATGTCCGCGACAACAAGACCGACGAGGTGCGCCAGCTGACCACCGACGGCCGCGAATACGCCAGCTACTGCAGCCGTGGCGCCCGCGACACCCTGCGCGAAGGCAATGCTTCGGGCTTCTGGCGCGGCCACGTCTACTTCTGCATGGTCTACGACGACTCCGAGGTGAACTTCCTCAACATCGTACACACGATGGATAACCCGCCCAGGCTGGAGCAGAAGAAGATGCCGCTGCCCGGCGGCAACGGCCCGCGCAAGTACCGTCTCTACTGGTATAACGCCGATAGGGGCGAGGGCCGTCTGTTGCCTATCGCCGCCAATGCCGACGACTTCGTACAGCTGGACTACGACAAGACCGGCGACGCGCAGTACTTCCTGCGCCGCTCGCGCACCGTCGACACCCTGCAGCTCTGCCGCATCGACATTCCCACCGGCAGCGTCAGTGTCGTCATCAGCGAGGCCTGCAAGCCTCACGTCAACGTCAATATGTTCCGTTACCACCTCTTGGACCACGGCCGTCAGGTGCTGTGGTGGAGCGACCGCACCGGCCGTGGCAACTACTATCTCTACGACGGGCGCAGTGGTAAGTTGCTCAACCGCGTCACCCAGGGCGACCGTCTCGTGGCCGGCCGCATCGATAAGATTGACACCGCCGCACGCAGCATGATCTTCCTCGGCTACGGTCAGGAACCGGGCGACCCCAACTACACCTATTATTATAAGGTGGGTCTCGACGGCCGCCACCAGCAGCTGCTCACCTACGGCGAGGGCGAGCACTCCCTGCAGCTGTCCGACGACGGCCGGTGGGCCATCGACCAATACAGCCGTATGGACCTGCCGCCGGTCTATAATGTCGTCAGCATCGACAATCCCCAGAAACACCACCATGAGTTCTTCCGCACCTCGGAGGCCGACTGCCTCAAGGCCGGCTGGGTGAAGCCCACCCTCGTCAAGGTCAAGGCCGCCGACGGCGTGACCGACCTCTACGGCGTGATGTATACGCCCTCCTCCCTTCACTCTTCACTTTCCAAACTTCCCCTCATCGCCAACGTCTACCCCGGCCCTCAGGACGACCAGATACCCCGCTCCTTCACCGTCGACGAGAACGGCAACCAGTCGCTGGCAGAGCTGGGCTTCGTCGTCATCAACGTGCAGACCCGCGGCTCGTCGCCCCTGCGCGACAAGGCCTTTTACTGCTACGGCTACGGTAACCTGCGCGACTACCCGCTGGCCGACACGCGCCACACCATTGAGACGCTGGCACGTGAGTACCCCTTCATCGACCTCGACCGCGTGGGCATCTACGGCCACTCCGGCGGCGGCTTCCAGACCGTGGCCGCCATGCTCCAGGACCCCGATTTCTACAAGGTGGGCGTCGCCGCCTCGGGCAACCACGACAACAACGTCTACATCAACTGGTGGGCCGACACCTATCAGGGCTACCAGGTGCCCATCCCCACGAACATGGAACTGGCCTCCCGCCTGAAGGGGCGCCTGCTGCTGATGACCGGCGAGGTGGACGAGAACGTGCCCGTCAGCTCCACCTACCGCATGGCCGACGCCCTGCAGCGGGCCGGCAAGCGCTTCGACATGATGATCTTCCCCGAACAGGGACACGGCCTCTACGGGCCCTACTACCAGAACATCATCCGCTACTACTTCCTCGACCACTTGGTCAAACCCCAGCCGTTCGATGTTGACATCGTAAATCACCAATAACCCTATGAAGAAACTGCTTTTACTCCTACTGCTGACAGCCACTGTTCCCGTCGTTTCTCCGACGGGGCAGATTTCCGCCCAGAAACCAGCCGGCGACGCCCAGGTGAAGATCGACGTCACCATCGTCGACGACAACGGCGAGCCGCTGCCCGGCGCCACTGTCAAGGCGTCAGACAAGACTATGGGCGTGGTCAGCGACGCTAACGGCAAGGTCTCGCTCTGGGCCGCCAAGGGCGCCACGCTCACCGTCACCTACATCGGCATGAAGCCCCGCACACTGAAGGTGACGCGCACCATGACAGGCGACATCGCGCTGGAGAGCGAGACGACGACCATCGACCAAGTCGTTGTCACGGGCTACTCGCAGACCGACATCCGCAAGTCCACGGGTTCCGTAGGCATACTGACCGAGAAGGAACTGAAGGACCAGCCGCTGGCCAACGTCGACATGCTCATGCAGGGCAAGCTCGCCGGCGTCAATGTGCAGGCCGTCAGCGGCCGCCCCGGCGAGTCGGCCAA
Organism: uncultured Prevotellaceae bacterium; assembly: GCA_946185805.1. GTDB lineage: Bacteria > Bacteroidota > Bacteroidia > Bacteroidales > Bacteroidaceae > Prevotella. The sequence continues at coordinate 7,901 of CAMHKU010000086.1, read as the reverse complement.
GATCCGCATCCGAGGTACGGCCTCCATCACCGGCAACAACGAGCCGCTGTGGGTGGTCGACGGCGTGCCCCTGCAGAAGAACATCCCGGCAATGGGCAACAGCTACATCCGCTCCGGCGACTTCTCCACCCTCTATGCCAACGGCGTAGCCGGCATCGCCCCGCAGAACATCGAGAGCATCACTGTGCTCAAGGACGCTGCCGCCGCCGCCATCTACGGTTCGCAGGCGCAGTCGGGCGTTATCGTCATCACCACCAAGAAGGGCCAGGCCGGTAACATCCACGTCAGCTACAGCGGCAACGTCACCGTGCAGACCGCCCCGCAGCGCGACCACAACCTGATGAACAGCGAAGAGAAGCTGGCCTACGAACAGAGCATCTGGGACGAGTTCTCGGCCGAGGGCTTCAAAAACGGCTCGTGGTTCCCCCGCATCGGCATCATCGGCCAGATACGCTCCGGCTACGGACAGTTCAAGGGCATGACCACCGCCGAGCAGGACGCCTACATCGAGGAGCTGAAGCAGACCAACACCAACTGGTTCCAGGAGCTCTTCCGCAACACCGTCTCCACCTCGCACAATATCAGCCTCTCCGGCGGCACCGACAAGCTCACCTACTACGTCTCCGGCGGCATGTCCACCAACAAGGGTATCGTCAAGAAGACCTCGTCCGACGGCGCCAACTTCATGTCGAAGATCTCGGCCAACCCCTCGAAGGCTGTCTCGCTGAACTTCGACGTCTCGTACAGCTATCTCAAGAGCCTGGGGTATGCCGAGTCGTCGCAGTTCCACCCCTTTACCTATGCCTACTATGCCAATCCCTATGAGAAACCCTATAATGACGATGGCTCATACGCCTCTGACAACACCTATTTTTCGCTACCGCTGATTAACGGCAGCTCATTTTCCCGCTTACCCGACAACGGCGTGAACGTGATGCGCGAGATTGACAATACCGACCAGCAGGCCACCAGCTCGGCACTGACGCTGCGCGGCGACATCACCTGGCGCTTAGGCGAGCACTTCAGGCTCTACGGACTGGCTTCCTACAGCTACAGCAGCGACAACTCCGACACGGAAGTGGGGCAGGACACCTATAATGCCTGGAAGGACCGCCCCTTTGAGGGCGCTAACCTGCAGTCGCGCCGCATCTACGGCAGCATGACGCAGAGCGCCAGCTACAACCGCAACTGGCAGCTGCGCGGCCAGCTGAACTACGGCCAGACCTTCGGCGACATCCACCGCGTGAGTGCACTCGTCGGTGCCGAGGTGAGCAGCAGCTATGCCAAGAGCATCTTCCGCAAGGTCTACGGCTACGACCCCGTGACGGGCAACTTCTCACTGCCGCTCTTAGTGTCGGCGAAGGCCGACGGCTCGTTCACCGATGCCGACATGCAGAACTACCAGCAGATTGCCAACGGCCTGTCGGGCCAGAGCCGCATAGAGAATGCCATGGCCTCGTTCTACGGCGCCGTCGACTATGTGCTCATGAACCGCTACGTGGCCAACTTCACCGCCCGCAGCGACGGCAGCAACAACTTCGGTGCCAAAGAGCAGTTCAACATGACCTGGAGCTTTGGCCTGGCCTGGAACATGGACGAGGAGCGCTGGCTGCAGAGCATCAAGCACATCGTCAGCCATGCCACCGTGCGCCTGTCGACGGGTGTCACCGGCGGCATCAACAAGAGCGTCTACCCCGTGCTCATCATGAAGTACGACACCGAATTCCGCAACAGCGACATACAGGCCTACCGCATGGGCTATATCAACACGCCGCCCAACCCCCACCTGCGATGGGAGCGCACCCGCGACTATAACGGCAGCCTCGACGTGGGATTCCTGAAGAACCGGCTCAACGTGAACCTGTCGTTCTATTACCGCAAGGGCACCGACCTCGTCACGTCGGTCATCGTACCCACGACAACGGGCTATAACCGGCAGAGCTACAACACCTCGGAGCAGGTGAACCAGGGCGTAGAGCTGATGCTCAGCGGCACGCCCCTGAAGACCAAGGACTGGCGCTGGACGCTCAACGGCAACATTGCCTACAACCAGAACGTGCTCACCAAGTTTGACTCGCCCACCGGCACTGCCCTCGGCGACATCTACACCGACTATCCGCTCAGCAAAATCTTCGCTGGCAAGTCTACGGGCATTGACCCCGCAACGGGACTCTACACCTTCGAGAAGCGCAGCGACTACGACCCCACGCGCACCAAGGCAGACGCCTACAAGAACTACCTCTTCTATATCGGTACGGCCAGCTACCCCTGGACGGGCGGCGCCTCCACCAGCCTGTCGTGGCGGCAGCTGTCGCTGAGCATTGCCACGTCGTTCTCACTCGGTGCCAAGATTTCCAACTACGTCAACTCGCCAAGTTCCAAAGGGTCAATAGAGCTGCCAAGTTACAACACCATCGACAACAGCCGCTACGACGTCTACCGGGCACATAGCAACGTGGTGAAGGACGCCGCCTACCGCTGGACGGCCGACAATCCCGTGACCGACGGCTACCCCCGCCTGATTGATGCCCACGGCACGGCGCTGAACCTCGAAGACCAGATGGCTTCGTCGTATGTCGAGAACGGCGTGTTCTACGAGAACGGCTCTTATTGGAAGATCTCGTCGATGACGCTGATGTACAGCCTGCCCGACAAGCTCATCCGCAGTTTCGGCGCCACGAGTCTCGGCCTCAGTTTCACGGCTAACAACCTCTGGATCATCACGGCCTACAGCGGACTGAACCCCGAAACCCCCGGTGCCGTCTATCCCATGAGCCGCAGCTTCAGTTTCGGTCTTAATATTGGATTCTAACCATTGCCACTTATGATAAACAATAAAACCATCTCCCGCCTCCTCGTCGCTTGTTCGCTGTGCTGCGGCGTTGCCTCAAAAAGCCTCTCCCGCCTCCTCGTCGCTTGTTCGCTGTGCTGCGGCGTTGCCTCAAAAAGCCTCTCCCGCCTTCTTGTCGCTTGTTCGCTGTGCTGCGGCGTTGCCGCAGCCCTCTCCTCCTGCAACGATTTCCTCGACATCAAGCCCTACGACCGCACCGTGCCGGAGACCACCGAGGACTTCGCCGCCCTGGTGCATAACCTCTGCAATGACATTGACAACGGCTCCGGCGTAGCGGGCGAGGCCATCGGCGAGTACAGCGAGACCGTGCTTCTGGAAGCCGACGCCGACAACATGGCCACCAACCTCACCGGAGGCACCGACCGCCTGCGCACCTACATCGGCACCGACCTGTCGGCCCGTCAGAGCCTCTATGGCAACTTGTATGAACTGATAGGCAAGTGCAACATCATCCTCGACAACTATAAGGACGGCAGCGACACCCGCGAGGGACAGGACATCCTCGGCGTGGCCTATGCCCTGCGTGGCGTGGCCTACTACCAGCTGCTGCGCATGTTCTGCGCCCCGCCGCTGGCCGACGACGCCCAGCTCGGCGTGCCCATCGTCACCGAGTTCAATATGGAGGCGCGACCCCTGCGCTCAACCATGCAGGAGACCATCGACCAGGCGGAGCGCGACCTGAAAGCCGCCCTCAACCTCGACATTCAGAACGATATGTATCGCTTCAACAATGACGTACTGCACGGCTACCTGGCTCGCCTCTACCACTGGTGCGGGCGCTGGCAGGAGGCCCGTCGCGAGGCCCAGACGGTGGTCAGAAACCACCCCCTGCTCGCCGGCGACGACTACGTGAAGATGATGACTACGCAGTTTGGCATCAATGGCAACAAGCTTTTGGTGGGCAACAGGCTGCCGGAGTATCAGGTTGCTATCGCCACAGCTTATGAGTATCTGACGGAGCGCCCGCTGAGTGCCGACTTCGTCAACCTCTTCGTGGAGGGCACCAACGACATTCGCCGTAAGAACAACCTCTTCTTCAACCGCAAGCGCAAGAACCGCAAGCTCATGTTCTCGGGTATGCGCTCGGCTGAGATGGCGCTCATCGCCATGGAGTGTGCCTACCACCTGGACCGCCAGGACTCGGCGCTGGCCGAGCTGAACGACTTCCGCCGCCACCGCATACTGACCGCCGACTATGCCTACACCATCGAGACGCTGCCCCAGGTGGACAACAACACCCTCGTCAGGCAGGACGCCACGGGCCGCCCGCTGACGCCGCTCATCCAGGCCATCCTGCGTGAGCGCCGCAAGGAGCTCTACCTGGAGAACGGCGACCGCTGGTTCGAGCTGAAGCGCCACGGCAGGCCGGAGTGGTGGGTGGCCGTCAACGGCCAGAAGCTCTGGACGCGCAAGTATATGTTTACGTGGCCCATTAAACTTGATGACACGCGCCTGCAGCCCGGCCTCATCCAGAACCCGGGCTACGAGGAGACGTATTAATTGGTTTTTATGTCCATCTGTTTAATAGTATCTGTTCACTTATGTTTTATTTTAGACAAAAATCTCCAAAAAATTTTCAAAAATGGCTATTAGAGCATCTATTTTTGAAGATTTGTGGTGTGCCAAAGGCACAAAATCTACAAAAACATGCCATCAAAAGAGATTGATGTTAGATTTTTGAAGATTTTTGTCTAAAAGAAGACAAGACTGAGTAGTTACGTTTATTACGTTTAATGCTATAGAATATGAAGAAAACATTATGCCTTTTGTTGGCGGTCCTGTCCGCCATCTGTCTGTCAGCCTGCAAGGACGTCAGCGAAGAGCCGGAGCTGAACCGCGGCTACGACAGCAACTTCCGTGTGCCCGACCCCGAGCCGATGACCGCTGAGGACAGCGCCTTCGTGGCGGCCCAGCAGGCGGAGTACGAACAGAACGCAAAATAGTTCACTTATTAAAGTTTCTCATATTATTTGTTTAAACGCAGAGACGCAGAGAATGAAGAGTTTTCATGTTATAGACAGAGTCATGCTAAAGCATTCTTTTGAGGTCGCAGAGAGGCTGCCGCATGGCTCTGCGTACTCTTATAATGCCTTTGGCATGCCTCTGCCCACTCTAATGATACGCGTAAATCTCTATAACTCTGAGCCTCTGCGTTTAGAAAAGACTTATGAAAGTTGAATCACTTATATTTTTAACCCTTTAAAACAAAAAAACTCTATGAAGAAAAAACTTTATTCAGTGCTGTTGCTGCTCGCCGTGGCCGTGGCCACGCAGGCAGCCGACAAGCAGTGGTGCCTCGTCGTAGAGAGTGCAGGCGGCGAGACCATCGCCATCGGTGCCGACCAGAAGCCCGTCATCAAGACCGTGGCCGACGGCTACGAACTGCGCTACGGCGAGCAAGTGACCGCCTTCACATGGAGCGAGCTGAAGAAGGTGACCGTCCGCGAGACCGAGCCTACCCCGACGGCTGTCGAGGAGGTGAAGGCCGTGGCCGAACCGTCGTTCCGCCTTGCTCCCGGCGAAATCCTTATCAGTGGTGCCGAGCCTGGAAGCCAGGCTCTGGTCTTCGCCGTGGGTGGCCGTCAGGCGCTCAGTGCCCGCGTCGGCCAGGACGGCAGCGCCCACCTCTCTACCACCGGCCTCAAGGCTGGCGTCTACATCGTCAACACCAACAAGTCAACATTTAAAATCGTAAAGAAATGAAAAAGATTATACTTTCCTGTGTAGCCCTCGTGGCAACCTTCTTCTGCGCCGCCACCGCCACGGCTCAGGGTGTCAAGATTTACAAACAGGGCGGCGAGGTTATCGACATTCCCGCCTCCGAGCTCGACCGCATCGAGGCCTACGACGCACAGTCGGCAAAAACCCCCTTTGACGGCACGTGGAAGATGAAGCAGTTAATCACAGACCGCACCTATATGGAGGAAACGTGGGGCGCTATGGGCATTACTTACGGCGAGGCTTATCCGGAGTTCACCGCCGACGACGAGCTGACCTTCAAGGACGGCAAGATTATTCCCAACCTGAAGTCGAACCTCAAGAACTTCTTCATCGGTGAGGCTACCTTCGAGATTGTTGACCCCGCCTACGAACTGCATACGGGAATGTTTGGCGCCACGGCAACACTGTCACTGCTGAAGGTGAAGGGCGTGAACCGCAACTTCGACGCCAACAGCAAGAGCGAGGATGACGAGGCCTACATCGGCGTGCGACTGGTAGAAGACGAGGATGCCGACGAGCCGGGCATCTATTATTTGGAGGTTTTCTTGGTTGACTTTGTGCCTACGGCCTTTGCCACTGAGATGCCTGACTACATGTACGATACTCAGAAGCCTGTTTCAACGATGAGTGGCATGTATATTCAGTTCTCCATGGACAAGAAATAACTTCTCTTAATCATGGGGACAGGTTTTTGAATGAATTCAACGAATTCATTCAAAAACCTGTCCCCATGATTACCGCGGCATCACCTTCCAATACTTCTTCGGCACTGAGCGTGCCGTCAAAATCCTGAAAAGACTATGAGCGAACAAGAACAGATGAAAATCGACATGGTTAAGAACCTCGCCCTGCTGCTCATCGAAGACCAGCCGCAGCTCACCATGGAGCAGGCTCTCGCCACGGTCATCAACTCTGACACCTACCAGCGGCTGCAGCGTGACGCCACCGGACTCTACCACCAGAGTTCCCGCTATGTCTACAGCTTCCTCGACAGTGAACTGAAGACGGGGAGCGTGAAGTAATACAAACTGAAAGCAAAATGAGCGGATAGAACGAAAAAACATAATAGCGGGAAAACAAGACCGACAGATGCCAGCGCGGCTCCCCGCTCGTTTTATATTGAGTGAATCAATGAACCTGCCCCCATGATTCCCACTTTATATTATTACCAATTTAAACTAAACAAAAAGTAATCGTGAAAAAGAAAGATTATCAGAAACCGACGATGCAAGTCGTCATGTTGAAACAACAGCAGCAGCTGCTGGCAAGCAGCGGCGTAAAGTCCATGCGCTCGGGCTATGGTAGTGCGCAAGTAGAAACATGGGATGAAGAAGAATAAGGAGGACACGACTATGAAGAAAAATATCCTATCAATGGCCGTCCTGCTGATGGCATCGGCCGCAGTGTTTACCGCCTGCTCCAGCGACGACAACATCACCAGCGAGCAGCCCGCCAACCCGACGGGTAAGTACACCATGACCGTCCAGGCCTCAAAGGACGGCGACGCCACCACCCGCGCGCTCACGCTCGATGAAACAACATCACCGCATAAGCTCAACGCCACCTGGGATGCGAACGAGGTGGTGTTAGTCTATCAGGGCGGCTCGCAGATTGGCACGCTGTACTCTGCCGCAAGCACCACCAACGAGACGACGCTCACCGGAACGCTCGACAGCGCTCCAAATGCAGCCCAAGACCTGACGCTCTATTTCCATACGGATGCCACCCCCAGCTACGACGGACAGGACGGCACGCTGGCAAAGATTGCCTCGACGTATGACTTCTGCGCGCCCGCTACCATCGCCACAGGTAACTTTACGGTGAAGGGCAACACGGCTTCCACCAGCAGTAGCGTCAGCTTCGGTGCCAACCAGCAGTCCGTCGTGAAATTTACGCTGAAGGATAAGAATAGCGAAGCGCTGCTGAAAGCCGGCACAGTTAGAGTCCAAGCCACTTATGGTAGTTATGGCACGATTTTCAGCTCTGAGTTCAACATCCCAGGCGATACCTATACGACCAATGGCGACGGCATCATCTATCTCGCCATCCCAACCTCTTCTCCTCTTTCTACTCTGGCCACTGCGATAGGCAGCACTACTGACGCTATCAAGAGCTACTGTAGGCTGAATATCACCGCCACCGTCGGCGACAACACTTACACCTACACCAAGAATGGCTGGCCCTTCGACGACGGCCAGTACTACGAGATTACGGTGAAGATGGCGGAGGTGCTCAAGCCCGATTTGCTCTCTGGCGTGTTCAGCGTAAGCGACTCGAAGAAGGTGAAATTCTCCAAGGGTAACCTGCGCTACGCATCGGGTACTTGGAG
>CAMHKU010000085.1 GCA_946185805.1 uncultured Prevotellaceae bacterium | reverse complement strand
CTGCTCCACGTCGCCCATGGCAAACTCCTTTTCGGCATCCTTGCGGATCTCGGCTATCCAGGCACGGCGCGCACGCACATAGTCCTCACGTATACGCTCGCAGGCGGCACTGTCGAGTTCATTCAGTTGGTAGTAGTCGAGAATCATCTGGTACGACCACGCCCAGCGGTAGTCGCTGTAATGGCTGTGTATGTCGGCAAAGCGGTCGAGCACCTGCTGGATATTATCTATGGCGCCGGTCTTGATGTCGCTGATGAGCCGGCGCTCCTCGCTCTCGGGCATGAGCAGTCCGCTGAGGTCAATCCAGCGCCCCTGGCCGATGACGCCCGCTGGCTCGCCAACATAGCCTTCCTTCTGGGCACGCTTCAGCACGGCACCCATGTAGATACGCAGGGCGATGTCGTAGTATTTCAGACCCTTGCGCAGGCTGGTGGCGTTGATGACATAGTCGTGGAAGTTGTACGTCGTGACATTGTCGCCCGATGCATTGCGCAGTGCCTCCAGTATCTTGATGCCCTCCATAATCTCACCCACGGTGAAAGGTGAGAGCCAGTCGAAATTGATGATTGACTTGCGCGACTGCCGCGAGCGCTTGTCGCGTTTGGGCCATTTCTTGATGTCGCGATACAGCCCCACGGTAGTGATGTTGCGGCCCGGCACGAGATAGCAGTCGTCGCCGTAGGCCATGAGGTAGCTGAAAGGCAGGTTGCGCGTGTCGGGGTGGTGCATCAGCTTACCGAAGCAGACACTGAAGGCGCCGATGGTGGCGGGCATCAGGACATAGCTGCCCGAGGCCGTCTTCGTGCCGCGCTCCAGGGTGCCGTAGTGCATGGGTCCCATCTTGTAGGCATGGTTCGAGAAGTTGGTGTTCGAACCGGCATTATAGAACGAGAACTCGCCGCCGATAAGCAGGCTCGACTTGTGATGGCTGGCCGAGAAGGGTCCGCAGAAGGCGGCACAGGCCTCGCCGTTGGCCATGAATGAGTTGGCAAAGAAGAGGCTGGCCTCGGCTGTGAAGCCGTTTGTTATCTGGCAGGCCTCGCCTACGAAGCAGTCTTGCATCTTCACCGAGTTGTTGATAGAGCAGCCGTCGCAGATGATGGAGTTTTCGCAGATGACACCCGTGCCGATGAACACCGGAGCGTCCATCGACGACATCACCGTGCACTCCGACAGGCGGGCGGCGGCGCTAATCTCGCAGTAGCCCTTGATCACGGTGTTGGTAATATCCTTGGCATTGATAATCTTCACGTTGTTGCCGATAAAGCCACGCTCGGGACGCGAGATGCGCAGCTCGTCCTCAATCATCTGGTGGAGCACCTGCTTCAGCTCTTTGTCGCTGTTGTGCTTCACCATGAAAGCGGCCATTTGCGAGTTCAGCTCGCGGAAGAGGGTGACATTGCCGTCGCCCATCTCGTTGAGCACCGAGATGACGGAGCCCTCGCCGTAGGTGGCATCCTCCGTAGTCTCCAGCGTACATATATTAGATATGTAACAGTCGTTGCCGATGGTATAGTTGTTGATGTAGTTGCCCACCTTCTCTATCAGGCAGTCGTTGCCCACGGTGACATTGCGCAGCGTGGCGTCGTTGATGCCCGAGTGCTTGACAAAGCCCTTGGACACCTCCACCTTCTTGTTGAACTCACCCAGGCGGATGTCGCCGTAGAACATCACGCGGTGGAAGTTGTAGGGTTTAAAGCCGTCGGCCACCAGCACGCGCTGCCAGTCTTCAGCCCAGCAGACGTTTTTCTCTAAAATCTCAATTTCGTCTTGTGTCAGTTGTCTGTATTCCATATCTGTTATTTGTTTTCGTTATTATCAATCTTCAATGTTCAATCTTCAATCTTCAATCTTCAATCTTCAATCTGATACAGGAAGTCGTTATACGGATACTTCTGCACATGCAGCTCGCGCACCCGTTTGTAGAGCGTATTGCGCAGCTCGTCGATGTTCTGCTTCTCGCGTGCCGAGATGAAGATACACTCCATGTAGCGCCCGTTCTCGGCGGCGCGTGCCATCCACGTCTGCTTCAGCTCGTCGAGCGAGATATTCTCGCGCGTAGGCGCCGTCAGGTCGTCCTCGTCCTGGGGCGTCCATCGGTAGGCGTCAATCTTGTTAAACACGATGATGGCGGGCTTGTCGGCGCAGCCCAGCTCGGCCAGCGTCTTCTCCACCACCGTCACCTGCTCATCAAAGTCGGGGTGCGAGATGTCTACCACGTGTACCAGCAGGTCGGCCTCGCGCACCTCGTCGAGGGTCGATTTGAACGACTCCACCAGGTCAGAGGGCAGCTTGCGTATGAAGCCCACGGTGTCGGCCAGCAGGAATGGCAGGTTGTCGATGGTCATCTTCCTCACCGTGGTGTCGAGTGTAGCAAAAAGCTTGTTTTCGGCAAACACCTCGCTTTTGGCCAGCAGGTTCATCATCGTCGACTTGCCCACGTTGGTGTAGCCCACCAGGGCGGCACGAATCAGGCGCCCGCGGTTCTTGCGCTGCGTGGTCTTCTGCTGGTCAATCTCCTTGAGGCGCTGTTTCAGCAGGGTGATACGCTGCAGGATGATACGGCGGTCCATCTCTAACTGCGTCTCGCCGGGGCCGCGCAGACCTACGCTGCCCTTGCCGCCGCCACTGCCCGAGCCGCCGCCCTGACGCTCCAGGTGCGTCCACAGGCGCTGCAGGCGCGGCAGCATGTAGCGGTGCTGAGCCAGCTCCACCTGGGCCTTGGCCTCGGCCGTCTGGGCACGCATGGCAAAGATGTCGAGGATGAGGCTCGTGCGGTCGAGGATCTTCACCTGCAGCTCCTTCTCAATGTTGCGCAGCTGCTTGGCCGAGAGTTCGTCGTCGAAGATGACCATGCCCACGGGCTGCGGAGCCTCAGCCAGCTCTTCGGCGGGGTGAAACTCTGACTCCCATTCGTCAACGGCATCGTCACATTCCTTGATATATTGGTGTATTTCCTGGAGTTTGCCGCTGCCGACGTAGGTCACCGCGCTGGGACCGCCCACCCGCTGGGTGAAGCGACGCACGACGACGGCACCGGCCGTCTCGGCCAGGAACTCCAGCTCGTCTAAGTATTCTTTGGTCTTGGCCTCGCTCTGCTCGTTAGTAATCAGTCCTACCAATACCGCCGTCTCGGCCTTGGCCTCGGATATCACAAATTCTTTCATTCAGATAGCTATCAACGTTAATAGGGTGCAAAAATAATCATTTGCGGCGAAATATGCAAGAAATATTTCGTGGAAATTAAACCTTGACACATTTTCTGCGTCAAAAGCAGCATAACAACTAATAAAAACTAATATGCGCAGATTACTTTTTTCGGCTGTTCTCCTCATGGCAGCCCTTTTAGCATGGAGCCAGGCTAACTATGACCTTTCAAAGATGAGCCGCGAGCGGCTGAACCGTGGCGTGGTGGCCGTAAAGACCGCCGACGGCCGTGTGGCTGTCAGCTGGCGCACGCTCACCGGCGACCCTAAGGGCCTGGCTTACGACGTCTACCGTAACGGCCAGAAGCTCAACAGTGCCCCGCTGACCACCGGCGGCACCTTCTTCATCGATGAGCATCCGCTTGCCACCGACGCCACCTATGAGGTGCGCGGAGGGGGACTTGACGGCTCCTTTACATTAAGCGCTACGGCCCCCGCCGGCTATCTGCCTATCGCCATCGAGAAGCCTGAGGGGGGCAAGGTGCCCACGCTACAGAGGATGCCACCGGCCGGCCGTCGTCCCGGTGGCGGCAACCGCCGATGGGTAGATACGGGTGAATACAGCTACACGGCCAACGACGCCTCCGTGGGCGATGTTGACGGAGACGGACAGTATGAAATTTTCCTAAAATGGGAGCCTACCAACGCCCGCGACAATTCGCACGACGGATACACAGGTCCCGTCATCATCGACTGCTACAAGCTCGACTTCGGCGACAAAATAGTAAATAGTAAATCCGTCAATAGTAAATCCGTAGATAGTAAATCCAGCGACAAAATAGTAAATAGTAAATCCGTCAATAGTAAATTACTCTGGCGTATCAACCTGGGCCGCAACATCCGCGCCGGTGCCCACTACACCCAGTTCATGGTCTACGACTTCGACGGCGATGGCCGTTGCGAACTGATGTGCAAGACCGCCGACGGCACCATCGACGGCCAGGGCAAGGTCATCGGCGACTCCACGGCCGACTACCGCAACCAGGTGGGCCGTATTCTCGACGGGCCTGAATACCTCACCGTGTTCGACGGACTCACGGGCCGTGCCCTCGACACCAAGCCCTACAACCCCGCCCGTGGCAATTTGGAAGGGTGGGGCGACAACCGCGCCAACCGCGCCGACCGTTTCCTCGCTGCCGTGGGCTACTTAGGCCCGACAGCCCCCCCTTCGGCCCCCGAGGGGGCTACCAATGCCGGCAAAACTAATGTAGCCCCCTCGGGGGCGGAGGGGGGGGCTATGAGGGCTTCCGCCATCTTCTGCCGTGGCTACTACACCCGCACCGTGCTGGCCGCCTGGGACTGGGACGGCCGTGAGCTGCGCCAGCGATGGACTTTCGACACCAACGAGCCTCAGTGGAAGACCTACGCCGGACAGGGCAACCACAACCTGCGCGTGGCCGATGTCGACGGCGACGGCTACGACGAAATTACCTATGGCTCGATGGCCGTCGACCACGACGGCACAGGGCTTTACAACACCGGTTTCGGCCACGGCGACGCCATGCACCTCATTGCCGCCCCCAAGGACAACGCCCTCTACATCTGGGACTGCCACGAGAACAAGCGCGACGGCTCCGACCTGCGCAACGCCCGCACCGGCGAAGTGGTGTTCCAGATTAAGAGCAACAGCGACGTGGGACGCTGCATGGCCGCCGACATCGACCCCACGAACCCCGGCCCGGAGATGTGGTCGTCAGACAGTCACGGCGTGCGCACCATGAAGGGCGACGTGCTCTTTGCCGCCAAGGATGCCGACGACCCGCAGCACGACAACTCACTCGTCATCGGCGGGCGCTGGCTCTCGGTGAACTTCGGCATCTGGTGGGACGGCGATCTGCTGCGCGAGCTGTTAGACCGTGCCACCGTCACCAAGTACGACTGGCAGCAGAAGGCCGTCGTCGACGTGCAGAAACTGGACGACTCGCAGTTTAACAACGGCACGAAGTCGAACCCTTGCCTGGCCGCCGACCTCCTGGGCGACTGGCGCGAGGAGGTGCTCTGCCGCAACCGCGAGTCTACAGAGCTGCGACTCTATGTCACCACCATACCCACCGACTATCGTATCAACTGCCTGATGGAGGACATCCCCTACCGCCTCTCGGTAGCCACGCAGAACGTAGCCTACAACCAGCCCTCAGAGCCGGGCTACTATATCGGCCCCGACCGCACGGACTATCTGAAATAGAAAGAAATTGCATGGAAATTTGGCCGTTAAAAGGAGCTGCTCGTGGAGATGCGCCAGACGGTGCGCTCACTGCTCAGCTGTCTGAAAGACTGCGCCCAATTCAAGCCTAATGGTCATGTAGACATGCAGCGACATTTGTAGAAGCCTAAAGGGATTGTGTCGTTGGCAGGAGGATACCAGTGAAGATGCGTCCGGAATTGATACCTAATCGTCGGGCTGAGAAGAAGGTGTCGTGGGCCTTGTAGGTGCAGATGCTGCTGAGATGGATGCGGTCTGCCGTTACTCCGCTGGCCATGAGCTGTTGGCGATTACATTCGGGCAAGTCGATATGCCACTTGGAATACATCTTACTTATAAGTTTCATGTCGAAGCCGGCAGCAGTAAAGGCATCAAACACCTCTTGCCCCACCTCGAAACTGTCAAGGCTGATGCCAGGGCCTATTTGGGCAACAAGGTCTGACGAACAGGTGCCGTAGGTATCGGTCATAGCTTGCACCGCCTTCTCAGCGATGCGCGCCACCGTGCCACGCCAACCGGCATGAATGGCACAGACGGCCCGATGCTGCGAGTCGTAGAGCAGGAGAGGAATGCAGTCGGCCGTACTCACACCGATGCAGACATCCGATACATTAGTCATTAGTGCATCAATGCCCTCTAAGGCGGCTTGTCGCTCATTAGGAGACAACGCCAAAAACGCTTCGTCAATACAGGCCACATGGGTTTCGTGCGTTTGGTGAGGCATGATGAGGCGGTCGTCGCTGATACCCAACTGTCGGCATAGCAACTCGCGGTTGCGCACTATGTGCTTCTCGCTGTCGCCGCAGTAGCGGTTGATGCTGAACGACGCATAATTGCCCGTACTACATCCGCCCTGTCGCGTGGTGCTGAAGGCCACGATACCGGGTGCCATATCGTAATTAAGTAATTGTACCTTTGTCATTTCTTACTCTTCACTTATCACTCTTCACTATTCATTAGCAAAGCGCTCAAATATCTGTCGGTATGCCTCCACTTTCTTGTCGAAAGCCAAAGGATAGGCTCGCGAGGACGATGGCAGCCGGTAGAGGACGAGCTGCTCGCCCTCTATATTCGTCACGTTAGGAATATTAACATACGTATTCACCTTTGGCATCGTGTGAATGCCGAGGGCCGTACACAGCGTCTCGGTAGCCTTCTCGCCCGTGGTGACGACGACTCGTAGTTGAGGGAGCTGGGCTATAAGAGCCCGCACGTCCGTAGGCTCCACCACTTCCAAGAATTTATCCGACGCATTGTCCTGCAAGCGTCTGACGGCTGTGGAGGTGTCGAAGAATGCGATGCCCTTTTCTTGGCAGAACGCCACGATGTCATCAAGTCTGAAACGCTTCTGCTTCTCGTCCACAAACCTATTACGGTCACTATAGAATATCGCTCCCTCGATGCGCCAATGGTCATTGATGAAATTGGGATAATAAAAATCCATACACCACCGCTTGCGCTGCGGCGGAAAACTGCCTAGGAACAGTACCCGTGCATGCTCGGGAAGAAACGGTCGCAGCGGGTGATACTCCACGCCGTCGCGGCTGCGCTCTAAATTCTCGGTATTAAGATAAGATTTCCGGTACATATGAAGAATGTTTCTGTATCTTTGGTGCAAAATTACGAAAAGTAGGGCGAAAAGCAAAAGAAATGCTCTTTTTTCTGCAATTTTTACTACCTTTGCACACGATACAGAAGAAAAAAAGATGAAAGAGATTTATACAGCAGCAGAGTTGATGGCTTATATTCAGCAGCTAGGTTTCCTACCATTACTCGACGGGGTTGTGGCGAGCTTCTCTGCAGATAATGTCGTGGCTGACGACTGCCGCTATGTGGTGCTGCCCGACGGCGGATGGGACTGGCCGTTATGGAAGTGGAAGGGCGAGATTGTCACCGAGGGCAAATGTGTCTATGGTAAGTTCTTTGCCGGCAAGGCAGGTTTCGTCAGTCGTGCGTGGTGGCCCGACTTCTGCAACTACCGCCGCAGCCGTCATCCGCAGCCCGAAGAGGGCACCATCGAAGAGGCTATCCTCACCACGCTACGCGAGCAGGGCAGCCTCATTACTCGTGAGCTGCGTGCTGCCTGCGGCTTCGACGGTCCCAAGATGCGCAGTCGTTTCGACGGTTACATCACCCGTCTACAAATGGGCTGCTACATTGTCACTGAGGACTTCGTCTATCCCACCGACCGCCACGGCCGCGAATACGGCTGGGGCTGGTCGCTGCTCACCACGCCCGAAGCTCTTCTCGGTCGCGACGTCTGCACCACCGACCGCACGCCGCAGCAGTCCTACAACCGCCTCAAGGTTCACTTCCAGACAATCCTCCCCACCGCCACCAACCGCCAGATAGAAAAACTCTTAGGATGATTGCTGACAACATACCCCAGGTGCCGAGTTGCAACCCTGTCATCGGGTGGTCAGCGCCCGCTGTTGGAAGCAGAAGGTGTGACGTTCAAGTCCAATGGTCACGTAGACATGCTGTGCATTTATGGGAGCCGGAAATCTGATGAGTCAAAAGTTTTGAATAATAGCCGAAGGATGATGGTTACTCACTGTAGTTGTGATCGACGATGATTGAGAAGTTGTAACCGGGGAAGCGGCTGCAAAGGTCGGTTTCCATCATGTCGGCAAACTTCCGGCCATCCTTGACGCACTCTTGCGGCACGATGTCGATGGTTATCAGGTTGCGGTCTTCGTAATAGAAGAAAGCGTGAACCTGATCGACGTCGGTGTGGTGTGAAGCATACTCCATGACGTCGTGCTGCAGTTTTCCCACCCCCTGCACATCAGTGCTGACGGCATAGATGCCGACGGTGAGGATGACATGGAATTTCTTGTAGATACGACTGGCGATGGCGCGCGTCAGCCGGTGGATGTCGCGGGCAGTCATGGTGTCGGCCACATCAATGTGCAGAGAGCCTATCATGGTGTCAGGACCGTAGCTGTTGATGATAATGTCGAAGACGCCGTGAACCTCGTTGAAGCTCATGACTTCCGCTTTCAAGCTGGCAACAAACTCGGGCGAGATGCGGCTGCCCAGCAGCTGGTTGATGGGCGAGGCGAGCATTTCGTAGCCGGCCTTGAGGATGACCAGCGAGATAAGCGTGCCAAGGATGCCGTCGAGGTTGACATCCCATATCAGCATGATGCCTGCCGAAAGGAGTGTGCCCAGTGTGACGACGGCGTCGAACAGCGCATCGGCACCGCTGGCTATCAGCGCGTCGCTCTTCAACTGTTCGCCCCTCTGCTTTACATATCGCCCGAGTACCAGTTTGACGGCGATGGCAGCGACGATGACCGTCAGCGTCACCAGAGAGTATTGCGGCACGGTGGGCTCAATGATTTTCCTGACCGACTCTATCAGCGAGCCCACACCGGCTATGAGCACGATGACGGCGATGATGATGGCCGTGAAGTATTCGATGCGCCCGTGGCCGAAGGGATGCTCGTGGTCGGCAGGGCGCCCTGACAGTTTCGTGCCTACGATGGTGATGACGGCCGACAGCATGTCCGTCAGGTTGTTGACGGCATCCATCAAGATGGCCACCGAACCCGCCGCCAGTCCTACACCGGCCTTAAACGAGGCCAGCAGCACGTTGGCAGCTATACCAACATAACTGGTTCTGATGATCAGCTTATTTCTATCCATATTTAGAATGATATCATCAATAATCACTCCCTTCAGTATGTCTACAGCCTCTTGGCCTGCGTTTCTTGCACATACCGAATCCTGTATTAGCTTGTAATGGCTACAGGCTATTTCCCCAGAATCTGCGTTGCGTGCTCCTTGGTCTTGATTTGTTTGCCTTGCAGAATCTGCTCGATGATGCCTTCTTCATTGATGACGAAGGTGGTGCGGATGGTGCCCATCACCTTCTTGCCGTACATCGATTTCTCGCCCCAGGCCCCCATCGCCTCCATGAGCGTCTTGTCCACGTCGGCAATCAGGGGGAAAGGCAGTTGGTGCTTCTCCTTGAACTTCTGGTGCGAGGCGGCAGAGTCCTTGCTCACGCCTACCACCTCGTAGCCCTGCGCCTGCAGCGCCCCGTAGTGGTCGCGCAGACTGCAAGCCTCGCTGGTGCAGCCGCTCGTGTTGTCCTTCGGGTAGAAGTACAGCACAAGTTTGCGTCCACGATAATCACTCAGACGGATGTCCCGTCCCTGTTCGTCCTTGCCCAAAATCTCGGGCGCTTTGTCTCCAATATTCATATTACTGTTGTTATTTGGTAAATGTTCTTGTGCATCAAGTATGATAGTCAGATACGTAATCCTCAAATAGCGACTTGTGGCGGCCAGGCACAACGATGTGATGGTTGCCTATGGGATGGGTAAGGAAATAGTTGGCATCAGCGGGACAGGTGAGACGGACGACCAGTTGGGTGCGGCATAGGTCGGGCTTCGACTCGTTGCGTATCAGTTCGCCTTCGGCAACGAAACTACGCCGGAGGTCGCCGGAGACCTTGAAGATAGTGACAGGTCCTGTGGTAATGTGACCGCGAATGCCTATACCGATGCCTGACTCGAAATGGGTATCCAACTCATAATGCTCCACCATGTTGAGAGGGATGGTGCAATGGGCAAGGGTCATCGTGCCTGTCTCCGGGTCGATGTTTGACGGATTGGCCTGAAAACCGCTGATGCCGGTCAAGGCTTTGACAATCGTCATCGTGAGTAAAGCCGGGACATCACCTTCACAGCCTGCAACGATGCCCATTTCCGTTTTCGTACCTGCCTGTAGTCTTTCGGAATTGAGCCGCGCCAGAGCAAGGCAACCGGTGTTGTGGACGGCAGTGAGCAGGTCGAAGCAGCGGAGAGTGAACCCTGAAAGGCGGTGACGCACTACAAGGGCTTTCAAGGCTTCATAAATCTGATGGGCTACCGGTAGGGATTGGCGAATGGCGTCGGTAGGGGTTTGCTCCGTCACCTCATTCTTGACAGGTGTGGCAGCAATGGTGTCCAACAGTTCTTTCATAGGAATATCCACCAGTTCGATGCCTAAGCATTGGCGCACTTTATCCTTGTCTGCACGGCTGGAGATAAGCCAGTCTGAGGGCTGTCCGATGATACCAAGGCGTGTGCCTTGCAGCAGTTTCATAGCTTCTGCCACTCTGGACAGATTATTGATTCTGTCGTGAATATACTGGCTGTTTCCATGAATGATTTCACCCTTGAAACCCTGCTGGCGAAGATAAGAGAGTATCTCCATCGAGGCAGCGAGCGAGTTGCTCTTACCCGATGTCAGCAGGTAGAACGGTTTGTCGCTCTGTGCCTGCATCTGAGGGAGCAAACGCAGGAAAATACCCTCTGTGCCGCCCGTGCGTACGTAGATGAGGTCGAGGCTGTGCGAGCCGTAGTCGGCATAGTCGTTACCTCGCAAGTCGTATTCTATATGTAAACTGTTCAAAAACTCTTGTGTCACAGCCGCGACAGCACGCTCGTCGTGCAATTCGGAAGTAAGCGTGTAAATCGCTATTTTCTTTCCTTGCTCATTCACAGCCTTGGCTTCAATGTTCATCATAGTGTTGTTGTTTATTGCTTTTTTGGGGTAATTATTCTTGTGGCTCAATTATGCTTTCTCCGATACAGCCAGGCCACGGCAGCACCCGACAGGTTGTGCCACACGCTGAAGATGGCGCCAGGGATGGTGGCCAACGGATAGGCGGCGAAATGGATAGTAGCCAGACTGCTGGCTAAGCCGGAGTTCTGCATACCCACCTCAATGGAGATGGCGCGCTTCTTAGGTTCCGACAGTCGTAGCAGCCATCCGATGAGATAGCCTAAGGCGAGGCCGCAGACGTTGTGGAGCATAACCACAAGTACGATAATCAGTCCGCCCGCCAGCAGTTTCTCGGCATTGGCGGCGATGACGATGGCCACGATGGAAGCAATGGCCAGTGACGAGAAGGCTGGCAGATAGTCCGTCGCCTGCTCGGTGAATCGCGGCCACAGCCATTTTACTAACAGACCGACGACGATGGGCAGGATGACCACCCAGAGGATGCTGAGAAACATGCTTGCCACATTCACATCGACACTCTTGCCCGCCAGCACCCATACAAGCAGCGGGGTCAGGAATGGGGCGAGCAGCGTGGAGACACCCGTCATGCCCACCGACAATGCTAGGTCGCCCTTTGCCAGATAGGTGATGACGTTTGAGGCCGTGCCTCCGGGACAGCTGCCTACGAGCACCACGCCCAGAGCCAGCGCCTCGTCGAGCGAGAATAGGCGGGTGAGTGCCCAAGCCAGTAGCGGCATCACCGTGAACTGTGCCAGACAGCCCGTGACGACATCCTTCGGCCGGCTGAACACAATACGGAAGTCGTGGAGGTTGAGCGTCAGGCCCATGCCAAACATCACCACGCCCAGCAGATAGTTGATTACCGTGGGGCGAATCTGCCCAAGCGTCTCGGGAAAGCCCAACGCCAGCACAGCAGCAGCCAGCACCAGCACGGCCATATAGTCGGATATGTAACGACAGAGTTTCTTCATTCGATTTCTACTGTATTAGTATAACCATTCATAAATAATGGCTGCAAAATTACTAAAAATCTTGTAGCAAACGAGCAATTTTCGAAGATTCTTTGCGCGCAAAGCGTCCTTTTAGAATTTCACACGAATTGCCATGAATTGCGAATTTTTCGTTTCTTCAGTTTCATCATACACTATGTTAATACCATTTGTATCTGCGAGTCTAATGACTACTCCTTTAATTATCAATCACTTACAGATAAGCAAAACTTTAATAGGTAACGGTTTAGAAACTTCCTGTCTGCG
>CAMHKU010000084.1 GCA_946185805.1 uncultured Prevotellaceae bacterium | reverse complement strand
AACTCCTTCTAACTCCTTCTAACTCCGAAAGTTGAGCGAATGCGAAACTTGAATTTATGACTGTAATTATTTCTAATTCTTTCCAATTGCTTTCAGACTGGTGCTACCTCAGGTGTCAGTTCAGGTGCTACTACTTCAATGAAAAAGTATATTGATTTCCAGACACTTATGTGCCAGGTGTAAGAGGTGTCACCTATGTTGTTTTGTACTATCAAGTATGTTGCCTGCAGGCAGTGAGCAGTTAGAGTGTTAGGCTGAGTATAAAAACACCATGTGTGATTTACCGATTAAGTTTTCTCGCCTATTCTGAGAATACCCAGTCTTCGGGCATGCGGGTGTCGGCATTGAACCTGACGCCCACCTTCACCACCCGGCGGCCTTCCGTCTGAAAAGTAAAGGCATAGCCCTTCTGCCCGATTTGCTCCAGTGCCTGGCGGGCAGTACCGCTGGCCTTAAATTCGAATACATACGTCGTATCGGGCATAGTAACCACCATGTCTATCCGCCCGCTGGCTACCTTTACCTGCGTGCGCACGTAGACGTTGAGCATCGAGAATACCAAGTACATGGTATATTCGTAGAAGCCCTCAGCATTGGCCACCTCGCTCAGCTTTTGCTTGAAGCCTTCCACGTAGGGAATGCCCGCAAAATAGACTTTCATCTCAAGCATGGCCTGTTGAATGTCGCCCAGCTTCAGTTGGCGCCAGAACTTTGCGGCGAACCCCATCTGCACGTCGCTGTCGTCGAGGCCGGTGTATGTGGGCAGCAAGCCTTTTACAAAGCCTATGCGAACTTCTTGATTAGGTATCGAGAGCGTATAGGCTTCTGTTTCCCTATCATAGCCCTTGATGGTCAGGTAGCCGCTCTGGTAGAGCAGCGGCAGCGCGCTCTTCATATTCTCTGTAGGCTGGTCGAAGGCCGACGCGGGCACCACCATTTTGTCGAGCGACATGATGTTGGTCTGAAAATGCTGCATCTGGCGTATCAAGAAGGTTGGTGTGCCGCTGTCAAACCAGTAGTTGGACACCTCGCGCTGCAGGAAAGCCTTCAGCAGGCTAAAGGGATTATACACGCCTGGCGAGTTTCTTGTAAAGTGATAGCCGTCATACCGCTCCTTCAGCTTCTGGTGCATCTGCTCGCAGCTCAGCTCACAGATACCGGCCATGCGCTCCACATCCTCTTTCAAGACTGTGGTGATTTCTTCATCGGTAATGCCGCAGATAGCAGCAAACGTTGCATCCAGCGTCACATTCGTCAGATTGTTAATAGTAGAGAAAATGCTCAATTGCGAAAACTTCGTGATGCCCGTGACGAAGCAGAACTTCACATACTGCTCGTTGGCCTTCAGGGGTAGGTAAAACTCCTGCATCACTTTACGCACTGCTATCAGCTCGTCATTTTCATGCAGCACGTCGAGTAGTGGCGCGTCATATTCGTCAACGATGACTACCACCTGTTTGCCCGTCATCTCATAAGCCCGCTTGATAATGCCCGTCAGCAACTTGCCGGGGCTGTCCTCGTCAGCCTCCCTGCCGTAGATGTCTGTCAAGGGGCGCAACAGCCATAGTAACGTAGAGCGCAGTTCGTTGGCATCAGCCTGACCTTTTGCCATGCTGATGTCTAATCGGATAACCGGGTACTTTTCCCACTGCTGCTCCAGTTCCATGATCCTAAGCCCCTCGAACAGTTCCCTCTCGCCACGGAAATACGACTCCAGCGTCGATGTCAGTAGTGACTTGCCGAAGCGGAGCGGCCGGCTCATAAACACATACGTGGCATAGTGAGCCAATTGCCATACAAGGTCGGTCTTGTCTACATAAATATAACCCTCGCGTCTGATGCGCGAGAATGTCTGAATGCCTACCGGATATCGTCTTGTCATTATGCTAACCATCGCTTTTTGCTTGCAAAAATACAATATTTAGGCGAAACCTCCAAGTAAACAAGAATTAATTTTACTTGATGCCAAATTCTTACATGATGCTCTCTCTACCACTCCTTACAAGCTTTCCTTTATCAATACCGGCTCATAGTCCTGCGGCACGTGAGTGGTTTTGATGCGCCACTCCTTGGGATATTGGTTGTTGGCCCGCGAGCCGATGTTTTTCACCGTGCCGAGGGTGTGGCCTTGAAAGGCGACGGCCACGGGGCCGCGGGGCACGTCGGGAGGTAGCTGAAGGGCTTCGCCGCGGAGGTAGGCAATGGCCTGCTGGTAACTGATTTCGCACCGCTCGGCAGCCTCCATTGCGGGCGGCAGAAGAATGTTAGGAGCAGACTGTGATTTTGCTCGGCGCGATGCAGGCTTTTGCTCGGAGCCAACGCCGCGTTTGCGCAGGGCGCATATAAAGAGGCCTTCTGAGCGGGTGATGCCAGGGATGAAGCGGTAGACGGGCTCAGTGAAACCTTCCAGGAGTGAGCCGGTGATGTGCCACTGGGGCTTGATGGCGATAGGCTCTATTTCGGCATCGCCAAACTCGGTGAGCATCCAGCGGACGTTCTCCTCGTTCTCCTTGGTGTTGAACGTACAGGTGCTGTAAATCAGCACGCCACCGGGCTTGAGGCAGGCCCAGGCATCGCTGACGATGTCGCGCTGCAGGTGCCAGCACTTCTCCACCTGCTGCGGGTTCCACTCGCCGATGGTGGCAGGGTCGCGGCGGAACATGCCCTCGCCGGAGCAGGGTACGTCGCAGAGGATAATGTCGAACGTCAGTCCCGAGCGGCGGTAGTCCTTGGGATAGCTGTTGGTGACCGTGCAGCCGGGGTACCCCCATTTGGTGATGTTTTCCAGCAGGATGCTGGCCCGCTGGCGTATGGGTTCGTTGCTGTAGAGCGTGGTGCCGGGGGGCATGGCGGCGATGGCGGCTGTGGACTTGCCGCCGGGAGCAGCGCAGAGATCAAGTAATTTACTATTTACGGATTTACTATTTACGGATTTACTATTTACGGATTTATTATTTACTATTTCTTCGGTAAAGAGCTGTCGCAAGATGTGGGTGACAAACATCGAGGCGGCCTCCTGCACATAGTAGCAGCCGGCATGCAGCAGGGGGTCCATCGTAAACTGCGGGCGTCGCGGCAGGTAGTAACCCTCGGTGCACCAGGGCACGGGCTCGCCGTCGACGACCAGCCACGGCTGCCCTTGCGCTTGATGGCGGCCGGAGCCGTCGGTACCCAGCTTCAGCGGGTTCAGGCGTATGCTTACGGGCACCTCTTCAGTGAACGAGCGTAGATAGGCGTCGAACCGTTCGTCGCCCATCAGCGGGCGCGTGTAATTGATAAAATCCTCTGGCAGTTGCATCTTTTTTGGCTTTTAGGGTGCAAAATTAGAAAAAAAGTACGAACTTTGCAACTTATTCGATGATTGTTGCGTCAAACGTACAAATAAACAACGAAAAAAGAATGTTGCAAATGAAAAAGTATCTGATAGCAATGACAGTGCTCATGACCTTGGGAATGGGCGCGCAGACGGTGACGGCTCAAGCGCAGCCACCGCAGGAACAGGAGGAACTGGTAGACTCTGCCGCCCGTCAGGGCGATGCCTTAGAGGCCTATAGCGACACGACACAGGTGGGCGATACCACTACCACGGTGACGGGGCAGACGACCAGTCGTTCTCACAGTTATACGTTCAACGTCAATGGGTCTTCCGTCTTTAAAGACCTGCTCGACGAGTTTGGCTTGGAGAGCATGGTGGGCATGACCTTTGTCCTGATGGTGTTGCTAATCATCTTTGTGTTCTCGCCGGTGCTGATCCTGGGCGTGCTGCTCTACTTCATCTATAAGAACCGTAAGGAGAAAATGCGGCTGGCAGAGATGGCCATGAAACAGGGACAGCCTATTCCCGACCAGCTGCTCGTAGAGCATAAGGAGACCGACGAGGACTTGTGGCAGAAAGGCCTGCGGCAGACATTCCTCGGCGTGGGCCTGCTGGCCTTCTTCGGCTATATCGACAGCACGCTGGGCATCGGCATTGGCATCCTCGTGACGGTCATCGGCCTTGGCAAACTGGCTATCGTCAAGACGGGGAAGGGGAAGTGAGAAGTGATGAGTGAGAAGTGATGAGTGAGAAGTGATATTAAATAATTCAACTTTCTCAAGTTGAAGGAGTTAGAAGGAGTTGTAGGGAGTTAGAAGGAGTTAGAAGTCAAATGACTATCAACGACAATAACCTCTGAAGCTTGTAGAGAGCAGACTAATGACTTCTGACTACATGAGGCCAAAGGCCGATAACTCCTTCTAACTCCTTCTAACTCCGAAAGTTGAGCGAATGCGAAACTTGAATTAAATAATAGACGAGATTATGGAAAAGAAACTGATGCGTTCAAACGACAAAGTGATTGCCGGTGTCTGCAGTGGCCTGGCTGAGTATTTTGATTTCGACCCCGTGCTGGTGCGTGTGGCCTATGCCTTCCTGACGCTGTTTACAGCTTTCAGTGGCTTGCTGCTCTATATCGTGCTGTGGATAGTCATGCCCGAAAAAGATAGGTATATCCGGAGTTAGCGGTAGTTATCGGTAGTTAGCAGGAATTTGCGGGAGTGGGCAGACTCAACGACATATCATTAGCCACTCAGGTGGCGGTATTTGGCAACCGCCGGGCCTTCGACCGGCTGATGCGTCAGTATCAGTCGCCGGTGCGCCGTTTCCTGCTGATGCAGACCATGGGCAACGAAGCTCTGAGCGACGACTTAGCCCAGGAGACCTTCCTCAAGGCCTACACCCATATAGGGCAGTACCGCGGCACGTCGAGTCTGCTGACATGGCTGACGAGGATAGCCTATAACGTGTGGTACGACTACAAAAGGAAAGCAGAGACCCACCCCCAGCCCCTCCCAGTAGGGAGGGGGTTAGATACATCTGCTAGTGATACTGAACGTTTATCTGGTAACAACTCCCCTCATAACAGGGTGGGTGAGGGTCTTGTGGGCCTTGAGGGTGTTGGCCTTGATATTTACCGCGCGCTCTCGCTGCTTCGGCCTGAGGAGCGTTCGTGTGTCACGCTTCAGCTTGTTGAGGGTTATAGCATTGGTGAGATTGCTGGCATTATGCAGCTGCCCGCCAACACGGTGAAGTCGCACCTGAAGCGCGGCAAGGAGAAATTAGCAAACTATTTAAGACAGAACGGATATGACCGATGAAGAACTGATACGGCAGCTGTTTGAGCCGGTGAAGAGTATGACCGTCAGCGACGACGGTTTTACCGAGCGGGTGATGCATCGCCTGCCCAACCGGCGGACGGTAGTTCTCAGCCGTCTGTGGACGGTGCTTTGTGTAACGGTCGGCGTGGTGCTGTTCATCACGCTCAACGGGTGGCAATTGATAGCCGACAGCCTGGTGCTGCTCGTGAGCCATCCGCCAACGGAGCAACAGCTGCTGACGCTCATCGTGACGGCAGCCGTCACCATTGTGGTGATAATCAGCGAGGAGGTGCCTATATCTAAGCTCTTGGCACAGGGCTAATCCTCGTCGTCCTTGGTGGCTTCGCCATTGCCCGTCTCAGCCTGTGGCTGTGGCGGGCTTTTTAGTTTCCCTTGCTCGTCGAACATGCCGTAGGTGGTGCGCAGCACGATAAACTCCGTGCGGCGGTTCAGCTGGTTGCAGCTGTCCTGCTGCTCCTCGGGCAGGGCCAAGATGAACTCCTCTGTGAGCACGTCGCCGACCTTGAGGAAGGGGTAGCGCTCGGCCACCTTGCGCTTGATGGTCTTAGGCTTGCCCTCGCCGTAGCCCTTGGGCGTCAGGCGGTCGGCGGCAATACCGTGGTCTATCAGGTAGTTGACCACCGACTCCGCCCTTCGCTGCGACAGCCGCTCGTTATATTGGTCTGAGCCCTTGTAGTCGGTATGTGCCGACAGCTCGATGGTGACGTGGGGGTTGTCGTTCAGCAGCTTTACCAGCTGGTCCAATGCAGTGGCCGACTCCGGGCGCAGGGTGGCCTTGTCGAAGTCGTAGAAGATGTTTTCTATGAGCACCGGTGCCGAGATGTCGGCCAGCGGGAACTGCAGCACATACTCGTTCGAGACGGTGGCCGTGTCTACGCGCAGCTCTTCTTTATGGTTCAGGTAGCCCTTGCAGGTGCCGAGAAATACGTAGTCGACGCCGGTATTGATTTCCTGCGTGAAAGAGCCGTCGCCCTTGACGCTGAGCTTGACGTTGGTGCCGTCGTTGCCCACCATATACACCTGTCCGGCGGGCAGTTCGTAGCCGTCCATCTCGTAGACCCATCCCTTGACGGTGAGCAGCATCTCAGGCTTCTCAAACGAGTAGATGTGGTCCCATCCGCGGGCGTCGCCACGGTTGCTTGAGAAGTAACCGCGGTTGTGCAGCCCGTCGAAGGTCATGCCGAAGTCGTCGCCCTGCGAGTTCAGCGGGAAGCCGGGGTGGTCGAGGGTCCAGGCGGAGCCAGCAGACCCACCCCCAACCGGCAACCCACCCCCAACCCCTCCCAAAGGGAGGGGAGCTTGGTTACCCTGCTGTAGAGTTGAACCGCTGTATGGATTCCCTTCCTGATATTCTCGGTTAGAGGTATCTAATCTCTCCTCCCTTTGGGAGGGGTAGGGGGTGGGTTGTTGGGTCTCTTGCTTTGGCTTAGCAATGATAATATCCAGTCCGCCGAGTCCGCCGTGGCCGTTGCTTGAGAAGTAGAGGTCGCCGTTGGGGCGGAAGGTGGGAAACATCTCGTCGCCGGGGGTGTTGATAGGCTCTCCGAGGTTCTCTACGGTGCCTATGCCGCTGGTGGTGAGTTCGGCGCGCCAGAGGTCGTAGCCACCCTTGCCGCCGGGCATGTCGCTGACGAAGTATAGCCACAGGCCGTCGGGCGACACCGCCGGATGGGCGTATGTCGAGAGCGTGTCGCGGCTGATAATCAGGTCGGAGGGTTTGCTCCACGAGGCGTCGCTGCGTTTCGCCGTGGCGATGGTGGCATAGCGCGGATAGTCAGGGTCGGTCTTGCAGATGGTGAGGTACATCGTCTTGCCGTCGGGACTGAAGCAACAGACTCCCTCGTCGAAGGCGCTGTTCAGCTCCGAGTCGATGGTCTGGGGCTTGCCCCATTTGCCCTTGTCGTCTTTCTGAGCGAAGAAGATGTCGGCGGGCTTGGTGCCGGTGATGCCGCTGAGCTCGTCGCCCTGCGCCTGGTTGCGTGTCGATGTGAAATATAGCTGGTCGCCAGCGTCGCCCGTGAGCATGGGCGAGAAGTCAGCACGGCGCGAATTAAACAGGTCTTCGCGCTTCACGGTGTATTTGGAACCTTCGTGCTTCAGCGCCGGTGCTGCCTTGGCGGCCTTCAGCTGCTCGCGCGCCAGCGTCAGGTAGGGGCTGTCGGTGCCCGTCAGGCTGTCGATGGCGGCCTGGAATGCCTTCTCGGCGCCGCGGTAGTCGCCGGTCTTCATCAGCTGCTGGCCCAGCCGGAATTGTGTCAGCGAGTCTTGCTGCTTGTAGCGCACCACGTTGTTGTAGGCGGCTATGGCGCGCTGCGTGTTATTGATCAGACGGTAGCAGTCGGCCATCTTCAGTGCCCGCTGTCCGCGCTGTGCGCGCTCTTTGGTAGGCGTCTGGGCGTAGGCTTTCTTGTACTGGGCGGCAGCGTCGTAGTATTCGCCTAAGGCAAAGAACTTGTCGCCTTTCTTCATAGCCGAGTCGGCGCCGCACCCCGCAAGGAGCACGGCCGCAGCTACAGTATATAATATGTTATATAAGTTTCGCATATTTTTTTGTTTAAACGCAGAGACGCAGAGAATGGAGAGTTTTCATGCTTTATTCAGAGTCATGCTAAAGCATTCTTTGTAGGTCGCAGAGAGGCTGCCGCATGGCTCTGCGTACTCTTATAATGCCTTTGGCATGCCTCTACTCACTCTAATGGTCGGCGTAAATCTCTATAACTCTGCGCCTCTGCGTTTGGATAAGACTTGAAGAACCTCACACCTTTATATATAACGACAAAGCCTTTCGGTTTATTGTTTAGCGCCCGTTACTTCTTTCCGCCTTTCTTCTTCTCCTGCTCCGGGGGCATGACGGTAACGCGGCGGTTGGTGGGGTCGGTCATCACGTCGTTGACGATTTCCGTTACCTGCTGCTTCAGCTCGTTGATAAACTGCTGGGCGTCGTATTTCCTGTGCTCTATGTCGCGCAGTTTCTTCTCCCAGATGCCCGTCAGTTCACAGCTTTTCAGCAGGTCCTCGCGTATCAGGTCAATAAGCTCTATGCCCGTCGGCGTGGCTACTAATCGCTTACGTTCGCGGCGTATGTAGTGGCGCTTAAACAGCGTTTCAATGATACTGGCGCGGCTCGACGGTCGGCCTATGCCGTTCTCCTTCATGGCGGCGCGCAGTGTCTCGTCTTCTACGAACTTGCCGGCCGTCTCCATGGCCCTGAGCAGCGAGGCCTCGTTGTAATAGGGTGGGGGGGTGGTCCACTTCTCCGTCAGCGTGGGCTTGTGGTCGCCGCTCTCGCCTTTGACGAATGTCGGCAGCGTGCGCTCCTCGGCATCGTCAGCTCCCCCTGCTGCCCCCGTGGGGGCTTCATTGCCTTGAGCCATTGCTGCATCTTCGGGGGTGGAGGGGTGAGCTGTCGGCCTTTCGGCTCTTACCACTCGCCACCCCGGATCGAGAATCTCCTTGCCCGACACTTTGAACTCTATGCCGTCAACCTCGCCGAGCACCGTCGTCGTGGAGAACCGGCAGTCGGGCAGGAACACGCCAATGAAGCGGCGTGCCACGAGGTCGAAGACATTGCGCTCGGCGTCGCTCAGCCCTTGGGGAATGACGCCGGTGGGGATGATGGCGTGGTGGTCGGTCACCTTGCTGGTGTCAAACACGCGCTTGGTCTTCCGCAGCGGCTTGCCGCCGATGGGCTTGATCAGCGGGGCGTAGGGCGCCACACCGCCAAACTTGGTCTGATACAGGCCGTTGAGCGTCTGCGGGCACTTGGGGTAGATGTCGTCGCTCAGATACTGGGTGTCTACACGCGGGTAAGTGGTATATTTGCGCTCGTAGAGAGCCTGTATCAGGTTGAGCGTCATCTCGGCGGAATAGCCAAACTTGCGGTTGCAGTCTACCTGCAGGCTCGTCAGGTCGTAGAGCTGTGGCGGCTGCTCCTTGCCCTCCTTCTGCTCTACCTTGGTCACGGTGAACGGCTTGCCCTCAATCATCTGGAATGCCTGCTCGCCCTCCTCCTTCGTGGTGAACTTTCCCTTGGTGGCGGTAAACGTGGTGTCGCGATATACCGTTGCCAGTACCCAGTAAGGTTCGGGCTTGAAGTTGTCGATCTCTTTCTGGCGGTTGACGATGAGAGCCAGCGTGGGCGTCTGCACACGGCCGATGCTGAGCACCTGGCGGTTCTGGCCGTATTTCAGCGTGTAGAGCCGCGTGGCGTTCATGCCTAATAGCCAGTCGCCGATGGCGCGGCTCAGTCCGGCGAGATACAGCGGCTGGTAGTCCTGCTGGTCTTTCAGGTGGGCGAAACCCTCGCGGATGGCCTCGTCGGTCATCGACGAAATCCACAGGCGCTTCACCGGGCACTTGGCCTGCGCTTTCTGCATCACCCACCGCTGAATGAGCTCGCCCTCCTGTCCGGCGTCGCCGCAGTTGACGATACCGTCGGCAGCCTGCATCAGCCGCTCAATAACTGAAAACTGCTTCTCGATGCCGCGGTCGGGTATGAGCTTGATGCCAAATCGCGGGGGAATCATCGGCAACTGCGTCAGTGCCCAGGGGCGCCAGGCCTGCGTGTAGTCGCCGGGTTCCTTCAGCGTACACAGGTGGCCGAAGGTCCATGTCACCTGGTAGCCGTTGCCCTCCATATATCCGTCGTGCGAGGCCGTAGCGCCTATGATGCGGGCTATGTCGCGGGCTACGCTCGGCTTCTCTGCTATACATACTATCATAATGGCTGCAAAGGTACAACAAATATGCGAACAAAACAAAAATGCGAACCTAATTCAGCAAAATCCGATAGAAAAAGACCTTTGATTGCTTGCAAGGCAAGAAAGCCGAGCGAAGCGATTTCGCCGATTAGCAATTTTTTCTAATTCACTTAATGTTCAACAATTTAATTTTTAAATGCCTATGAGACAAAAAGTATTATCAATGCTCGCCCTGCTGCTCGTGGCAGCGACAGGCGCAATGGCGCAGACCTACAATGTGACCGTTAAGGAGGGCATCGAGGATGCCACCAGCTGGTCTGCTACCCCCAACCCCGCAACTGCTGGGCAGACGGTGACCATCAAGTACACGGGCACGAAGCATGTGAAGAGTGTCAAGGCCGTGCAGGTAGTCCCCGTCACCAGCATCACGCTCAACAAGACCGCGACCACCATCGGTTCGACCGAGACGCTCAGCATCACCGCCGTCACCCCCGACAACGCTACCGACCAGACCGTGACTTGGAGCAGGTATCTTTTCATAGCCACGCCCCCATGCTTCAATGAATCCTGCAAGATAAAACACGTTAGCCATTAGTCGGTTTCTTGGGTGTGACTCATGTGGTTCCATCAGCATCTCTACCGTATAACCTGGAGGCAGAGTACCACCGTTCCACAGCGTGATATGGTCATCGAACACCTTCATCTGTATAATAATACTTGTATTACCCTTATGAGTCATACTATTCCTGCAATATCACATGCCACTTTTTTGATTTCCCAGTAGTTTTGTGATGGTAGGTCATACACCAGAACATCGTTTCTGAACGATATGGAGGTTCCATGACAGAGTAAGTCACCGATGTATGAAACAAGGTCGAAGAGGTTATGACCTCTCACATGGAGATAGGCATTCTGCTCGTTCACGCCGAGCGCCTGACAATAAACCTTTTCATCTTCAAGGTCAACCGACTGAGCAAATGGACTATTCAGATGCGATTCAAAGTTCTTGGCGATTCTTTCTATCAGCAGTTTACCATTACCTGTTAGTTCTGCGCGTTTGCATTGGTTAGGCAGACAAGCAGAAAACATACGCATACTGAAATCCGGTTTGTCGTTCTTCAAACAAAAGAGCAACAGTAACAGCGGTTTATACAGCACCTTGGATAGCGTAGCCATGAATTTCTGAAAGTCGAACGTTGCTGCCTTGTCTGGGCAGACTTTTTCAAACCGATGCTGTAATTCAGAGGCTTCACAATAGTGGTTCTCCCATGAGTAGGTATAAGTTTGGCAGATGCAGTCGCCAGCACCCAGCCCAGGCTCCTTCATCAGATAGCGCATATCGCTGTCTATGCAAACGAAAAAATGCTTCGACAGATAAGGCCGGTATTTCAAGCATTGCTCACAGCCCTTTGTGTCGAATCCCTTGGGACTTCGGCTCTGTGTGATATAGTAGTATCTCCCTGGATGGCGGTTCTGTAGCATTTCATCCCAGAATGTTTTGTCGTCCACATCCTCCAGATGGACACTTGCCACGACACCACTCTGCATCAGCGGCACATTGGCAAAGAACTGTGCTTGTTCCTGATATACGTCAGCCATTACTTTCGAGTATTAATGGTTATATCCTCCATGTGGATAGCCTTATCTCCCCAACCGTCTGAGAATATCATTGGCGAATGGGTTGTCAGGACGATCTGCACGTTGGGGTTCAGTTGTAGTATCATATCAATTAGTTTGTATTGCCAACTGATGTGCATAGAAATCTCCGGCTCATCAAGCATCAAGATATATTCCTCACCACGCTCCAACAGAACGGTGAGCAGAATTATCAGGAGTTGCTTTTCACCCGATGATAGTTCCTTGGGATAGATGCCAATAGCATTATCTTTCAAGAAGACAAGTTTGGTGGAGTCATTGGAAAGTGTTTTCCCCGTCTCGGCAAAACACTCGTTCACAAGGCTTATGAACAAATTCTTCCGCTCATTAATCTTGTCGAGTTCGGCTTTTGTGATACTGTTGTTCGAGTTGATGCGTTCGGTCAGTTCCTTCACCAAGTCAGAGAGATAGTAGCCATAGTCGCTCTGCAGTTTCTCCAGCCGAATGTCAAGATAACTATCCTGAATGCTCTTGCCGTCACCCTTAACGTCGAAGGTGGAAACGAAATCAAGTTTCAGTAATTTGTGGTAGTCTGACTCTGAAACCTTATTACCATTCAGCATTGGTGTCCATGAGGTGACATTCTTAAGTATGTCTTCACCATCTTTGTCCTTGGAAAGCAAATGTTCTGTCTCATGGTACTCCATAACCATATCATCCTTAAAGGGTAAGCGGTCATTTTAGACCGTATTGCGTACCTAATATATATTGATTATCTT
>CAMHKU010000083.1 GCA_946185805.1 uncultured Prevotellaceae bacterium | reverse complement strand
GCTCATAACGACCATTTTTTTAAAGGCTTAAAGACAAAAAACAAAAAACAAAAAAAACAAAACATCCGCTCTGAACTATGTCTCCCCTTTAGCAAGGCATTTGCGCGTGTCCGTTTTCATCTTACCATAAATGCCACGTAGTGAAAATAAGTGACACGTAAACGGAATAAGTGCCTCATACGCTCTCCGCGCGCACCACCTGCCGGTGTGCAGGCAGTAACGCTGCGGGAAAGATGCCGTAGGCATCAGATAGTGGTAGCCAGCCATGCAGCAACCCTCTATGGGTTGCGAAATGGCTGGGAGAAATGTGTCAGGGAAAGGCATGCCGTAGGTATGCGACAGTGAGCCATCATCGCCTACCTGACGGCAGGCTATCTTTTTACATTAAGCCTAAATTAAGTCAAAAACGCGCGCTTCCGCAGTGTTTACTCTGGAAAGCGGGAAGTTTTTGTTTTTTGTCTTTTGTCTTTAAGCTAGTTTCATCAATTTGTTTTTTAATTAGTTTATTTATTTATATATTATATATATTATAATATATATAATATATAAAGCTCATAACGACCATTTTTTTAAAGGCTTAAAGACAAAAAACAAAAAACAAAAAACAAAAAAAACAAAACATCCGCTCTGAAAACTGTACTGGCAACGAGGGTGTAAGATGTAAGAAATCCCAACGACATGTCTCACACAACACACAGCCTTAATTACCACGTAACAGAATTTAAGTGCCTCGGAAAAATAAAATAAGTGCCTCATACGCTCTCCGCGCGCACCACCTGCCGGTGAGCAGGTGTGATAAATGTGGTCTCGGCAAGGTAACTGCTTAGCAATTTTGAACACAGAAGGTAACTACTCAGTCATCATCACAGCCTCAGTAATCATCTGTTGGAATGAAAGTCATTGCCGTTAATAAAACCTAATGAGCACCGGATAAGGAACAGTCTTAAGGCGTGACAAACAACCCAGGAAAAGCGTTTAACCGTCTGGTTTTCAGAGTGTCGTATTGCCAATTCCATCGGGAATAGTCCACTCCGAGGGGTTAAGACATAGGGGGGTACAGCCTGCGGCGGTGCTATCTTCATTTGGCTTAATTCATTGATTTACAATATATTAAACTATGTTTAAAGGTTTGCGGGAATGCCGACGAAGTTGTACCTTTGCGGCATGAGTTTGGACAAGGAACCTACTGTAACCGATGCATTGGAGGCCATAAAGGCATTGCGTGATGAGCTGGTCAGCGTGAAAGATGAGCTGTTCAGCTGTAAGAGTTACCATCTTAGTTTACGACTGCAAAACTAAAGGATGAGAGAGCGCCATAAGGCTGGCAAAGACAGGGGGCAGATTGTGATAGCTTTCAATAACGCGACGAAGAGTGACCTGCAATGGGTGAAGTGGCAGATTCGGAAAGAACGATATGGTAACTCGGGCAGCAACAATCGATGGTGACAAAAGATCACGTGAAGCGGTTCAACAATCACGGGGAAAGACTCTTGATTGAATTTCCAACTGCAATCAAGAATCTATCCCCGTGATTAAAAGAACCAGTCCCCATGAATAACAGATGGTACAATTCTATTAACTACTGCAGCCAGTCTTCACCTACTTGATGTTCGGCGACTGCCAAATATAGGTATCGTCGCAGGTGACCTTCTGCGTCAGTCCGCCGACGGAGAGCAGGAACTCGCCCTCTTCGAGCGTCCAACGACCGTCGTAGCCGACGAAGGCGAGGTCGCTGGCTGGCAGACGGAAGGTGACGGTGCGCGTCTGGCCGGGCTGCAGCTCAATCTTGTCGAACTGACGCAGACGACGGCCGTCGGGCACCATCGAAGCCACGAGGTCGCTACTGTAGAGCAGCACGCTCTCCTTGCCGGCACGGGCGCCGCTGTTGGTAACGTCGACGCTGACGGTGAGCACGTCGACATGGGTGAAGTGCTGACGGTCGACGCGCAGGTTGCTGTAGCTGAAGGTGGTGTAGCTCAGGCCGGTGCCGAAGCCCCACTGCTGGGTGATGCGGGCGTTATAGTCGTAGGCGCCCTCCATGGTGCCGGTCTCCTCGCTCTTCTTGAAGTCGTAGTTGGTAAGCGAGTTGATCTCTGACGGATAGGTGTAGGGCAGACGGCCAGAGAAGTTGTAGCGGCCGGCGAGCAGGCCTGCCAGGGCGTCGCCACCGTAGTTGCCGGGGAGCATGATATGTACCACGGCCTGGCAGAGGGGCACGATGTCGCTGATGATGCGCGGACGGCCCTCGTTGAGCACCAGGACGATGGGTTTGCCGGTCTTGCTGAGCGCCTTCACCAGGTTGCGCTGGTTCTCCGAGAGCGTCAGGTCGGTGAGGTTGCCGGGGGTCTCGGTATAGGAGTTCTCGCCGATGCAGGCGATGATGACGTCGCTGCCCTTGGCAGCCTCAACGGCGGCGGCGATGTCAGGCTGGTTCTCCTCAAAGTACTTGCCCTTCTCATTGTAGGTGACACCCTGGCAGAGGGTGACATTGTCGGCGCCGTACTCATGGCAGAGGGCTTCATAGATGGTGTTGTAGCTGCCGGCAAACTCGTCGGCGCGGTGTCCCTGCCAGGTGTAGCTCCAGCCGCCGTTGAGACAGCGCATCTGGTTGGCATTGGGGCCAGTGACGAGAAGCTTGAGGGGTGAGGGGTGTTGGGTGTTGGGTGTTAGGTGAGAGTTGAGGGGCAGCAGATTGCCCTCGTTCTTGAGCAGCACCATGCTCTCTACGGCACCGTCGAGGGCGAGCTGTGCAAACTCCTGGCCGCCGAACTTGGGATAGTCTTTGAGGCGCTGGGTGGGCTGGGTAAATAGTCCGAGGCGATACTTCATACGCAGGATGCGGCTCACGGCATCGTCGATACGGCTCATGGCAATCTTGCCCTCGCGGGCCAGTTCGCAGAGCAGCTGGCAGGCGTCGGCATTGTAGGGCTCCATCACCATGTCGATGCCGGCATTGACGGCTATGCGCAGGGCGTCCTTCTTGTTGCGGGCCACCATCTCGCGCGTGTACAGATTATTGACGTCGGCCCAGTCGGTAATGAGCACGCCGTCCCATCCCGTCTCGTCTTTAAGCCAGGTGGTGAGCAGTTCGCGGTTGGCATGTACGGGCAGTCCGTTGACAGAGGCTGAGTTGACCATCACCGAGAGGGCACCGGCGCGAACACCCTCCAGGAAAGGTGCAAAGAATTTCTCGCGCAGCTGGGCGGGGGCTATGTAGGCGGGCGTGCGGTCCTTGCCCGACCAGGGCACGCTGTAGCCCACATAGTGCTTCAGCGAGGCGGCAATGTGGTGCTGGTCAACGTGGTTGGGATCGGTACCCTGGAAGCCCTCTACCTGGGCACGAGCCATCTCGGCGTTGACGTAACAGTCTTCGCCGAAGTTTTCCCAGATACGCGGCCAGCGGGGGTCGCGGCCCAGCTCCACGGTGGGGTTGAAGGTCCAGGGCACGCTGACGGCCCTCGTCTCGTAGGCCGTAGCCTCGGCGGCACGGCGGGCCATGTCGCGGTTGAAGGTGGCGCCGATATTGATGCTTTGGGGGAAGAGCGTTCCGCCCTGGGTATAGGTAGACCCGTGGTTCTGGTCTAAGCCGAAGATGCAAGGCACGCCGATATGCTTCATCGACGAGCGTTGCAGGTCGCCGATAATTTCCTCCCACTGCTGGGCCGTGGGAGCGCAGGTGTTGGGAGCGTTGAGCACGGAGCCGATTTTGTAGATACCAAACAGCGAGTCGGCCTTGGCCTTGGTGACATGGAACACGCCCTGGGCGTCATTAGCGCCGAAGAGGTCGGTGACGAGCTGCACCATCTGGCCAGCTTTCTCTTCCAAAGTCAGCCGCTGCAGGGTCTTCGCCACCTGGGCTTCGAGCTTGCTATCTTTCAACTGTGCATATACCGACGGCGAGCAGGCAGCCGCAGCAAGCACCAACATCAACAATTGTTTTTTCATGTTGCAATATGATTTTAGGGTTAGTTATTATTTACTATTTACTATTTACAATTTACGATCTACTATTTACAATTTACCATTTCTTGCTATAGTTGCAGCGTGCGCACCTCGCAGTTCATCATGCGCTCCACCTGCTCCATCGGATTGTGATGATACACGGCCTGGATGGCCTTATTGATGATACCATGACCGACGGCCAAGACTTGCTGCCCGTGGAAGGTGGTGCGGATAAAGTCGAGGAACGCCCGCGCCCGCCGCTGCAGGGCGTCGAGGGTCTCGATGTCGTCGGGCCACGGCTCATGCTGCAAGTCGGGTATGTAGCGGCCGGTAAACGATCCCCAGTCGCGTTCCCTGAGCAGCGGCGTAGTGACGATGGCGAGCCCCCGCCCCTCGGCCACGATGCGTGCCGTGTCTATGGCCCGCTGCAGGTCGCTGGCCACGATGGCGTCGAGGGGTGTCGAAGCCAATGCGTCGCGCAGCAGTTCTGCCTGCCTGATGCCGGTGGCATTGAGACAGCCCTGGGTCTGTCCCTGCATGATTTTGTTGGCATTGTCTACGGTCTCGCCGTGGCGCACTAAGAGCAATGTAGTGTTCATGGGGCAAAATTACAAAATAATTCATATTTTTTACGCAATAATCCACAATTATTTTATATCTTTGCAGCGAAAAGCAAATAAAAGACACATGAAGATACTCCAGAGTTCTGTTTTCCGCGCCCTGTGCGCCATCATCGTCGGCATGTTGCTGATCAAGTTTCCCGACAACACCGTCAAGGGCATCACCGTGGCCATCGGTGTGCTGTTCCTCGTCTCGGGCCTCATCTCCTGCGTCACCTACTACTGGTCGAAGCGCCACGTCAGCGAGTATAAGATTTACGACGCTGAGGGGCGTTTGGTAGCCGGCGACCAGCCAACGTTCCCCATTGTGGGCATCGGCAGCACCATTCTGGGACTCATCCTGGCCCTGACGCCCACGGCCTTCGTCTCGATACTGATGTATGTCATCGGCGTCATCCTCATCCTGGGCGCCGTCAACCAGTATATGGGGTTGCTCAGCGGTCGCCGCTATGGCCGCGTGAGCTTCGCCTATTGGATTATGCCCACTGTCATCCTGCTCACCGGCCTGTATGTGATGCTCAAGCCCATGGCGCCGCTGGAGATGGCTATGCTCATCTTAGGCTGGTGCACGCTGCTCTACGGCGTAGTGGAGCTGATTAACGCCCTGAAGCTATACCGCGACAAGAAGTCGTGGCTGCAGACTCAGCAGGAGTCGCAGTCACAACTTGATACGTTTGAAGAGATAAAAGAGGAATAAACCTATTTACTATTAACAATTTACTATTTACAATTTACTATTTACTAACAAAGCGCTATACGCCTGTGACGATGCCCTGAATGTATGTCTTCAGTATGTGGATACCAGTTTTGTTGTCGCCGCCCCAAGGAATAATGAGGTCAGCAAACTTCTTGGTGGGCTCTATAAACTGCTCGTGCATGGGCTTGAGCACCTTCTCGTAGCGGTCGAGCACCATGTCGACGGTGCGACCGCGCTCCACCACGTCGCGGCGGATGTTACGGATGAGACGCACGTCGTCGTCGGTGTCGACATAGATTTTCAGGTCCATCATGTCGCGCAGCCGCTTGTAGTGCAGAGCCATGATGCCCTCGATGATAATCACTGGCTTGGGTTCTACGTGGATGGTCTCCTTCTGGCGGTTGCTCTCTATATAAGAATAGGTAGGCTGCTCTACGGCCTCGCCGCTCTTGAGCATACGGATATGCTCGGTGAGCAGTTTCCAGTCGAAGGCGTCGGGGTGGTCGAAGTTGATGGCCTTGCGCTCCTCGGGCGTCATGCCTGTGGTGTCGTTATAGTACGAGTCCAGGGGAATGACGGCCGCACAATGGGGCGGTAGTGCCTTGGCAATACGTCTGACGACGGTGGTCTTGCCAGAACCGGTACCGCCGGCTATTCCGATAATTGTCATGGTCGTAATGGAATTAAAGATGAATTATGTGTGCAAAGATACCACAAAAAGCGGAAAATTGCAAAATAATCGAAGGAAAATTTGGCCAAATGCGAAAATCTTCGTAATTTTGCAGCCCGAAAATTGACATTAACATATAATTAACAACAAAGAAATGAAAAAAGGCATTCATCCTGAAAACTATCGCCCCGTCGTGTTCCGTGACATGTCCAACGGCGATATGTTCCTTACGAAGTCTACCGCAAAGACTAACGACACCGTAGAATTCGAAGGTGAAACTTACCCAGTGGTAAAAGTAGAAATCTCAAGCACCTCTCACCCCTTCTATACTGGTAAGAGCAAGCTCGTTGACACGGCCGGACGCGTTGATAAGTTCATGAGCCGCTACGGTAAGGCTGCCAAGAAGTAAGATATTTCACACACACACTGCGAAAATGCTATAAGAAGTGTGCCAAGGTAGTTGCATATGCCTTGGCGCGCTTCTTTTTTTGTGAAATTTCCGTAAATACTTTGGCCGTTGAGCGGAAAATTCATAAATTTGTGGCAAAATTAAAATGTCACAAACAATAGTAACAATACTTTATATACATCAATAACAAAAGCAAAGCAATGAAAACCGTTTATGAATTCACTGTCAAAGACAGAAAAGGTAAGGACGTATCACTGAAAGAGTATGCCAATGAGGTGCTGTTGATTGTCAATACGGCCACAAAGTGTGGTTTCACCCCGCAATACGACGAGCTGGAGGCACTCTACAAGAAGTACCACGCACAGGGTTTTGAGATTCTCGACTTCCCCTGCAACCAGTTCGGCCAGCAGGCTCCCGGCACCGACGAGAGCATCCATGAGTTCTGCAAGATGAACTTCGGCACGGAGTTCCCCCGCTTCAAGAAGGTAAAGGTCAACGGCGACGATGCCGACCCCCTGTTCAAGTTCCTGCAGGAGCAGAAGGGCTTTGCCGGATGGGATATGGACCACCCCATTGCCGGCATTCTGGAGAAGATGCTTGGCGAGGCCGACCCCGACTACAAGCAGAAGCCCGACATCAAGTGGAACTTCACTAAGTTCCTCATCAACAAAAAGGGTCAGGTGGTGGCTCGTTTCGAGCCTACGGAGAAGATGGAGAACATTGAGAGGCAGATTGAAGAGTTACTGAAGTAAAGCCTCAACTCTCAAACCTTAACTCTCAACTCAACAAGCAATTATGGAGCAGACAAAATGTTTAATCATAGGCAGTGGGCCTGCGGGCTACACTGCCGCCATCTATGCCAGCCGCGCCAACCTGCAGCCCATAGAGTATAGCGGCATGCAGCCCGGCGGCCAGCTGACGCAGACCACGGAGGTAGAAAACTTTCCCGGCTATCCGCAGGGCGTCGACGGCAACCAGATGATGATGGACCTTCGCGAGCAGGCTGAGCGCTTCGGTACCGACATCCGCGACGGCGAGATTGTGAAGGTAGACTTCTCGAAGGCACCATACGTGTGCATCGCCGACAACGGCACGGAGATTGCCGCCGACACGGTAATCATTGCCACGGGAGCCTCAGCCAAATACTTAGGGCTGGACGACGAGCGCAAGTATAACGGCCAGGGGGTATCGGCCTGCGCCACCTGCGACGGTTTCTTCTACCGCAAGAAGGTGGTGGCCGTGGTAGGCGGCGGCGACACCGCCTGCGAAGACGCCCTCTACCTGGCCGGACTGGCCAAGAAGGTGTACCTCATCGTGCGCAAGCCTTTCCTGCGCGCCTCGCAGGTGATGCAACAGCGCGTAAAGGCCGCCGAGAACATTGAAATACTCTTTGAGCACAACACCATCGGCCTCTACGGCGAGAATGGCGTGGAGGGTGCCCACTTGGTGAAGCACAAGGGCGAGCCCGATGAGCAGCTGGTAGACATTCAGATCGACGGATTCTTCCTGGCCATCGGCCACAAGCCCAACACCGACATCTTCCGTGAGTGGCTGGACACCGACGAGGTGGGCTACCTGAAGAAGATTGACGGCACGCCGCGCACCAAGCTCCCCGGCGTCTTCGTGGCCGGCGACTGTGCCGACCCCGTCTACCGTCAGGCCATCTCCGCCGCCGGCAGTGGCTGTCAAGCCGCCATAGAGGCCGAGCGCTTCCTGCTGGCACAAGCTCACTGAGGGCACGTACAGTCACTTTAATTATTCAATTCTTTGACATTATAACACGAATTGCCACAAATTAAACACGAATTAATCATAAATTATTATTCATGAAAAATTCGTGTTTAATTTGTGGCAATTCGTGTAAAAGAGAAAAATCAACACCAACACTTATGTCTTCTAAAGTCAGAGCATACTGCCTAATGTTCCCCACCAAAAAAGCCTCGCTTCACAGCGAGGCTTTTTCTTACTTTAAAAACTAAATTAATCAACCATAAACCTTAACCATTAAAAATCTTTTCGTGATGCAAAGATACGTCAACTTTCCGAGACAGGCGTTCAACGACGGTTATTTGAGGTTTAAAATGCGTGAATTAGCTATCTTTCCACTAAAAATCACGCATTTTAAACCTTTTTCGCCCCTTTTAAGCGATTTTCTGCCAAAAGTTATTGCACTTTGAGATTATTTTTGTAATTTCGCGCCATCAATCAGACATCAACTATGAACCTGCAAACCATACTTATCATCGTTGCCATCGTCGTCGTAGTAGGACTAGGCTTCTTGGCAAGAGAGCTCTTCCAGCGCGGCGTGCGCATGAGAAACCGTTTGCAGATGAGTAGTGTCTACACCAATATCACCCACGAACTACTCACCCCCCTGACCGTCATTTCGGCCTCCGTGGAGCGCCTGCGCCTAAAGGCCCCCGACCAGCAGCAAGACTACGACCTGATGCAGCTCAACATCGAGCGTATGGTGCGGCTGTTGCAACAGATTCTGGAGACGAGCAAATCGCAGTCGGGCGAGCTGCGACTGAAGGTGGCCCATGGCGACGTGATGCAATACATAGAGCGCACAGCCCTCTGCATAGAACCGCTGATGGCTCAGAAACATCTCGACTTCAACGTACAGTGCACCCCCGAGAGCATGATGGGATGGATAGACACTGACAAGCTGGACAAGATTATCTACAACCTGCTGTCAAACGCCGCCAAATATACCCTGAGCGACCAAGGCAAGATTACTTTGCAAGTGCACACCAACGAGAAGTACGACCATATCATTATCAAGGTGAGCGACAACGGCATCGGCATTCCCAAGGACAAGATGAAGCACCTGTTCCATCGCTACTACGACGGCGACTACCGACGGCTGCACACCTTGGGAACAGGCCTAGGCCTGGCTCTGACGCGCGAGCTAGTGTACCTACACAACGGCACCATCGAGTGTGAGAGCAAGGAGGGCGAGGGCACCACGTTTACCATTATTATACCTATTAATAAAGAGGCTTTCAACAGTTCACAGATAGACGAGCAACAGAAGATAGACATCAACATGGCGCGTAGCGCCATTCTCGACATTGCCAGCCGCATGCGCCACACGGACGCTGAGAGCGAGCAGCTGGCGACAACTGCCGACGACGATGCCTACCGTCTGCTGGTGGTCGACGACAATGTAGAGCTGCTGATGCTTATGAGCCAGCTATTGGGCAGCAAATACCACGTAAGCACGGCTACCAATGGCAAAGAGGCACTGGAGATTATTCAGAAAGAGGAGCTCGACATCATCATCAGCGACGTGATGATGCCCGTGATGGACGGTCTGGAACTCACGCGACGCATCAAGAACGACCCCAACAGCCGCCACCTGCCCATCATACTGCTAACGGCCAAGATGCAGGACGAGGACCGCGAAGAGGCACTGCGCATAGGTGCCGACAGCTTTGTGACCAAACCCTTCAAGATGAGCGACCTGGAACTGCGTATCAACAACATAGTAGAGAACCGCAAGCGCATACAGACGGAATTCATCAGTCAGGTGGGCGAGGCCGAGAAGGCCGTGGAGGCGGCCGCCGAACCGTCGCCCGACGAGCTGTTTCTGAAGCGCGCCACCGACTGCGTCTACCAGCACCTGGCCGACAGCGACTACGACCGCGACACCTTTGCAGCCGACATGGGCGCCAGCGCATCGACACTGTATAACAAGCTGCGCGCGCTGACAGGCATGAACGTGAGCAACTTCATACGCAGCATACGCTTGAAGGAGGCCATGCGCATAGCCCGGCAGACACCCCAGATACGCGTCAGCGACCTGGCCTACAAGGTGGGATTCAAAGACCCCAAGTATTTTGCCACCTGCTTCAAGAAGGAGTATGGCCTGCAGCCCAGCGAATTTCTTGACAGCCTCAACAAGCCTACAGACCAGTAGCAGCCATGTCAGTAATCTTAACTATATTAGTATATTTTGCCCTGCTCTTCACCCTGAGCCGCCTCACCACCCACCGCTCTACCAACGACGCCTTCTTCCGCGCCGAGCGCCGCTCGCCGTGGTATATGGTGGCCTTTGGCATGGTGGGCGCCAGCATTTCGGGCGTCACCTTCGTCTCAGTGCCGGGCATGGTCTTAAGCTCCCAGATGACCTATCTGCAGCTATGCCTGGGATTCATCGCGGGCTACGCCGTGGTGGCTTTTCTGCTGCTGCCACTCTACTACAGGCTCAACCTCACCACCATCTACACCTACTTAGGCCACCGCCTGGGGCGTCGTTCCTATCTCTCAGGCGCCTGGTTCTTCCTGCTGTCGAAGATGACGGGCGCCGCCGTCAAGTTCTATGTTGTCTGCATGATTCTGCAGCGCTTCGCCCTCGATGCCCTCGGCGTGCCTTTCTGGCTCAACGCCGCCGTGCTGGTGCTGCTCATCTGGCTCTACACCCGCCGCGGAGGCATCAAGACGCTGGTGGTTACCGACACCGTGCAGACGCTCTGCCTGCTCACGGCCCTGCTACTTATTATAAATAAGGTAATAGGGCAGCTCGGCATCACCCCCGCAGAAGCCCTGCACACCATCGGCGAAAGCCCCCTGAGCCGCGTCTTCGTGACAGACGACTGGCTGTCGCCCCACAACTTCTGGAAGCAGTTCGTCAGCGGTGCCTTCATCGTCATCGTCATGACGGGCTTAGACCAGGACATGATGCAGAAAAACCTGACCTGCAAGACCCTGCGCGAGGCTCAGAAGGACATGTGCACCTATGGCCTGGCTTTCGTGCCCGTCAACTGGCTGTTCCTCGCCCTCGGCGTGCTGCTCGTCACGCTGTTCACCGCCCAAGGCACTCCCCTACCCTCTTCCGGCGACACTCTCCTGCCACTCTTCGTCGAGAACGAGAATAATCTCCAATCCTCAATCTTCAATCTTCAATCCCTCTTCACCCTGGGCATCGTGGCCGCCTCGTTTTCCACTGCCGACAGTGCCCTGACGTCGA
The DNA here is from genome assembly GCA_946185805.1 of uncultured Prevotellaceae bacterium. Taxonomy (GTDB): domain Bacteria; phylum Bacteroidota; class Bacteroidia; order Bacteroidales; family Bacteroidaceae; genus Prevotella. Next base: position 960 of record CAMHKU010000083.1, on the reverse strand, counting down.
TGACCACCAGTTACTGCGTAGACATCTGCCAACGGCCCGACGACGAGCTGTTGCGCCGCCACACCCATATCGCCATGTGCGGGGTCTTCGTGCTCGTCATCCTTATGTTCCACTATGTCAACAGCACGTCGCTCATCGACGCCATCTATATCATGGTAAGCTACACCTACGGCCCCCTGCTGGGACTCTTCGCCTTCGGCCTCTTCACCCGCCGACAGCCATGCGACGCCTGGGTGCCCTACATCTGCGTGGCGTCACCTCTTTTTTGCTATGCCCTCGACACCATGGCACAACAATATTGGCACTACCACTTCAGTTACGAGTTGCTGATGCTCAACGGCCTGATGACTTTCGTCGGACTGTGGCTTAGCGCACCCAGCACGAAAAAATGTTAAATAAACATAAAGCAGAAAGGAAAAAGACTTCACAAGCAAGTATTCTCGCTGAAAATCAGTACCTTTGCAGCCGCTTTCTGACGAAAGCACTAATTCACATAATGTCTAACTGTATTAATTCTAAAAACAAAACATTTAAATCATGTCAGAATTAACAAAGAACGTTAAGCCGCTCGACGACTTCAATTGGGACGAGTTCGAGAATGGCACCGTGGCCAACGTGAGCAAGGAAGAGCTCGACAAGGCTTACGACGAAACCCTTAACAAAGTAGCCGACCACCAGGTGGTCGACGGTCAGGTTATCTCCGTCGACAAGAAGGAAGTGGTGGTGAACATCGGTTACAAGAGCGACGGTATCATCCCCGCCTCAGAATTCCGCTACAACCCCGACCTGAAAATCGGCGACACCGTAGAAGTGTATGTCGAGAGCGCTGAGGACAAGAAGGGCCAGCTCATCCTGAGCCACAAGAAGGCCCGCCTGAGCAAGGCTTGGGATCGCGTGAACGCAGCCCTCGAGGCTGAGGAGGTGGTTCAGGGCTTCATCAAGTGCCGCACAAAGGGCGGT
>CAMHKU010000082.1 GCA_946185805.1 uncultured Prevotellaceae bacterium | reverse complement strand
TGCCGCCCGCTACCACGCCCAGGAACAGCAACGCGAGATAGAGCAGCAGCGAGCCGGCAAGCGCATCGCCGATACCATCAGCATTGCTACGGGCTGCCTGGCCCTGCTGATGCTTGTCTTTGCCCTGTATGTCTTTCGTCAGTGGCGTATCACTCAACAGCGCAATCGCATCCTTGCTCAACAGATGACCGAGGCTGCGGAGTATAAGGAGAAATATCGGGAAAGTGAAAAGTTAAACTCTTCACTTAACTTCACTGAAATCTCCGACGAGCAACTCTTCCTCTGTCTCCGTGACTTGATTGAGAACGAGCAACTGTTCCTACAGCCCGACTTCAGTCGCCAGACGCTGATTGACCGCACCGGCCTCTCAAAGGAGCGTATCGGTGCCGCCTTCGCACAGGGCAGTGGCAGAGCTTCCATGCCGGCATACGTCCGTGAACTGCGTCTCGACTATGCCATCCGCTTGATGAACAACCAGCCCGACCTTACCATCGAGCAGGTCAGTCAGGCCAGCGGCTTCACCAGTGCCGACACCTTCACCCGCAACTTCCGTGCCAAGTACGGCATGACGCCTACTGCCTACAAGCAGACGAGAGCATAGCATTGATGAATTAAGAACTAAGATTTTAGAATTAAGAGTTGTCGGCTTCGCCGAGTAAAAATTAAGAGGTAAGAATTAATCCCCTCTGACATTCTGTCTTTTTATGCCCGACGGATTGTCGTTTTCGCTGAAAAACCGCCAAAATCATCCGATAGTTTGTCTAAAACCATCCGACCATTTGTCTGTACTCTTGTGAATACAGACTTTTTTTTGTTATTTTGCAAATTAATTACTCTAAGGAGTATGGTAGTATATGGACTTGCTATGCGTTTGTCTTGTCCAAGAAATTGCAAAAACCTAAATAACTCATGGTGGAAACAACAACACTTTTCATTCTGATGGCTGCTGCCCTGGTGGTGCTGGCCGTGGTGGTGGGTGCTCTGGTGGTGCGCCTGGTCCACAAGAATGAAGAACTGAAGGAGAAGAACGATGTCATCGTGCGCGAGATACGTCGCAACCAAGCGCTCATCGACCGCGCCGTGCAACAGGGTGTCAGCCGTGCCGCACTGCTCTCAATGGCCGTGGTCCTGACAATTTGCGGTTCGATGACGGTGTTGACATCGTGTTCAAACGATGACGATACGATTTACATGCCCGACCCGACTGACGCGCCCAGCACCAGCCCGATGGTGACGGTGGTATATAGCCCCGATGCCCTGGGCGACCGGTCGTACAACGACCTGATATACTCTGGCGTTGAGAACGTCTCTAACCAGAAGAGCTTGCGCACCTTGCATCTGTCGCCGGCGACGAAAGAGGAGGGCCTGGACTACTTGGAACAACTCTTCCGGCAGATGGAAACACCGACTGACACCGTCCGCCGCCTGCTCATCGTGGCCAGTTCGGACTACGACACGTGGCTGCGCCAGAACAACAAGCGACTGGAGGGCAACCCCCGCGCCGACCTGCTCTACTTCGAGACCTCTACACCTCTCGACGGCAAGGGCTCGACGCTCTTCATGCCCTACTACGGCGCCATGTTCGAGGCCGGGGCCCTGACGCCCTATTACGCGCCAGAAGCCCTGCTGATAGGCGCCAATCCCGAGGACGCGCCCGTCGGCGAGGCCATGCAGGGCTTCAAGGACGGCTTTGCCACCGACTTGGTCAACAATCAAGACAAGAAATACCTTGCGACAGCCTACATCGGCCAGCACGCCGGCGAGGGGTACGGTATTTCCGACACGCTGGCAATGAAGATTTTACGGGAGCATGAGCACCAGAGTGATTATTTTTGGACTGGCTTCAAAACGATGATTGTGCCTGTTTGTGGCGGCGCAGGTTCCGCGTTCGGACGTTTGGCCATCATCCTCCAGCAATACCTCGTCATGGGCATCGATGTCCAGAACCCGGCTGTCAATAGCCAGTTCTCGGCCGTCAAGCACATCGACAGAGCCGTTGAGGAGAGCGTCCGCCAGTGGTACGACGGCGAGGACATCCCCAAGCACCAGACGCTGGGCCTGGCCTCCGGCTTCACCGAGTTGATTGTTCATAACCACTACTATATAGCCTCGTTAGGCAAGATGCAAAGTACCAAAGCTCCGCCAAGCGAAGACCTGCTCCGGCAGATTTACGAGGAAGCCGTCAGAAAGGAAGAACTTAAAATGAAGAATGAAGAATGAAGAATGAAGAATTTGCTACCGCTGTAGTATTAAATAAAAGAACTCAAAGAGGCAGAATGTGGATGACGATGCTGTGCGCAGCATTCTTCATTCTTCATTCTTCATTCTTCATTTCCTGCACTAAGGACGGCGACCCAGTGACAGAGATTGTGCCTGCCCACCACTGGGTGGAGAAGACCGTGGCCGTGGTGGCTCCCCTGAGCGATGCCACTTCGAAGGAACAACTGGAGCGCACGGCGCACTGGTTCACTGAGAACCTGACCGAAGCCCAGCGTCAGGACACGCTGGCCATCAGCCTGAAGATAGAGTGGTACGACGAGGACACGGAAGACTTGGCCGCGCTGAGCAAGACACTGGCAGGGCGCGACGACATCACGGCCATCATCGGACCCTTTGGTAATGATGCCGTGGCAGCCTTCGCCCCGGCCTGCCAGACACCCCGGAAGCCACTCATCGTGCCCACCGCCACCAGCGAGGAGATCCTGCGCCGCTATGCTGTGAAGAAAGCGAAGGGCAACAAAAGCGACAAACCCTTCCTGTGGGCGCTCACCGAGAGCGACGCCACGCTGACAGAAACCATGATGAGTTCGTTTGCCACCTTCAGTGAGTATTGGAACGAGGCCGACAACGCATGCTACTTCTTCTCGCCAGTAAGCACCTATGGGCAGACCTTCGAATACTGGGCACCCTTCTTTGCCGAGAACTACAGTATCAATCTGCTGGCCAACGAGAAATACAGTACCAACGCCGAACTAGCTAGCACGATAGCAAAATTACGCGCCGACAATGTAAACTCCAGCCGAAACGACAAGAATGCCATGTTCAGTGTGGTGGAGAACATTCATCAACTTTACGATGTGATAACCCTGCTCCGCCAACGAATCCTCGAATTAGTACCCAACTCTGGTCTCACCCCTGATGCCTTCGATGCCAACTACGGCGTATTACAGACCTGGTTCATAGCTGCCAACAACTTCTTCGCCTTGCCTGCCATCAGCCAGCAGGAACTCAGTGCCCTTGGCGACAGCGGGGCAAAAGTGTTGAACGGCATTATCGGCTTCTCGCCCTATGCCGACCCCACTACAGGCTTCGAGACGAGTTACCGACAGCGTTTCGGCCAGCGGCCCACCTTCGCCGAAAGTAAGCTCTACGACGGGCTGCTGCTGGCCACCTTTGCCGCCTGCTACCGTGAGCACTATCCCGCTGTGGGCAGCATGGGCGACGCCATCATCGCCATTACCCAGGGCAACGGCAGCCATCTGGACGCCGCCGTGTGGGACGACATCGAGATGGCCAGTTACCTCAGGAGCATGGAGGACGGCCAGCTGCCCCCCTTCCGGGGAGCCGCCGGCGACATCGCTTTCGACCCGGCATCCTTCGCCCCCTCGTCGCACACCACCTACCTGCAATGGCAGATTCAAGGGGGCGAAGTCCTCCACATGGGCTATTTCGACGACAGCGGTAGTCAGCGCCTCACCAACAACCTGCAGGTGTGGAAATACCTCTATGACCAGAACCAGGCCGAGGCCGACTTCGCCAAGCAGTCGGGCCAGGATGCCAGCATCACTTACCCCGCGCTGACCGACCAGTATGCCGTGCTCGTGCAGGGCAGCTATGAGGGAAAGAACCAGCGCCACATGGGCGACGTGATGATGATGTATCAGCTGTTGCGTAAGGGCGGGTTCCCCGACGACCACATCATCCTCGTCGTCGACAAGGCCTGGGCTGCCGACAAGAAATACGTCATACGTGCCGACGCCGACGGCACCGACCTGATGGGTGGCACCGACCAACTGCCCGCCGCCGTCATCGACTACGACAATGCCGACCTCAGCGCCGACGACATCAGCAACATCCTCTTAGGCGTCAAGACCAGCCGCACCCCCACGGTGCTGCCCCGCGACGCCGGCCAGAACGTGCTGTTCTTCTGGAGCGGACACGGGGACACCAATACTTTTATATGGCGCGACGAGGCCTTCTTCAACGGGTTCTCCTACGAACTGATGCAGCGCACCGCACAGACCATGCTCAGCAGCGATGCCCCCACCTGCCGCAAGCTGCTCGTGGTGGCAGAGCCGTGCTTCGGCGAGAGCGTCATCAGCGCACTCGACGGCATCAACGGAGCCTTGGGCATGAGCGGTGCCAACCGCTACGAGCAGTCGTGGGCCGACAACTGGAGCGCTACGGAGGGATACCTCTGCGACCGCTTCTCGCTGAACTTCTATAACTGCCTCTCCGACAATCCCCAGACGAACTATCACGACCTGTTCCTCTACCTGGCCGAGCACACCATCGCCTCGCACGCCAGGATTGTCAATGCCAACCACTTCGGCAACCTCTCGACAGCCGACCCCAGCGAGTTCATCAACTACATTGAACATTGAATATTGAACATTGAATATTGAATATTATACATTATTAAACAAAGTAAACTATGAGAAAATTGAATCTTTGGATGCTGGCCGCCATCATGACACTCTGCGGCCTCACCACTACGCTCACCTCGTGTAGCAGCGACAGCGACGACGAGATTCTGGCCACGCCGATTGGCTCGGAACTGCTCGACAAAATGTGGTACGCGGAAACCACGGTGGACTACACCTTCAGCGATGGTACTAAGGAGACACTGAAGCAGGTCAGTGCCTTCGACTTCGACGACGACGGCGAAGGCAAGGAGTATTTCTTCTATGTTGACGCCAACAATAAGCTGAAGGAGAACATGCCTAAGCTACTGGGCGCTGACTTTGTCTATACGAACCTGGCTGGTGTCATCCACATTTCGCGCAAGGACCTGCTGGGCACGGATGCTACGAAAAACCTTGTGCGCGAGCTGAAGTATCGTAACGGCTCGCTCGTCTTCACCAACGACAATGTCAGCCTGCTGCCGGCTACAGATGCTAAGAAGGAACAGCTGGAGGCGTGGCTGCCCGAGGACGGCAACGCTAATTCGGACTATAAGAACATCTTCGTCTTCAGCGACGTCCACGTGATGTCGCCGAAGCTGCTGGTGAAAGAGGGTTCGGCCTTTGCTAGTTATCTGAATTCAGACCCCAAGCTGCTGGAATACAGTGGCGAGGTGCTGCAGCAGCTTGTCGACGAGACTGTGAAGCGCAAGCCCGACCTCGTGCTCATACCCGGCGACCTGACCAAAGACGGCGAGCTGGTGAGCCACCAGCTGGTGGTAGACATTCTCAAGCCTCTGCGTACTGCAGGCATACCGGTGATCGTAGTGCCGGGCAATCACGACATCGACAATCCCGAGGGCTATTACTTCGACGGCGACGAGAAACGCTCCGCGGAGCGCACTTCGCCCGAGCAGTTCAAGCAGCTGTATGCCGACTTCGGCTATAACCAGGCCTACGCCACCGATCCTGCCTCGCTGTCGTTCGTCTGCGAACCGCTCGAAGGACTGGTGCTGCTGTGCCTCGACACAAACATGTATGAGTTCAATGAGTACTTAGACAGGGGTGGCAAGAGAGACTACAACCAGACTGCCGGCCGCATACGCCCCGCCACGCTCACCTGGGCGCTGGAAGAGGCCGACAAGGCTCGCGCCAAAGGCAAGCAGGTAATACTGATGGAGCACCACAACATCGTGCAGCACCACGACGCCCAGGCCCAGATACAGAGCGAATACATCATTGAGAACCATACGAGCGTGAGTCAACAGATGGCTAGGCACGGCGTTCACCTGGCCTTCACCGGACATACCCACCTGCAGGATATTGCCGCCTACCATTACTACGACGCCCTGAAGGTGAGAAACGACAGTATCGTCGACGTGTCGACGGGTTCCACCATCTCCTATCCCAACCCCTGGCGCACTATCAGGGTCTCGGGCGACTTCACCAAGTGGGAGATTGCCACGGAATATATTAAGTCGATACCCTCGCTGGCCGACGTGCAGGGAACGTGCTACAAGCGTCTCGCCGACAATATCAGCGGCGGACTGAAGTGGCACATCGAATACGCATGGGATGAAATTTACAAGAAAAAACCCTATCTGACAGCGTTGGGCTGCAATGATCAGTTCCTACCCGACAATCCTGCAGATCTGACTAAGCTTATAACTGATTACCTCATCGACGACCTGACCAAGGTGTATATGATTCACAACGAGGGTAATGAGTGGCAACATGAGGACCCCGAAGCACTGATAGAACGGCTGAAGACCAACCTGCAGAAGATGTTCCGCGAACGGTCGGAATATGTAGAACAGTGGGAACTCACAACAGCATTCCTCGAATCGCTCGTAGGAACCGTGTTCGACAATCATCTTAAACCCGGACTCAGGAGTATGCTTTCCGATATCAACCAGATGAATGAGTCGCTGAGGAGCAGCAGGACTGACGACATCAACACGGTGCTGCTCATCGGACGTTAATTCCGCTTTTACAAATTACAAATATAAAAAATAACTGAATAAAAAGCACGTATCATTTATGAGTAATTCGTGTTCAATTCATGGGAATTCATGTTAAAATAGAACACGAATTATCACGAATTGAACACGAATTGTTCATAAATTCATATAAGCTATTTATGGTCAGCTACTTAATTTACAAATTTAGCAATGAGAAAGTTTAATCTTTGGATGCTTTCCGCCATCCTGACACTCTTCGGCTCAGTGACTGCGCTCACCTCGTGCAGCGACAGCGACGACAGTCCTCAGGGCACGCCCATTAGCGCCGAACAACTCAGCAAGATGTGGTACGCTGAGGGCACGACGAACTACACCTTCGCCGACGGCCATCAGGAGCAGCTGAAGCAGGTCACCGCCCTCGACTTCAGCGCCGACGGCACGGGACGGGAATACTCGTTCTATGTCGGTGCCGACAATGAACTCCGTGACGATGCCGACGACCTGCTAGGCGCCGAGTTCACCTATACCAACAACGACGGCGTGGTACGCACCACACGCAAGGACGTCCTCAACGATGAGATTGTCGACGTGACTAGGGAGTTCAGATACCAGGATGGCAAGCTCACGATGAGCAATGCCGGCCTCAGCCTGTCGCCAGCCACCGATGCCCAGAAAGCTCAGTTGGAAGCATGGCTGCCCGACGGAGCCAACAGCTATAACCCCAACACTGTCTTCAACTCCGTGTTCTGGCACTCGAAGCAGCACATCTATCTCTACACTGGCAAGGATTATGATGTGGCCGATGGCGTTTACCGGCAATATGTCAAGGTGCCACTGCCCTGGAACGATAGCGACAGACAGAGCAACCTCCCCATGAATTTCTGCGACGACATCACCCCTGAGAACGGCTGGGAACTGGTCATGAACCGCTGCGGCTTGAATGATACACCCAATGAAAACTTCTTCGCCCTGTACAACAAGTACTTGGGTACCCTGCGCATTTTCTACTACATGCCATCCTACAGCGGCCCCGCTAACGACCACCACTGGTGCGTGCGTCTCAATGGCGACATGGTGTACCGCTCGCCCTTGATATACACCATGCCGCAGGATATGCACATAGCCAAGCCTGAGACGTTCGGACTGAAAGGCGTGTCACAGAAAGACGAACTCTTTGAGTATATCACGCCGTGGACGCAAACTGACATCTCCGCTGGCAGCATCGTTCCCCGACAGGGATGGTGGGCCTTCGACGTGGACTTGTCAACCTATCGCCCCGACGTGGACCTGACGGACAGCTGGATTGAAATGAGGGTCGATGCGTTCACTACGGCCGACGTTACGCTGTTTACCTCCCTACAAGGCTCCATAGACGGCTCGTTGAAAGGCGACATCGACCTGAAGGCGCAATTCAAGGAGGGCAACAAGGCCGCCAAGGTGTGCGGCACCGTTTTCAAGGCCCTCAAGGGCGCTACCCATATCGGCTCCAGCGTAGCCAACTTCTACAAGGGGCGAGCTAGCGACGGCATTGCCCAGATGGGGTTTGCCCTGGGCGAAATTGGCGACATCTGCTCCGCATACGGACAAGATCAGCTGACAGGCTACAACGGCAGCATGAACGCCACCGTCAATTTGGCAATGACCGCCCAGGCCGCTACCACCGGCAGCATCAAGGGAGCTGCTGCCGTCGCCGATATTGTTTCCTCCGAAATAAAGTTCGGCAAGAACTTCAAGCTGAAGAAGACCGGTCTCGGCCAGGGCGTGTGGAGTCTTAAGAGTAGTCCCAAGATTTATATGACTGACGTTCTCGTAAATAGTGGTTTCATGGGAGGAGCCGGATGGCTCTTCGACCCCAGCAGCGTTGACGTGGAGCTGAACCCCGAAGTTTTCGGCAACAATGTGGAATGGATGAGAGTCGATGCCGTCTGCCTGGCACGTACTGGCACGAGTGTGAAAACCATCGACAAGTATCGCTCAGCCTTAGGACTGAAGGACCGTACAACTTACGTGAGCAACTTTGAAAATAGCAAGTATAAGAAACAGTTTAGTGATACCAATAAAGCATTTTTATGCTTTTACAACAGAGAGGCTTCTGACAAGCGTTTGCCGGAGGGAATCGAGGCTCTAGTATTTATAACTGAAGATAATGAGTTCTTTCATGGAGCCGGTCATTCCGACAACAGCGAAGATCTTAACGGCAAAGGCTTCGTCATTGAACCGCATATTTTTGACATCACATACAATACCAGCTTAAAATACGGCACCGCACCGGCAGTCGTGGTCGATGTCGTTGTCACCGTCAAACTCAAGGACAGTGGCAAGACGTTCGTGTACAGTGGCGAGTTCCTGCCGGAAATCGAGTTCCTGCCATACGAAGAAAGTGCTGAAAAATGGCTCGACATGTATTACCGGGTGAAGAACCATGCCCCCAGCTACTACCAGAAATATCCGGACCATAATCCGACATACGAATTCCACATACAGCACATGCGGGATAAGATGAGTACCATCTACCCTAAAGCTTTTATTGATCTTCCTTTTCCCTTTTAACCAGTAACGAGCGATAACCGTCACCGACGGTTAATCGACGAAGAATCAGTAAAGTGCGATAAAAAGCCGAAAGTTTTTTGCACTTTCGGCTTTTATACAAACAAATACAGAAAAGTATGAAAAAGACATTCTTATGGATGCTGGCCGCCGTTCTGACACTCTGCGGCTCAGTGACTGCGCTCACCGCGTGCAGCAGTGACGACAGTGATGACAATGACACGACAGCAACAGAGACGGCTACCGGCACGCTGAATGAGCTACTGACGGGCACGTGGTACGCCTTTTATGAGGCCAGCGGCACGACGACGGTTCAGAACCCGGACACCAAGGCTACTGTGACAGTAGACTATTCGCACGTGCTGGAGGTCTATGACTTCGATGATAACGGCGAAGGATTCGTCCGTCGGCTCTTCTTTGGCGACAAGGAGTTTAAGCCGCTGGGCATGCAGGGCTTGGCCACGTTCAAGTACACCTCCACCGTGGAACGCCCACTGGTGGAGGGCCAAGACCTGGGCAGCGGGCGCGTCAGCGTGACATTCAGCGACGGCACTTGGCGCGACAGCTTCACAGCCAGCGGCACGCTGACCTACGATGACGATAACCTGACGGCCACGGGCATCGGCGGCAAACAGGTGGTGATGCTGCCTGCCAACGAAGATTTGAGCAAAGTCATCGACGGCTGGAGCGGTATCAGCGACGGCAACGCCGCTGCCGCTGCTGCTGCCGCCGGAGCCGGCATCATCAGCCTCGAAGGCATCGCCACTCTCGACTGGCACGGTCTGTTCTACCTCTTGGAGCCCAACAAGCAGGCAGCCATCATCGGCGTCACCGACTATAGCATCACTGACATCACGGTGGATAGCTATCGCAACATGTCGTATATCAGCACCGCTCAAGTGTACCACATCAGCAGGATCGGCCCGGGAGCCTTACGGGGCTTGAAGCATCTGCGCAGCATCAATATGGCTGACAGTGGCATACAGGAAATCGGCGCCGAGGCTTTCAAGGGCTGCAAGAGCCTGGTGACGGCCACCATCCCTGCCAGCTGCACCGTCCTGGGCAAGGAGGCCTACATGGACTGCACCAACCTGAAGACGGCCAACATGCCTGGTGTGAACGAGATGGGCGAGGGTTGCTTTGAAAACTGCCCCAGCATGACCACGGTGTCACTCAGCCGCGAGGGTCTGGTGACCATCCCCCGGCGCGCTTTCTATGGCTGTCGCGGGCTGAACACGCTTGAGATCCCCGACTGCGTGGTCGACATCGAGGCTGAGGCTTTCCGCGGCTGTGCTGGCTTCAACCCGCTGATTCTGCCCAAGAAGCTGGCAAGCGTAGGCGACTATGCCTTTGAGGGCTGCACCAGTCTGATTACGCTGACCTGTCATAATGAAAACATGAAGTTCGGCAAGTATGCCTTCGCCAACTGCACCAGCCTGCTCACCGTGACACCGGGCACGTTCTACTCCAAGATCGACGAGACGGTGTTCTCCGGTTGCGTAAAGCTGAAAGCCAAGCCAGCAGGGCAATGAAAGTGAAAAATCAAAAGTGAGGAATGAAGAATTTGTTACCGCATTTCAGGACGCAGCAAATAGCCAAATAATAAAATCGTAAATAAATTGTAAATAGTAAATTGTCAAATAGTAAATGAACAAGGTGAAATTCAAGTTTTGCAATGCTAGAGGGATGAGCAGCATCCTCGCCTGCCTTATGGTGATGGTCTTGGGACTGTCGCTTGCCTCGTGCAGCGACAATGATGATAACGTGACGGCTGCGGATACCAACCGGCTGGCCGGTTGGTGGCTTTCCGCCTATGATGTCGAAGGCACTGTACCTGGCGATACCGACGGCGAGGAAATCGCCTACGACCGGGTGTTGCAGGCTTATCAGTTCAAGGACGATGGCACCGGCAAGTGGCAGAAGCTGCTCTTGAAAGACGGCTCCGGCATCGTGAAGAGCTACGGCGACATTTTCGGCATACAGTCTGGCGGTGAGTTCACCTATACCGAAAACAGCGGCCATGTCACGATAACGCTGGCTCAGGCCTACGCCGACAATGCTCCGAAGACATGGGAAATGACCTTTGCCGACGGTAAAGTCAGCGGCAAGGATGGAGAAGCATCCTTTGAGTTGACGAAGACGACGGACGTCCTGAGTGCCGTTGGCATTGAGGTAAAAGCGATGCAGGGGGCTAACTCCGGCAGCGCCAGTGCCCAGAGCTACAAGCCCACCGTAGACCACAGCAAATGGATGGCTCCGTTGGCCGACAGCCGCCTGGTGGCCGACCTCTCGCTGCCCGGCACCCACGATGCCTGCACCGGTGAAGGCTGGCATCTGGAGCAGCTGATATCTGAAAGCCTGGCCAAGACCCAGGACCTGACCATCGACGAGCAGCTGAAGGCGGGTGTGCGCGTGTTCGACCTGCGCCCGGAGCGTGTCTACAACGCTGCCACGATGGGCTATGACCTGCGCTGCAGTCACGGCATCGTGCAAACCAGCCTGCTGGTCAAGGATTTTTTCCTGAAGCTGAAGACGTTCTTAGCGCAGAACCCCACGGAGTTCTGCATCGTGACCTCCAGTGTGGATGCTACCCGCGATATGAACGCCTGGGCAGAGGAGTTCGCCGCCCTGACTAACAGCAGCGAGCTGAGCGGACTCTTTGCCGACTTTAAGCCCAACATCACCGTCGGCCAGGTGCGCGGCCGCGTGCTGCTGCTCCTGCGCGACGCCTGCGACGACCTCACCGCCGGCGGATTTCTGAAAGGCTGGAGCAGCAACAAGGCCTTCGACCGCCAGCAGAACGGCACTATCAGGGGCACCGACGGGGTGTCGACGCCCCTCTGGACTCAGGACTACTACGACGTAGGCTCCGACCTGACCGGTAAGGACGAGGCCATCCGCCGTATGCTCGACGCTACGGCCGCCCGCGACATGACATCGCAGACCCCCGCCTGGGTGTTCAACTACGCGTCAGGCTATGTAGGCATGGCAAGCTCCGACCACTACCGCAAGAATGCCGAGCGCACCAACCGCCTCGTCATCGACTATCTGAAGAACCCGCTGCACAACGTCTCGACGGGCATCATCATGATGGACTATGCCGGCATGGACAAGACACCGGGCTACATCAGCAACACCGTCTATGACGCCAGCGGAATGGAACTCATAGAGGCACTCATCAACCAGAACTTCCGCACGCCGGGTACCGTCGACGCCTCGCTGTTCAGCATCTGCACGCTCAACGTCGACGGGCTGCCAGCATTCGATTTCGTGAATAACGACGGTCCTGACAAGAAGTACTCTGTCGTCATCAGCCGCTACCTGGCCGACAAGGCCTTCGACTTCATCGGTGTGCAGGAGAACTTCGACTTCGACACCGAACTGGGGCGCTGCCTCACGGCCAACTACGACCACGACAACTGGGCCGGCGGCATGACCCTCGGCAACCTGTTCAACGACCATGTCCACGTGGCCGTGTTCCATACCGACGGCTGCAAG
>CAMHKU010000081.1 GCA_946185805.1 uncultured Prevotellaceae bacterium | reverse complement strand
GCTCCATGGCCTCGATGGCCTTCCACTTGGTATAGAACTCGCCGATGGGCTCCATTCGAATAGCGGTAAGCACGCGGTTTTTCACGCCGATGGCGCCAAGGGCCGAGCTCAGCGCCAAGGAGTTGATGACCGTGGCACACATGCCCATCTGGTCGCCCTTCACGCGGTCGAAACCTTTCTGTGAACCACTGAGGCCGCGGAAGATGTTGCCGCCGCCGATGACGATGCCTATCTCGACGCCCATCTCGCTGACTTCCTTAATCTGTGCGGCATACTGCTGCAGTCGCTCAGGGTCTATGCCGTAGCCCTGATTGCCCATCAGGCTCTCGCCCGAGAGCTTCAATAGAATTCTCTTAAACCGTTTTACCATGTTATTTTACAATTTTACTATTTTATTCAAGTTTCTCATTCTTTTTGTTTAAACGCAGAGGCGCTGAGAATGAAGAGCTTTCATGCTACTTTCAGAGTCATGCCAAAGCATTCTTTTGAGGTCGCAGAGAGGTTGCCGCATGGCTCTGCCTACTCTTATAATGCCTTTGGCATGCTTACACCTCTCGCCTCTTTGAGTTTATATCACGAACTGCACCTCCTTGAAGGCGTAGCGTCGCTCGTGGCCGCTGTCGTCGCGCAGCAGCAGGTGGCCGTCGTCCTCAATGCCTGTGATTTCGGCCATGAAAGCGCCGCGGGCATCGGTATATGGATGAAAGCCCCGCCGACGGTAGAGCCGTTGTAGGTACCGTTGACGCACGTCTTCGGCCATCAGCCGCTGCAGCCGCTGCAGGATGTCGTTGAGCAGTAGCATGCGGTCGGTAGGCTGTCCGCTAATCTGCCAGAGCGACACGGGGTTGGGTGCACTGCTATGGAAGGCGCGCTGGTTGACATTGAGTCCTACGCCAACGATGCACTCCCTGATGGCCGTTCCCTTGAGCGTCTGCTCTATTAAGATGCCGCAGATTTTGCCGTTACGCCAATAGATGTCGTTGGGCCATTTGATGCTGACATCGCCAATATATTGCTCCAAGGCTTCGCTGATGGCTACCGATACCGCCATGGAGATATGGAATTGCTTGGAGGCCGGGACGGACAATGGGTGGAGCAATACCGAGAACAGCAGATTCTGTCCCCGCTCGCTCTCCCACGTGTTGGAACCACAACCGCGACCAGCCGTCTGGTAGTCGGCAACGACACAAAAGTCTGTGTCGCTCAGGTGGTGTTTCATCCACTGGTTGGTAGAGTCGGTCTCGTCGATATGCACTATTTCCCATTCCATGGCGCAGACTTATATTTCCGTGAATATCTTGCAGGTGCAAAGGTAAGAAATTTATCTGAAACGAAAAAGGATTTTTTCAATTATAACAGCAAAAAAAGAGACCTTCGCAGCCTTACATAGTGTCAGACGCTTTGTGAGGTTGCAACGACCCACTCCTGCGGCACGCGCGTCTCGGCGTCGAACCTTACGCCGACCTTCACCACCGGCTTGTCGCTTGTGGCGTATGGCAGGGCGTAGCTTCGGTCATCAATCTGCGCCAGGGCTTCAGCCGCCGTGCCGCTGACCTTCATCTCGAAAACGTAGGTCGTGTCGGGCATCCATACTACCATGTCAACCCTGCCGCCCGCACACTTCACCTGCGTCTTGACATAGACGTTGAGCATAGAGAAGATGAGGTATAAGGTGTATTCATAGAAACCCTCTTTCGTGGCGGCTTCCTCCAATTTCTTCTTGAAGCCCTCCACGTAGGGTATGCCTGCCATGTATGCCTGCATTTCGCGCATGGCCTGCTCGATGTCGCCTTTCTTCAGCGCGCGCCAAAACTTCAGGGCGAAGCCCGACTGCACGTTTGCGTCATCAAGCCCGGTATAAGTGGGCATCAAGCCTTTGGAATAGCCGATGCGTACCTCTAAGTTAGGCATATCCAGTGTGTACATCTCGCCTTCGCGGTCATAGTCTTTGATGGTGAGGTAGCCGCTTTGGTAGAGCAGCGGCAGGGCATCCTTCATGTTCTCCGTGGGCTGGTCGAAGGCTGAGGAGGGCACCTCCAAGTGGTCGAGCGAGGTGATGTCGGTCTTGTAGTGCTGCAGCTGGCGGATGAGGAACGTCGGCGTGCCGGTGCTGAACCAGTAGTTCTGCAATTCGTCGCTGCGGAAGGCGTTGAGCAGGCTGAAGGGGTTGTAGATGTCCTCCGACCGGGAAGCGAAGTGGTAGCCGTCGTAGCGCAGCTTGATCTTCTGGAACATCTCCTCTGGCGTGCAGTCGTAATTCTTAGCCATCCGCACGATGTCCTCGCTGAACACGTCCTTCACCTCCTGCTCGGTAATGCCGCAGATGGCCGAGAAGCGGGGCAGCATCGTGATGTTGGCCAGGTTGTTGATACCAGAAAATATGCTCAGCTGCGAGAACTTGGTGATGCCGGTGATGAAGCAGAACTTGATTTTTGCCTCGCGCTGCTTCAGCCGCTGATAGAACTCCAGCATGATTTCGCGCATCTCGGCCAGCCGACTATCCTCGTGGAGCACGTCGAGCAAGGGCGAATCATACTCGTCGATGATGACGGCCACCTGCCGCCCCGTCTGCTCGTAGGCACGGTCGATGACACCGGCCAGCCGCATGCCGGGGGTTGTCTCTTCCTCATTCCTGCCATACAGTTTCTCGTATGGGCTGACCAGCAGGCTCAGCTCCTGCCTGACGTCCTTCGGCGGCATGTGGCGGGCGCTGCTCAGGTCTATACGGATGGTGGGATACTCTGTCCACTCCTGCTCCAGTTCCATAATCTTCAGGCCCTCGAACAGCTCGCGCTCACCCTTGAAATACGACTCCAGCGTCGACGTGAGCAGCGACTTGCCAAAGCGGCGGGGGCGGCTCAGGAATATATACTTGGCATAGTGTACCAACTGCCACACCAGGTCGGTTTTGTCTACATACACATAGCCCTCGCGAATCATCTCCGAGAACGTCTGTATGCCTATAGGGTATCGTCTTGTCATCATCATGTGCAGTAATTTTTTGGCAAAGATAGTGAATTTTTCTGAGATTCCACTTTAAGCCGCCGTTTTATTGGGAAAAAGTTTTCAGTTTACGTATATTATTATGAAATTATTTTTATCTTTGCACCATGAACCAAGCAGAGAAAGACGAGAAATACATGCGCCAGGCCTTGGCTGAAGCTCAGTGCGCCTTAGCCGAGGGCGAGGTACCCATAGGGTGTGTGGTGGTGTGTAAGGACAGGGTGGTGGCCCGCAGCCATAACCTGACGGAGACGCTGAACGACGTTACTGCCCATGCCGAGATGCAGGCTGTCACTGCTGCCGCCAACACCCTTGGCGGCAAGTACTTGACTGATTGCACGCTCTACGTTACCGTGGAGCCGTGCCCTATGTGCGCTGGGGCGCTGGGCTGGGCTCAGGTATTGCGCGTGGTCTATGGCTGCGGCGACGCTAAACGTGGCTATCAGGCGTATGCGCCGCGAGTGTTGCATCCTAAGACACAAGTAACTGGCGGCATCCTCGATGAGGAGTGCCGCCAGTTGATGCAGGATTTCTTCCGTAGCAGAAGAAGTGTTTAGTGATAAGTGGTGAAAGTTGATCAATGCGAAACTTGAATTACTTACCAAGCCACCATCAGTTGTCCAGCGGGTTGGGTATAATCTCGCCGTAGAGCATGATGGTGTTCGTCGGGTCTGCCTCGTCGGTCATCAGTATCCATGAGGGGTCGTTGGGGTCGTCGGCCGTCAGCTTGAAGGTGCGCGGACCGGTTGCCTTGTTGCCGAAAGGAGCCACGAAGTAGTTGCCGTAGTAGGCGTTGTTGACATACCAGGCGCCGTTGTCGCGTGCATTGCCGGCATAGAACTGCAGCGTCAGCTCGTCGTCGCTCTCCAGGGTGTAGTTGAAGAGCAGAGAGCCCCAGTAGCCGCTGCTGCTGAAGGTGATGCCGAAGTTGCCGTCGTAGAGTCCGAAGATGGCGTATTGCAGGGTTTCGCCAAGCATCTCCTCCACGCGCTTGAGTGTCGCCCAGTTCTTCTGTCCCAGCTCACCCATGCCGCTGAATGCCATGCACCACCAGCTCTCGGTGGCCAGCTCTGCCAGCGTGGGGTAGACGATGGCCAACTTTATGGCGTCAGTGTCGGTGGCGGGGAACACGTCCTCGCCTTCGATGTAGCTGAAGCCGCTGAGCTTCTGTCCGCGAATCTCCACCGGCTCATAGAGCGTCATGCCCTGAGTTGTCACGACGAAGGGAATCGTCATTTCCTTCTTCTCGCCGTCTTCGATGTAGTTGACGGCCAGTGTGCGGTCGGAAGTAACGGCCACGAGTGTGGTGTCGGCCAGCTGCAAATTGTATTTCTTAGATTTCATGGCCGTGGCCACCTCGCTGATTTTATCCAGGTAGCCGGTCCAGTCGTTGTCGGCCATGGGTGTGAGCACCACGCGGTTGCCGGTTTTCTTGCCCTTGAGTTCCACCTCGGTGGCGGTAGCCTTGAGGATCGAGAACTCAAACTCGCCGTCCATGCCGGCTCCCAGTCCGTTGCTGCCTACGCTGGTGTTGGGTCCTGCGGGGTCGGAGTAGGCGTGCAGTGCAACGTTGTAAGAGTCGAACACGAGCACTGCGCCGGCGCTCTGCTTGACGCTGTAGAGGCTGGTGTAGACGGTGTCGGCGTTAAACTCGTCGGTCACCTCCACGGTGCCGTCGGTCTTGAATCGGGCTATGAGGTTGTAGCCTCCAAACGACTGCTGCGACTCGGGGAAGTACTGCATCAGCCAGCCGTTCTCGGCGCTGGTGAGCACCGCCATGTCGGCGGTGAGCGTAGCGTCGGCGCGTCGGGCCGAGGTGTCGCTGAAGAAGTCTTCCTGCTCCTTGGTGCACGAGGCCAAGATGGTGGCCGTGACCAGTGCTATGAGAAAATATATCTTTTTCATGTCTCTTAGTGTGTGTAGATGTTAGGTGAGTGTTAATTGAGTGACTTTAAGTCTACCTTGCCGTCGGCCACCTCCTGCTGCCGGCGCTGCACAATCTGGTGGAGCTTGTCGAGGTCGATGCCCCACGACTGGCGCAGGTAGTCCTTGGCCATGGCCAGCTTCTGCTGCAGCTTGTTGTAGCCGGTGTAGTCTTTCTTCTGCACCTTCTTATACTCGGGAGCGGGCGTCAGGGTGCCGGCCTCCTCGTCGTAGGTGTAGAGCGTGTTGCCATCGTCGTCGGTCTTGTATACGATGTTGCCCATGAAGTCGGTCTCGGGAATGGGGTTGCCCTCGGCGTCCTCCTCGTAGACCGGGCTGCCGTAGGCATCGAGCTCGTAGACGGGGTCGCCGTTCTCGTCGGTCACGTCAACGATGGCAGTCTCTAACAGGTCTTGCCAGTCTTCGTCGCTGTAGGTGATGTAGAAGGCGATGGTCTGCACAAAGTCCTCGCGCGCCTCCGAGCTGGCGTAGTTGTTGACAAAGCCCATGGCCAGAGCCTCCTGGTCTTCAAGGTTCACCCACGACGACGACTGGTAGTCGGCCTTCGAAATCTCGTTGAAGTCGGTGGGGTAGTCCTTCGTCTGGTGCAGGATGTGAGCAAACTCATGGTGCATGGTGATGAAGTACCACTCGTTGAGGAAATCGATGTCGATCTTGTCGGGGTTGATGCTGTTGACGTTGTAGAGCACGATTTTCATGCCGCCCTCGGCGGTGCCGAGCACCATGCCGCCGTTAGAGTCGTAGGCCACCGAGCCTATGAGGTTCATAATCTTTGGCGCATAGGTGCGCAGGAAGTCCTGGCCCATGAGCTCGTCGTAGGCCTCGAGCCACAGATACTTGGTGAGCTTAGCCAGGGCGATGGCCTTGTTGTAGTCGGCCGGTGCCAGGTTGTAGTCGGTGTCGCTCTCCTTGTACTCGAAGCGGTATTTAAACTCAATGTTGTAGGGCTCTACATAGTTCTTCTGCAGCCACTGGTCGAAGGCGGTCTCCGTCTTCGGTGCCGAGCTGCTGTTGAAGATGCTCTGCGAGTCGAGGCTGTCCTCGCTACAGGCTGTGAGCGTCAGCGCGGCGGCGCTGAGTATCAGTATTCTGAATGTCTTCATTGTTAGTCCTCCTTTGGGGTTAGTTGTTACGTGGGTTTGGGGTCAGTCCGGCCTCTATCACGTCGCCGGGCAGCTGGAATGCGCGGCGCGGGTCGTTGCTGAAGAGTGTGTCGGCAGGCTGGCTGTCGCGGTTGTGGGCAATCTCTATGCCCCAGCGCTTGATGTCCATCCAGCGCAGACCCTCCTGGGCAGTCTCGCAACGGCGCATGTGCAGGATACAGTGGATGAAGTTCTCCTGCTTCTCGCCGCTCAGCGTCAGTCCTAAGGGGTGCAGGCGCTTCTTCGGCGTGCCGTAGGTGTCGCTGGCCGCTATGGGCCTCTGGTTGGCATCCTCCATGTAGTTCATCTCCTTGTAGGTGTTCACCACGTCGTCCTCGGTCACCTGTCGCGAGTTGCGCGAGTTGTACTTCAGCCAGAGGTTGATGTCGGCGGTAGCGTTCTGGAAGTCGCCCTTCATGGCGTATGCCTCGGCGCGGCAGAGCACGGTCTCGTTGGCGCAGAGGCGCACGATGGCGTTGCGGCGGTAGCCAACGCCGTTGACCTTGTCGGTGTACTCAAAGTAGCCATAGTACTTAGAGTTGCAGAGCTTCTCGGAGAATCCCCAGCAGGAGTGCGACAGCCACAGGTCGGAGCGTGAGCCATACTCGCCCCAGATGCCGGCGGTGCGGTAGGTTTCCATCTGGGCGATGGCGCTGATGTTGTGGCCATAGCGGCGCGACAGGTCGTAGGGTCCCAGCCAGTAGACCATGCTCGAGCTGGCGGTCTCGATGAGCAGGTTGGCAGGCTCTGTCACGGCGATATACTGATTGCAGCGGTCCTGGAAGTTAGAGGCCATGGTGCCGGCGATGTAAGCCCAGTCGCGCATCATCTTCTCCGGGTCGGAGCCCAGGGTGGCGTTGGCGTGCTCAATCACCTTGTCCCACTTCTGGTAGTAGAGATAGAAACGGGCGGCAAAGGCGTTGGCAGCGGCGCGGTTGAAATGATACTTGGGCACGCTGTAGGCATTGTCGTCGATGAGTGGCAGGCCCTCTTCAATGTCTTTCTCTATGTTGGCATAGAGCTGGGCCATGGTGCCGCGCTCGTAGTGGGTCTTGAGTATCTTCTCGGGCGTGGTGGGGTAGGGCAGTCCCAGGTCGCTGGCGGCCGTCTCGGGATTGTAGGCCAGGCAGAAGATGTTGGCCAGCTGGAAGATGGCCCATGCGCGGCACATCAGGGCCTCGCCGCGCTGCGGCTGCAGGTTGGCGGGGTTGCCCATCTCATTGATGGTGGCCAGGGCCTCGTTGGCGGTGGCGGCGGCGTGGTAGCACGACTCCCACATCTGTTTCGTGGCGTCGTCGTCCTCGCTGGTAATGTCTTTCCACAGGTAGGCCTCCTCCACCACCTTGTCTTCAAAGGTGAAGGTGGCGCCGTTGTCCATGGTGTTGTCGGAAGCCATTTCGGCCATGACGATGCCGTTGCTCTCGCTGTAGGCCGTCGTCAGCAGCAGCGACACCTGCTGCTCGCTTGTGATGTCTGTGCGGCTGTCGGGCATCTCGTCGAGGAAGTCGTTGCACGATACCATGCCTAAGGCCGCCGTCATCAGGATTGTTCCTTTATATATAATGTTCATAATTCTATATAATTGTGTGTTTAGTAAATTAGATGCCCAGGCGCACGGTGAGTGTAAACTGCTTAGGCATGGGCGAGGCCACACCGCCGGCGTTGTAGAACTCAGGATCCTGGCCGTTGAGCTTCTTGTCGGCGTAAATCAGGAAGAGGTTGGTGGCCTGCAGCTTCAGCGAAGCCGTCGTCAGGCGCAGCGGGCTGATGAGCTTGGCGGGGAAGTCGTAGCTCAGCGAAATCTCCTTCATGCGTATGAAGTCGCCCTTGGCAATGCGCTCGGTAGAGTAGTTGTAGGCGCTGTAGGCATACTTCAGGTACTGGTCGTTCTGGTTCAGGCGCTTGTCGGCAATGACGGGAATGCTTGTCGTGGCTTCGTCGCCCTGCACCGTCCAGCGGTTCTTAAACTCGCGCGGCATAGAGGCCAGGTCGCTGTACTTGTTCTTGAACACGGGGTCGAGACGCACCACGTTGCCGAAGGCGTAGGTGATAAACACGTTGAGGCGGAAACCTTTATACGAGAACATATTGCCCAGCGAACCGGTGACGGTGGGGTCGGTGGGACCCTCGTAGACCAGGTGCTCCTTCTTCGTGCGCTCCTGGAAATAGATGTCGGAGACGGTCTTTTCGCCCTTTTCGTTGATAAACGTGGGCAGACCCTCGTCGTTCAGTCCCTGGAAGTCCATCGAGAAGAGCGAGCGCACGGGGTATCCCTCCATGGTGAATCCGGTGCCGGTGATCATGTCGATGACGCGGGCGCGGGAGTCGAGCTCGGTGACGGTGTTCTTGTTGTGCGAGAATATGAAGTCGGTGTTCCACTTGAAGTCCTTCGTCACGATGTTCTTCGTGGAAATCGACAGCTCTTCACCGTGCGAGCGCATGGTGGCCACGTTACCATATTTCTCAATCTGTCCGCCCACGCCCTCGGTGTTGATAATGCCTATGAGGTCGTAGTTGTTGCGGCGATACCAGTCGAAGCCCACGTTGATGCGGTTGTTGAGGAAACCAATCTCGGCGCCGATGTTCAGCTCGTGCTTCTTCTCGTAGGTCAGATCCGAGTTCTCCAGGTCGTCGATTCTCAGTGCCGTCTCGCTGACGGTGGCAAAGGGTCGCCAGGGGTTGACGCTCTTGATGATGACGCGCGAGTTGCTGATGTCGGCCGGTCCGCGGTCGCCGGTGAGCGAATACGATGCCTTCAGCGTCATTGTCGACATCACGGAGCTGAGCTTCTCAAACCAAGGCTCCTCATGGGCGTTCCATGCGCCCGAGATGTTCCACGTGGGCAGCCAGCGGGCCGAGCGACTCTTGCCAAGCTTGTTGGTACCCTCGTAGCGCACGGTGCCGTTCACCGTGTAGCGGCCTTTCCACGAATAGGTGGCGTTGGCAAAGAATGCCGTCGAGCGCAGCCGTGTGTCGTCGATGGTGAAGTATTCGGTGCCCTCTTCCTGAGCCTGCTTGAAGTAGCGGTAGTCGTAGGCGGCCTTCAGACCGTTTTCAAACTGCATGCCCGTGCCCTGGTACCACGTCTTGCGGCGGTCGGTGGAGTTGATTTCCATACCGCCGAAGAGGTTCATGATGTGTACCTCGTTGAACACGTCGTTGTAGTTGGCCGTGGCGCGCAGGTCCCAGCTGTTCATCTTGTTGCGCGTGTCGCGGGTGAAACCGCCCACGGGCAGCACGCTTACCGGCAGCGAGTTGGCGTTGTCGGGGTCGGTGTAGAGCCAGGGGTTGTCGTCGCGCATGGTGGCGTCGTCCATGGCGCGGTAGGCCATGGCCTGGTTAGAGTTGTCGTGTATCTCGTGGCTGATGGTGCTCATCGCATACTTGTAGGATGCCAGTGCCGACAGTTCCACCTTGGTGATGGGCTTATACTTCAGCTCGGCCTGCACCTTGAAGTCGATTACGTCCAGGTCCATGTAGTTGTTGGCCAGCTCGTTGAGAATGTTGAACGCAGCGTAGTTGCGCACGTAGTAGGCGTTGGGGTCCAGTGCGCGCGACGTGTTCATAGAGTAGCTGTAGGGGTTGATGTCGAAGTCGCGGCGCACCTCGCCGTAGACGGGGTCTATCGACTGTCCCAGCGTGCCGGGCGCCTTCTGCTTACGGTAGGCGCTGTTGCCGATGAGGTTGAGGCTCACCTGCTTCGAAATGTTGTACAGGGCGTTGATGTTGGCAGTATAGCGGTTGGCCCTTGACTGCTTGTACCATCCTGGATCGCTCATCACCGAGAACGAGGTGTAATACTGTGCCTTCTCAGTGCCCGACGACAGCGAGACAGAGTGGTTCATCGAAATAGAGTTAGAGAACAGCTGGTCAAACCAGTTGGTGTTTCTCATCTCGGCCTCGCTCAGGTATTGGCTCTTGGCGGCCTCGGTGTTGGCCAGCGCAAACTGGCCGGTGGCGGGGTTGTAAGTATTAATAAGGTGGTACATCTTGCCGTAGACACCGCTATCTGAGGCACGGTAGACGTCGCTGAAGTTCAGGTAGCCTGCACGCTCCATCTCGCGGTATACCGACATCTGCTCCTGAGAGTTCATGATGTTGTAGTCGGCATAGCTGGGCTTCAGGCGCATGGTAAACTCGCCGGTATAGCTGATTTTGTTGCTGCCGGCCTTACCCTTCTTCGTTGTGACGACAATCACGCCGGCCATGGCGCGCGCACCATAGATAGAGGTGGCCGAACCGTCTTTCAGTATCTGGAACGACTCAATGTCGTCGGCGTTCAGGCCGGCGATGGCGCTCGAAATCAGTGTCTCGGCATCGCCGCTCGACAGGTTGTCGGCATCCACCTCGGCCACGTCTTCCATAATCACGCCGTCGACCACCCACAGGGGCTTCGACGAGCCGTAGATAGAGGTGGCACCGCGCACGCGGATCTTGGGCGCCGTACCGAAGGTGCCGCTGACGTTCTGCACGCTGACACCGGCCACGCGGCCTTCCAGCGAGCGCGAAATGTCGGCCACACCGTCGAGCTTGGCTTCGGCGGCGCTAATCTTGGCCGTAGAGCCGGTAAACAGGCGCTTGTCCATCTTCTGCATACCCGTCACCACCACCTCGTCCAAGGCCTGGCCGTCGGGTACGAGCACTATCTGCATGCCGTTCTTGGGGGTTACTACTTGCGTGGTCATGCCGATGTAGCTTACGCTGACCTTCTTGCCCTGAGGCACCGTCAGCGAGAAGCGGCCGTTCACGTCGGTAACGACACCAGTCTTGGCCCCCTGGACAACCACCGACGCGCCGATGACAGGCTGGCCGTCGTCCTGGGAGACTACCGTGCCGCTAACTTTTGTCTGAGCCAATGCCATTCCTACGCTTAGGATGAGGCTGGCCAGCATCAGAGTTAGTCTTTTCTTCATAAGTCTTCTCTTAAATGTTTTGTTAAAGTTTATAAAAATTGTGTGTTATTTACAGTGTTTCGCTCAAATCAGGGTGCAAAGGTACAATTTTCTTTATAATTAAGAAAATAAATATTAAATAATCTTTCCTCACAGAGCTTTTTTGTGAAGAATACATAGATTTAGAGGGCAGAAAACAATGATTTTGCTTGAAAAAAGTACTCCCGTGGGGAATCGAACCCCAACCGATGGAACCGGAATCCATAATTCTATCCATTAAACTACGGGAGCGCTGTTATGCGTCACGCGTCAAGTAGGGTGGATGTTAACACCACTCGACCGCTTGCTTGGAAACGCGGGCGCAAAGTTACTATAATTCTTTGAACTTTGAATTGTTACTCTTTGAACTTTATGATTTCTTAACGGTGGCGCCGAAATGAGGTTTGCGACCATAGCTATGGAAGGTGGCAAGCGCAAAAAGTTAGCTAAAATCAAGAAAATCTGACGTTTTGCAAAAATACTGCGCGTTTTTGTTTGCACTTTTATATTTTATGCTTACCTTTGCACGCAAAATTGAAATCTATCGTTATGAGCAAACTGATTAAACCCATTGGCTATGAACGTCTGCTTGACACCAAGCAGACGGAGCAAGGTATTAAACTGATTAAGGAATTTTTCCAGCAGAACCTGTCTACGGAGCTGCGCCTGCGTCGTGTCACCGCCCCGCTCTTCGTGCTGCAGGGCTTAGGTATCAACGACGACCTGAACGGCGTGGAGCGTGCCGTGACCTTTCCTATCAAGGACTTAGGCGACGCCCGTGCTGAGGTGGTTCACTCGCTGGCCAAATGGAAGCGGCTCTCCCTGGCCGAATACGGGATAGAGCCGGGCTACGGCATCTATACCGACATGAATGCCATCCGTGCCGACGAGGAGCTTGACAACCTACATTCGCTCTATGTCGACCAGTGGGACTGGGAGGCCGTCATCCGTCGCGAAGACCGCACGCTGGCATTCCTGAAGAATGTGGTGGAGCGTATCTATGCCGCCATACGTCGCACGGAATACCTCACCTGTGAGACTTATCCGCAGTTGAAACCTTTCCTGCCGGAGAAAATCAAGTTTATTCACGCCGAGGAACTGCTGAAGATGTATCCCGACAAGACGCCCAAGGAGCGCGAGGATGCCATCTGCGAGGCTTACGGTGCCGTATTTATAATAGGTATAGGCGGCGAGCTGGCCAATGGCGAGAAGCACGACGGCCGTGCTCCCGACTACGACGACTGGTCGACGGTGGCCGAGGACGGCCGCAAGGGACTCAATGGCGACATACTGATATGGTATCCCGTGCTGGGGCGTAGCTTCGAGCTCTCGTCGATGGGCATACGTGTTGACAAGGAGGCCTTGCTGCGCCAGCTGAAGTTGGAGCATCAGGAGCAGCGCCAGCAGCTTTATTTCCACCAGCAGCTGCTCAACGACAAACTGCCACTCTCTATCGGCGGCGGTATAGGCCAGAGCCGTCTCTGCATGGTGCTGCTGCACAAGGCCCACATCGGCGAAATCCAGGCTTCGATATGGCCCGACGACATGCGCCGCGAGTGCCGCGAGCTGGGCATGCCGCTCATTTAGAGGGAGTTAGAAGGAGTTAGAAGGAGTTAGAAGGAGTTAGAAGGAGTTAGAAGGA
>CAMHKU010000080.1 GCA_946185805.1 uncultured Prevotellaceae bacterium | reverse complement strand
ACGGCGTCAATGTGTCCTCTCACAATGACTATCCGGCATTGGGCGGCGGTCCCGATGATCCGTTCGGCGCCATGGAGATAGCCGTGACGGGTGATTTTTATGGCGAAGTGGGAAAACCCTGGTGGACGGAAGATTGCCTCTCCTGTGAGCAGGCCATCACCGCCCTGACCATCAACGTGGCCAGACAGATGTTCCTGGAGAACGAGCGTGGCAGTATCAAGACTGGTAAGTATGCCGACTTCCTCCTCGTCACCAAGGATGTGCTTTCGTGTCCTGCGAATGAGATTCACGAGGCCAAGCCTGCAGCCACCTACTTTGAAGGGAAAAAGGTTTTCCCGATGTAATGTGCCAGCATGGCATTACACGATATGATTATCCGCAATTTGCGGATAATCATATCTTGTGGTATGCTTATTCGAGGTATGACCCCGTGGGGTGCTAAATATCCGGAAACCTCGATAAACATTGGGACTCCGTATAGGGAGGTGCCCCGAACACACCTCCCTGCCTGCACATCCCTTGCTGCAGGACCTTTCTGGCCATCTGAGTGAGGTGTCGGGCTGAGACCGCTCTGTTTTCGCCCCTTCCCTCATGCATGATTTTGTCTAAAGAATATGGAGCTATTTTTGCCCTTACCGGATAGTGTTTAGTATTGTATTTTCCGCAGAGGTACTTGAGTTTATTCAAGGGTTTACAAGGAATTAGAAACTCTGCTCTGTATTATCCCCAAAAAAAAGCAGCACATCCGGCAAGGGTGTGCTGCTCATGATTCCGATTGTAGGAGAAGAAGGTGTACTATACCTTAATCTCAACCTCAACACCGCTGGGGAGCTCAAGCTTCATCAGTGCATCAACGGTTTTTGCCGTCGAGGAATAGATGTCTATCAGACGCTTGTAGTCTGACAGCTGGAACTGCTCACGAGCCTTCTTGTTGACGAAGGTAGAGCGGTTGACGGTGTAGATACGCTTGTGGGTGGGAAGGGGAATAGGACCGCTGATAGTTGCACCAGTAGCCTTGACGGCCTTCACGATTTTCTCGGCTGACTTGTCGACCAATTTGTGGTCGTAGCTCTTCAGCTTAATACGAATTTTTTGACTCATTGTTTAATCTTACAATTTTACTATTTAACTATTTACTATTTACGGCTGCCACTAAAGAGTCATTTGCTTAGTGTTCAGCACTTTCTCTGTTTGGGGCTGCAAAATTACGCAAAATTCTCGAATTACGCAACCCAGGACGTCCGTCATCCTAGCAATTTAAGATTTTTTAATCCTGTAATATCCGTGAGGTAACTATTCAGCGATAGCCATATAGTAGTTGCCGTGCTTAGAATAAAGCGCGGATAGCAGCGTATGGTGAGTTGTTGTGTTTCTTAGTGGTCTCTACAGTTTCCAAAGGGGGGAGGCATCACCCCGCCTGACCGTTAGCCGCCCAGCTTCGGAAACATATAGTGACACCTCTTACACCTGGCACTTAACTCATTGATAATCAGTACCCATTTTCCATGTGTCAGTAGCACCTGAGGTAGCACCTGAGGTGACACCACCCCCCTATCCTCGCAAGGTTATTAACTCCCTTCGCAGTGTAACCAACTCCCTTCCACTCGCAGGGGTACTAACTCCCCTCCCCTGCCAGGGGAGGGGCAGGGGTTACCTTGTAAAGATTTATATTTCTTCTCTTGTTGTCAATCGTTGTCTATGTTGTCTTAAAAGACAATTGCAAATGGTTGTTTTTTTAAGACAACAAAGACAACAAAGGACAACTGAGGACAACTTGTACTGGCATGACTGCCGTTTATGTATAAATATACACCGGTTGTATATTTATGCAAAAATAGCGGGTATTTTGTCAAACAATCGGGGTTTCTGGCAAAACGACGGCCGTTTTGGAAAAAACGACGGCCGTTTTTTCAAAAACGGCCGCTGAATTTTTCAAAACGCGCGCCGTTTTGAGTGAATATTTATGCAGTCTTGGAAAACAATTAGAAAGAATTAGAAAAAATTGGTTCCAACAATTAGAAAAAATATTCTTTCTAATTGTTTTCAGACAGGTGTCACCTCAGGTGTCACCTCAGGTGTCACCTCAGGTGTCACCTCAGGTGTCACCTCAGGTGCGACTTACCCACCGAAAAAGCCCATTGATTTACAGCAAGTTAAGTGCCAGGTGTAAGAGGTGTCACACTATGTGCGGTGTCAATTATTCAAGGTAATTTATGCTTAAAGCCAAAACGGTCATCAGACCGTTGCAAGTTATCCTTTGTTAAAAGACCGTTTTGCAGTAAGAATAATCCAAGCTGTCATGGTCGCAGACAACGAAAATTTCACCTGCGCACAGCCGTGGGCTGTTGCACAGGTGAAACTTCTATCGGCATACGCCGAAGGCCCTTTTCCCCGGACAGCAGTCGGGTTTCGAAGCTCAGTTCGCAGGCTACAATGGCGAGCACGACGACCTCAACGGCGGCAAGGCCGTGACCATGGGCATGCACTATGTCGACCAGTGCTGCTTTATAGCTGCCAAGGAGGCTATGACAGACTCTGGCGAGGCTCTGGTGCTTAGCCCCGACTACACGCTGCGCCGAGTAGGTATCTCGAAAGACTTCGACAACTGGTATCCCATCCGTGCTTACCGCTCGTCGTACTACAAGTATGAGTAGACTCCACCCGGCTGCAATGGGTTGGATAGGTTCTGATCTTGAGCCAAAGGAGGGGACTACTTACATATATCCTAACCAGCGGAGGATGTCGTTGAGATTGGCTACCACCATGAGTAGGATAAGGATGCCAAAGCCTACGTACTCGGCGCGGATCATGAATGTTTCCGACG
This sequence comes from uncultured Prevotellaceae bacterium, assembly GCA_946185805.1. GTDB lineage: Bacteria > Bacteroidota > Bacteroidia > Bacteroidales > Bacteroidaceae > Prevotella. The sequence continues at coordinate 9,845 of CAMHKU010000080.1, read as the reverse complement.
GCTTGCGGCGCGTTATCATCTCGTAGAGCAGAAACAGTACATGGCCGCCGTCGAGTGCGGGGATGGGCAGGATGTTCATGAAGGCAAGGATGATGCTGAGGAAAGCTGTCATTTTCCAGAACAGATACCAGTCCCACACCGGCGGGAAGAGACTGCCGATGGCTCCGAAACCGCCTAACGACTTAGCCCCTTCGGCGGTAAATACATACTTCATGTCGTCGACATAGCCTGCGAGTACGTTCCACCCGTACTTGATGCCGGCGGGGATGCTCTCCCAGAAGCCGTATTCGCGGGTGTAAGGTTTGTAAAGCTTGGCCAATTGGCGGGGCATGAAGCCCAGCTTCAGGTCTTCGGTCAGCACCACTTGCTTGGTGATGACGCTGTCAGTGGCTTGAAAGGCGAGTGTCACCGTGCGCACGCTCATGCTGTCGGCATGGGTCTTGGCTACACTCATCTGGTCGTTGAGGCGTCCTATTTCATACATCATCGTGTTATAGGAGTCTATCTCATGACCGTTGAGCCCTACAATCTTGCTGCCTGCCTGTAGACCAATTTGATGAGCGGGGGTGCCGGGCAGCACGCTGTCAACATCGTTGGGGATGTAAGGCTCCACAAAGCGAGGCTCTGTCTGCAGCATGTTGAGTAGGTTGAGATCGCCGGGTAGTGCGACGTGTACCGTCTCGCCGTCGCGTAGTACCTCCACGTCGCGAGCCTCAGAGAGTTTGCGGTAGAGGTCGGCAGAGAAGTCCTTGAACTTCTCGCCGTCGGCAGCTATGAGGATGTCACGGTCGTGGAACCCATATTTCTGAGCCTCGGCATTGAACTTCATGGCTATAGTCTCTGCAGGGATGTAGGTGTCGCCCCACCAGAAGAGGATCTGACCGTAGATAAACAGCGCCAGCAGGAAGTTCACCAGCACACCGCCAATCATGATCAGCAACCGTTGCCAGGCAGGTTTGGAGCGGAATTCCCACGGCTGTTCGGGCTGTTTCATCTGCTCGGTGTCGAAGCTCTCGTCAATCATGCCCGCAATCTTGCAGTATCCGCCTAAGGGCAGCCATCCTACACCATATTGCGTGTCGCTGCCTTTGGGTTTCCACTTCAGCAGCGAGCCATCCCACTTCCAGATGCTGGGGTCAAAGAAAAGGTAGAACTTGTCAACCCTCACGCCGAAAAGCTTTGAGAAGAAGAAATGTCCCCCCTCGTGGAGCAATACCAGCAGCGAGATAGCCAGCATAAATTGTAACAGTCTGATTAAGAATATTTCCATTTTTTAGCTTATTAATTCATTTGCTATGCGGCGCGCTTCGGCGTCGGTCTTGACATAGGTGTCGTAGTCGGGCTTGGGGTCGAAGGTGGCGCGGGCCATGGTCTCGGCAATGACGTCGCCCATCTGCAGGAATCTGCAGCGGTCTTCAAGAAACGCGCGGTTGACCACCTCGTTGGCGGCATTGACGATGCAGGGCATGTTGCCGCCGCGGGCTATCGCCTCGTAAGCCATTGCAAGACAGCGGAACTTCTCTAGGTCGGGCTCAAAGAACTCCAGCGGATGCTTGAACAGGTCGAGACGCTCGCCACTCAGGTGCAGGCGCCGGGGGAAGGAGAAGGCATACTGAATGGGCAGCCGCATGTCGGGCACGCCGAGCTGGGCCTTTACACTGCCGTCGTGGAATTGCACGGCACTGTGGACGATACTCTGCGGGTGGACTAACACCTGTATCTGACGGGCGTCAACCCCGAAGAGCCATTTGGCCTCTATCACCTCAAAACCCTTGTTCATCATCGTAGCCGAGTCGATGGTAATCTTAGCACCCATATCCCACGTGGGGTGGCGTAGGGCGTCGGCCTTGGTCACATGGGCTATCTCCTCCAGCGTCTTCAGGCGGAAAGGTCCGCCGCTGGCTGTGAGCAGGATTTTCTCTATGGGGTTCTGGTCTTCGCCTACCAGTGACTGAAAAATGGCTGAATGTTCGCTGTCGACGGGCAGGATAGGCGTATGGTATTGCTGCGCCAGCTGCAGTATCAGCTCGCCTGCCACTACCAGCGTCTCCTTATTGGCTAGGGCGATGGCCTTGCGCGCACGGATAGCGTGGATGGTGGGCGAGAGGCCTGCAAAACCCACCATGGCGGTGAGCACCATGTCGATGGGATCGGCCTCGACAATCTCATCCAAGGCGTTACGCCCGGCATAGACTTTCACGTCGGGCAGGTCGTCCATCAGGCGCCGCAACTCGTCGTAGCGCGCCTCGTTGGCTATCACTACTGCCGCCGGTCGAAATTGATGAGCCTGCTCTGCCAGCAGCTCTACGCGGTTGTTGGCCGTCAGGCAATAGACCTCATACAGGTCGTTATGTTCCTCAATGACCTCCAGGGCCTGCGTACCAATGCTGCCCGTAGAGCCGAGGATGGCTATTTGTTTCTTGTTCTTCATTTCATCGCTTTCTCGATGTGCTTTATCAGGTCTTCTGTCTGCAGACCTCGAGCTTGGATTTTACCTTTATTGTCAACAACGATGTTGTCTGGCACGCGATTGATGCCCAAAGTGCTGATGATGGGATGCTTCCATGTTGTGCCGTCACAGATAGTGTACCAATTGATGGAGTCGCGCTCCATGTAGCTTTTACACTCATCGGGGTTGCCGTCGATACAGATACTCAGTAGTTGTAGTCGTGAGCCATATTCACGTTTGAGCTTTTTCAGTTCGCGCTGACAGCGCTGACTTTCGTAATTCCACGATGCCCAGACAGTGATGACGTTGACTGTTCCTTGCAGGTCGCTTTTCGTCACACGTGCCCCTTTGGTGGTTGTGGCCGTGAAATTAGGCAGCACTGAGCCCACCTTCGTTGCCCGGAGTCCTTCCACCTGACTCTTGATCTCCTTCAGCCGATTGCTTGACGGACTGGCCTTTGTCATGACGGTCAGCAGCCTTGCTATCTTGCTATAGTCTACTTCGGTGGTCAGCAGGAAATATTTGTTTAGAAGAAACAGGTTGGCAGCTGATACCGGGTTGTCGTTGATAAAGCTTTCAGCCGCTTTCTGCGCTTCGGGGGGTGTCATGTCGTTTACACTCAGTCGGAAGGCCGTCAGCTGTTCGTTCTCCTTGTTGCCGCGGACGACAACCTCTTTCAGGTGCGAAGCGTCGCCTTCCATGCTTACCGTCGTGGCCGGTGAGGCTATGACGGGTATCTCAGAGTAGTTGGGAAACACGATTGACAGTAGTATAGTGTCTTCAATCTCCTTCTCGAAGTTGAATTTGCCTTCAGTCAGTCGTATGGTGTCAATGCTGCTCTTGCCGGTGAGGCTGTAGGCGTACAGCTCACCCTGATTGAAGTTCTTGAATTTTCCTTTCAACCGAAAGGATGTGTCAGAACTGTCGCAGGCTATAAAAAGTAATGTGGAAAGCGCCATGAAGAGCGCTTTCTGTAGCGTCATCATCCGCTTTCCACATAACATATCTAACATTCGTCCGATAACTCCTTGTTAACTTCTGCTAACTCCTTGTTAACTACCAATTAACTCCCAAGTTTACTTTGAGACGTTCTTCAGCTCCAGGTCGTTAGCGGCATATTTAGCCCAGTTGGAGTCCTTGCTGATAGCGTTGCGCAGAGCCTGTGCAGCCTCGCTGGTGTTGCCCATGCGTGCGCCCAAGATAGCCTTCAGGTAGTCTGTCGTAGAGTCGGGGTTCTTGATGTACTTCAGCGTTACGGCAGCCGAAGCATAGTTCTTGTTCAGGATCTGTGCCAGGGCAGCGCTGTTAGAGTAGATGTCCTTGAAGTCCTGCTCGGCCTGAGCGTAGTTGCCCTTGGCCAGGTTAAGGTTACCCAGCACCTCTGACAGACCGTTGGCTCCCGTAGCCTTGGCAATATAGTTTTCTGCCGACTGTATGTCGCCATTTGCCAGTGCCAGCATACCTAAGTTGGCAGCAGCCTCGGGCAGGTTGGCGCTGGCTTTCTGAGCCTGGCTGATGTATGTCTTGGCTGTGTCGAAGTTGCCCTTGGCATACTCCATCGTGGCAATATTGTTGTAAGCGCGTGCGTCGTTGGGATACACCTTTGTCGTGGTCTTGTAGATGTCCTCCTTGGTGTTCATGTCGCTGGTCAGCGTAGCGGCATAGAGCAGTTCCTCAACGCTCAGCTGCTTGGGATCGTCCTTCAACTGCTGTTGTATCTGCTCGTCGCTGCGGCCTACGGTCTCGTAGTTGATAATCATGCGCGAACGGCGCAACTGGGGCAGGATGCCGTCGGCCAGCTCGCGGAAGGCGCTCGAGATGTTCTTAATCTGCTGCTCACGCTCCTGTGGATCCTTATACATTGAGAGTACGCGCAGGATGACGTCCTTGTCCTGAATGTTTGATGCCTTCACAAGCTCCTGGAAACCTTCCCAGTCCTCAGCCGTATACTTGGCGTCGACAGCGGCGTCAGCGAGCTTGGCTTTCTTCAGCTGCTGCTGTACATATTTCTCGGTGTTCTGCTGACGCTGGGCGGCCAGCTTGTCGTTTAGGTCGAAACCGCCGTCGGGTGAGGCGTAAGCCGACACCTCAACGTCCTTCAGGTTGAGGCCCTCGCGGTCGTTGTTAATCTGATTGAGCAGCTTCACAAACTCCTGCACCGAGTTGTTCTTCAGCTCGCTCTGGCGCAGAGTAGCTTGCTGGATGAGAAACTTGATGTTGGCTTCCTGCTTCTGGGCGTTGATGCGCTGGAAGGCGTCGGGGGCAATGGCGGCCTGGGCGCTCTTCAGCGTCTGCTTGTAGAGCTCGGAGGTGGCGACGATGCCAGTAGCCACCTTCACGGCGGGAACCTCTACCTTCTTCTTACCAACCTTGGCGTCGAAGGTGAGATACATGTCGGCCTTGTTGCAGTCAAGATAGTTGAAATTGGTCTTGATGTTGTAGCGGCCGCCCACTTTATACATTATAACCTGGTCGTTGCCCTGTACTTTCTCTCCCTGGAAGGTAGCACCCTGACCCTTGGCCACCTGGCCGTCGGCATAGCGCAACTCGGGAACTACCGTCACCACGGCCTTCTTCTTCATGTACTTCTCGGGGAATGTACCATTAATGGTTGCCGGCACCTTGCCCACCTGGGTTTCCAGAGGGTTGGGGGTCACTGTGAAATTGTCGGCAGAGAGTGCTCCCAGTTTGCCAGAGCACGATGAAAGCAGCATCACTGATGCGGCTGACATAAGGACAAAAAGATTTTTCTGCATCTTTAGTAAAAAACGTTTTTTTTGAGTTTTGATGGTGCCGCGAGCGGGACTCGAACCCGCACAGCCATTACTGGCCAAGGGATTTTAAGTCCCTCGTGTCTACCAATTCCACCATTGCGGCAACGCTGGCAGTCTGTTGAAATGCTCTGCAAAGGTACTGCTATTTCCTGTAACCACCAAAACTTTTACACAATTTAACCCAGATACAACGGCGTGATTTGACTCACCCTCGTTCTTTGGGTTCTCTGCTCACATGATGAGAGAAGAAGATTTGGTAACTAAAGCCCTCCTAAAAAGCAGATGTTTTGAGTCGCCATTTGGCATTGTCGCTGGCAAAGCTGTAGTCTGCCAGTGTAGGCGTTGAGTCACCGGCAGAATACAGGCAGTAGCGGCTGTTGATGCCCTCCTGTCCGGGTATGGCGTAAGGCAGTATACGCCAAGTGCCGTCAACGAGCTGCTCCACGCGCCATAACTGGCAGTCGAGATCCTGAAAGTCGCTGGTGGTCAGTTCAAGGTTGGAGGTGGCCGTAAGTGCTCTCTCCGTACCGGCTATCTTGATTTGGTATAGCGGCCCTGCCAGAGTGCCGCCTCGCTCAGGAACAGGGGTCAGCATCCAGTGCTGGTGTGGACGGAACATGTAGTCGCCGCAGCGCACACCGATATTCCCTGTCGGCCAGCTGCCGACAACCTCGGAAAGTTGCTGGCAGGGAATCTTCTCCAGGGGTTTCGTGAGGTCCATTTGCCAAAAGCGCTCGCGCTGCTGCTCCATGCGCACAAAGTCGACGGCCAGTTCCAGACTATAGCCCCGGCGCTCGGAGAGAATCTCATAAACGCCCTCCTTGACCAGCTCACCGGCCTCCGGCCAGTCGTTTTTCCACAGCAGCGGACGTATGCCGAGAACGGAGCGCCCACTCATGTCGAAGTCTGCCTCGAAGTGGCACGACATCACCTCTACCCCTTCGTCGATCACCGTACGGCCGAAATGACCGGGGCCGGTCTTGCGGTCACCGGCAGCGATAACCATACGGCCCCCGCCGTGGAACATGTCGCGCTCCACATTGTCGAGATACGGTCCCTCGACGCTGCGCGAGCGGCCCACGACAATGTTATAGGTGGAATTGACGCCGTCGCAGCAGGTGCCGTGGGTGCCCAACAGGTAATACCAGCCGTTGCGATAAAGCAGGTCGGTGGCCTCGCAGTCGATGGCGATGTCGCGCTCCACGTTTCCTTTCATACGCTCGCCGGACTTCGGGTCGAGCTCTATGAGGCGGATGGTGCCGAAATAGGTGCCGTAGCTCGCCCACAGTCGCCCCGTCACAGGGTCGAGGAGCAGTCCCGGGTCAATGGCATCCTGGTCTTCCATGCCGTCGGAAGCACAAACCTCCACAGCCTCTGTCCACTTGAACAAAGGCGATGTGGGGTCAAGGGTCTTGTTCCACATTGTCAGGATACGGCCGTTATGGCCGCCCCCAAGTCCGCCGCCCGTGGCACCGTAGATACACAGGTAGCGGTCGCCTATCTTCAGCACATCGGGTGCTGCACCCCCGCCGGGGCGCACCAGGGCACTACGTTCGCCCAGCTGTAGCTTGTCGGCAATGCCGTACCAGCTCCAGCCGTTTTCTGACATCAGGCCTCCCCCGCCCGTGCCGTAAGTATAATATTTGCCGTCGCACTCTGCTATCGTTGAGGGGTCGTGGATATAGGGCTGGCCCACCTGGGCGGTGGCAGTGCAGAGTGAACAGCAGAAACCGAATAATAGGGCAAATGTCTTTTTCATGGCTTACAGGTTTTTTATGGTATAGTTTGTAACAGGGCGGTTGTTCTCGTCAATGAAGCGTACACAGAAGTCGCTGAGTCCGGGGCCGTTGATGACGGCTCCGCGCAAGAGGTTGCGGCCTTTCTTGAGGGTCAGGCGTGGCGACATGCCATCGTCCTCCACCATACGCCGGTCGCCTTCGAGCAGCAGTACCCGCTCGCCGTTGAGCCACCATGCGGAGGCGCCGTTCGATCCTGCGGCAAGGCGCACGTCGGGTATGTCTTCATCACAATAGATAACGGTCTCCATCCAGAAGAACGAGCCGTAGGTCTGGCCACTGTAAAGCTCGCCAAACCTGAAGAGCTTGACATTATAGGTCTCGCTGTCGAGCTGATGCCACTTGCCCTTTTTCTGGAGCTTCGGCAACTGGTCAAGCTCACGGCTGAAGACATCGTGCAGGTAACTGTTGGTGAAAACGATGTTCGACCGGATATCCTTCTTCAGGGGTTCCATCAGCTTCCAACGGCGTATAAATCCTTGATTGTCGGGCTGTGCCTCGGGGGTGGCGACAGGTGAGAAATACTTGGGGCGGTTCTTGAACTGCACCCAGTCGACGGCCACCCCCTGAGGTCCGTCGCAGGTAACCACCAGATTGGCTATTCCCTTCGGCGTGTACTGCAGTGGCGCTGTCAGCGTGAGCCACTGTCCGCTCATGTTGCGCCGGAAGGCGCCGTTCTGGCTCTTCACGGTGACCGTAAACTTAGCGATGACTTTGCCTGTAGCACTCTTCTCGCGCAGGCAGAACTCTGTATTCTCGGACGCCTTGACACTGGCAGCCACATAGCCGTCGGTTATCCCGCTGAAGTCAACAGCGTCGTAGCGCACCCAGCTGCCCTTCTTTGGCAAGATGGCCTCCCAGCCGCGGAAGCAGTTGGTCGTGTCGAGATAGGCTATGGAGGCCTCCGGAGCAATGTCGCTGTAGCGGTCTACCTGTATCCTGTCGGTGGCCGGGGTGGTGCCTACCCCGCGCAACGTAGGTTTCACCTCGCGGATGGTGCCGTCGGCATTGAAAAACAGCTTGTCGATGCAGACGGAGCGGCGCTTGTCGTGGGTCGGCGAATAGTCGTTATGGTGATAGAACAGATACCATTGCCCTTTGTACTGGGTAATGGAATGGTGGTTAGTCCAACAGCGGTTGGCATGCTCGGCCATGATGATACCCTTGAAATCCCACGGACCGAGGGGGTGGCGAGACATGGCATAGGCAAGGGTCTCGGTACCGCCCTCTGTACGCACCCAAGGGAAGGTAAGATAGTACCACCCTCCCTGCTTAAAGGCGAAAGGCCCTTCCTTGAAGCCATCGGGCAGTCCTTCCATCGCTTGTCCGCCTACCGTCGCCGTGCGCTTGGCTGTTGTGCCGTCACGGGCCGGAAGCTCTATCTGCTGCAGGCTGCCGTCGAGCTCTTTCATGTTGGCCTTCAGCCGGGCTCCACGCAGCCCCATGCCCTGCCAGTAGATGTAAGCTTGCCCGTCGTCATCGACCAGCACACAGGGGTCGATGCCCGACACCCCCTTGATGGGCTCCGACTCGCAGGTGAAAGGTCCTTCAGGACGGTCAGCCACCGCCACGCCTACCGCAAAACCTTTAGTGCCTTTAGGCGCATCAGGGAAGTAGAAATAATACTTGCCGTCTTTTTCCACGCAGTCGGGAGCCCACATCGAGTAAGCCTCGGGATTACCCCAAGGCACTCGCTCCTGAGACAGGATTATGCCATGGTCTGTCCAGTCGGTCAGGTTGTCTGACGAGAACACATGATAGTCGGCCATGCAGAACCAATCCTTGAGACTTTCAACGGGACTGTTGATGTCGTGGGAGGGATAAAGGTACACCTTATTATTAAACACACGAGCAGTAGGGTCGGCCGTGAATTGGTCGCGGACAACCGGATTTTGGGCGCTCCCTAATAGCGGGAACCCCATCAGTAGGGTAACGATGGTTGTTTTCATGGTTATTAAGTGGTAAATAGAAGATTAAGATTTGGGAAGACAGTCGTTGCCTATTTTACTGTCAACATCGTCTCGGCCTTGAGCTTGCGCTGGGCATCGCTGACGCGCAGGGTGATGTTGCCGGGCGTGGCGCCTGCCTCGACGATGACCACGAGCTGTCCGTTGAAGAGCTTCATCGTGGGCATCGTAAACGACTCCAGCGAGGTGGCGTCGCCATTGCAGACGGCGCGGAACTTGCCCGCTCCCTCTACTTCGAACGTCAGCTGGTCTTGGGCGTCGGGTATGAGCGTGCCCTCGGCATCGGTCAGCGAGACGGTGATGAAAGCCAAGTCGTTGGCTTTTAGGGGTGATGGGTGATGGGTGATAGGTGATGGGTGATGGGTGATGGGTGATGGGTGATGGGTGATGGGTGCGCTCGTACTCTGCTGTGTCCAGGTGTCGAGCTGCAGCTTGGCGGCGGCGCCGGCAGTCTTGACGGTCTGCTCGCCAGCGGCGCGACCATTGGCGTCGTAGACGACGACCTTCAGCTCGCCGGGCTCATATTTCACGTCGTTCCAGCGCAGGCGGTAGCGGTCGAGACGCTCCTTGGGATTCTTCTTGATGCGCCCCTGGCTCTTGCCGTTGACAAAGAGTTCGCCTTCGGGGTAGTCGGTGTAGCAGTAGACGGGCGTCACCTGTCCTATGCGGTTAGCACCGGCCTTGCCGCTCTTGGCGCTGCTCTTGCCTTTTGTACCGCGCTGGCCTTTGGCTTTGGCCGTACCCCACGACCAGTGGGGCAGCAGGTGGATGGTGTGGTCCTGCGTCTGCCAGCGCGAGCGGTACAGGTAGTAGCGGTCCTTGGGCAGTCCGGCGAGGTCGCAGATGCCGAAATAGCTGC
>CAMHKU010000079.1 GCA_946185805.1 uncultured Prevotellaceae bacterium | reverse complement strand
TGGCTGTTCATTTCATTCTGCTTCATAATCTTATAAATTTTAAATTGTTAAACTTTCTATTTCTTGTCTCTTGTCGCTCAGATGTCGTTCGTTCTGATTGACATTGCAAAGATACGGCGAATTTTGGCATATTCCAATTAATTAGGCGAAATTTCCCCAAAGTTGTTGCGGCAGGGTGGGAATGAAACGACAAAAGTGGTCTATAGGGCAAAATCTTGTCGCTTAAGTTCTGCCTGTTTCGGATGTCGGCCAGCCTTTTGTCAAGTATGCTTGTATCGCTACCGCTTAGAAGAAGTAGTAAGCACCGAAGCTGATACCGTGGAACAGATCGAAACCGACCTCGTTGCTGCGTGAAACATCCTTCATCCAAGTGTGCTTCTCGTCAGTTGCACCAAGCTTATTTTCGTGCTGTGCGGTTCGGACTGCATGCAGATTTTTACCGCTTCGCGGCGCTTTAGTAAAACCAAATAAAACCTGCAAAAACCAAAGAAAACCTGTTTTTAGAGGTTTTGTCTTGTTTTTATTTGTTTTTAAGGCACTGCAAAGCTGTAAAAACTTGCAAGCAGTCTGGTTATACGCAGTCAACTGCTCAGGTCGCTAATTTTTACGCTCTCTGAGATTGAGCACTTACAGCGGGTCAACGTCGTAATACATCTGTAGCGAGCAGTAGCGCTTGTCCTGCATCATCTGCTGCTGAGCCATGAGCAGGTATCGGCGCACGTCGGCGAGGTTGATGCCCGGCTCCAGCTTCACCATGAGCTTGCGGATGCTGAGCGACTTGACACGCGCCACGGCTGGTTTGTCGGGACCCAGTATGCGGCCACTGAACCACTGGCGCAGGCGGAAGCCCAGCTCCTGGGCGGCGGTCTCTACGAGCGCGTCGTTGCGGTGTTTCAGGTAGACGTTGATGAGGCGGTAGAAAGGCGGGTAGTGAAACTGCCGGCGCTCGTTGCTGAGCATGCGGTAGAGGGCGTCGTAATCGTTGCGCACCACCTGCTGGATAAGCGGTAGGTCGGGCTGGCGCGTCTGCAGGATGACGAGTCCGCGCTTGCCCTTGCGCCCGGCGCGGCCGCTCACCTGGGCCATCATCATAAAGGCGTGCTCGTAGGCGCGGAAGTCAGGCAGGTTGAGCATGGCGTCGGCATTCAATATGCCCACGACGCTCACCTTGTCGAAGTCCAGTCCCTTGGAAATCATCTGTGTGCCTATGAGCAGGTTGGTGCGCCCCGACGAGAAGTCGCTGATAAGCCGCTCGTAGGCATTGCGGGTGCGCGTGGTGTCGAGGTCCATGCGGCTGATGCGTGCCTCGGGGAAGATGTCGCGCACGTCGGCCTCGATTTTCTCCGTGCCGTAGCCTCGCGTCTGCAGGTCGGTGCCGCCGCAGTTGGGGCATTGCACCGGCACCTGGTAGACGGCGCCGCAGTAGTGGCACGTCAGCTGCCCCAGCTGGCGGTGCAACGTCAGCGAGACGTCGCAGTTCTGGCAGTGGGGCACCCATCCGCACTGCTTACACTCAATCATCGGGGCGTAGCCGCGGCGGTTCTGGAAGAGGATGGCCTGCTCACCGCGCTCCAGTGCATCTCTGACACGCGTCAACAGCAGCGGCGAGAAGGGGCCGTGCATCATCTTGCGCCGCTGCAGGTCCTGGATGTTGACCACCTGTATCTCGGGCATCTCGATGCCGGCGTAGCGCTCCGTCAGCCGCACATAGCCGTACTTGCCCGTCTGCGCGTTGTGGTAAGACTCCATGGAGGGGGTGGCGGAGCCGAGGAGGATGGAAGTCCCCAACGACCCACCCCCTGCCCCTCCCAAAGGGAGGGGAGACTGATTACCCTGCTGCTGATTGTCTCCGTTTATCGCTTGATTACTTTGCTGCTGATTATCTCGGGTAGAGGTATCTAAACTCCCCTCCCTTTGTGAGGGGCTGGGGGTGGGTTGTTGGTTAGGGGTGGGTTGTTGGCTGTTCATCATAATCGCCACGCTGCGGGCATGATACCTTGGCATGGGGTCCTGCTGCTTGAAGCTCGTCTCGTGCTCCTCGTCGACAATGATGAGGCCCAGGTTTTGAAAGGGCAGGAACACGGCGGAGCGGGCGCCGAGAATGACGTCGTAGGGGTGGCCGGAGAGCTGCTTCTGCCAGATTTCCACGCGCTCGGCGTCGCTGTATTTAGAATGGTAGATGCCTAAGCGGTCGCCGAACACCTGGCGCAGGCGGTCCATCATCTGCACCGTCAGCGCTATCTCCGGCAGCAGGTAGAGCACCTGACGGTGGCGGTCGATCTCGCGCTGGATAAGGTGGATGTAAATCTCGGTCTTGCCGCTGGAGGTGACGCCGTGGAGCAGTGTGACGCGGTGCTTGAGCATCGACAGCAGAATTTCGTTGTAAGCCTTGGCCTGCGGCTCGCTCAGCGGTTTGATGCGCTCGGGGTGTGGCTCGCCGCCATGGTTCAGGCGCCCCACCTCCACCTCGTAGGTCTCCAGCATCTGGCGCTTGACCAGCAGGTTGATGGTCTGCAGGGTGTGGCCCTCGTTGAGAAGTTCTTCGCGGGTGACATTCCCTTGTTCACCCAAAAAGAGGAAGTCGGTAAACGCCTTGAGCTGCTTGGGTGCGCGCTTGAGCATGTCGAGGGCGATGTGCTGGGCCTGTTCGCTCTGGAACTGTCGCGTCAGGCGGATGTAAGTCTCTGTCTTGGGCCTGTAACCCTCTTCGGCCTTCAGACCGGCGGGGAGGGCGGCCTTGTACACCTCGCCAATGGGCGACATGTAGTAGTCGGCTATCCACTGCCACAGCCGATACTGCTCGGGTAGCAGTATCGGCTGTAGGTCAATCAGCTGCAGGATGTCTTTTACTTCGTAGCCCTCTGGCTGCTGGTCGTGGAGCCGGGCTACGATGCCCACATGGTTTTTGTTCTTGCCGAAGGGCACCAGCACGCGGCATCCCGCCTTTACCTGCTCATGCCACTGCTCCGGCACGCTGTAGGTAAAGGTGCCGTCGAGCGGCACAGGCAGTATCACATCAGCAAACACCATTAACTATCACCCATCACCTATCATCTATCACCAAAAATCACCCATCAGTGCCTCTGGCGGCGCACGGAGACGCGGGCGGCAGAGCTGCCTGATGACTCCCCTGACGACGAGCGTGAGCGGCGGTTGGCCTTCTCGGCCTTGGCCTTAGCCTTGCGCGCCTTCTTGGCGGCGGCCTTCACGTTCTCAGGGTTGGTGTTGGCTATGGAATCGAGCGAGTCGCGCTTGTGCTTGTCGCCAAAAATGTTGTTGCGGAACGCCTCCAGCTCGGCCTCTATACGCTGCTGCTCCTTGGTGTATTTGGTGCTGTCGCCACCGGCCAGCTGTGCCAGCGTCTTGCCAAGCATGTTGTTGGTCTTGTAGATCTTGCCCTTATACTTGTTGAGCGTGAAGTAGTCGTCCATCGACATCACGGCAGCGTTGTTCACGTCGCTGGTCATGATGGTCTGTCGGCTGAGGAAAGGCTCCAGGTCGCTGTACTTCACCCAGAAGAGCGGGTACTGAGCAGCCTCGCCGCCGAAGTCGTCTTCGCGCATCATCACCGGGCAGAGGGCCAGCGGCTTGATGTGGAAGGTGGCGTTGCCCTGGTCGTAGTAGGCGCTCTCCTTGAGGTAGTATTTCAGCACCTCGGCCGAGGGAATGTCGCTGTTGTCGACCTTTAGCTTGCCGTCCTTCTCTTCGTAGAAGATGTGGAAGTTGTCGAGTACGGTCTTCATCTGCACCTTCGACGACTCCGAGAAGTCGTCGTTGCCATCGTTGGCCACCGAATATTCGTAGATGGGGATATAGCCGTTCTGCGCCAGCTTGAAGATATAGGTAAACAGGTTAAGCTGCTTGCCCTGCGGCTGTACGGGGTAGTAGAGTCCGGAGTTGGCTTCGTCGCTGAGGCTGAGCTCGCGGTAGATGTCGCGGCGCCACACCACGTCCTCTGGCATGTCGAGGGCTACGGGGTAGCTGATCTGCATGCGGCGGGTCATGCCCTGCTGCGTGCCTTGCTGCTTCTTCTGCTGCTGTGCTTTCTGCGCCTGCTGCACGCGGCTCTTCTTGGGCTGAGCCTGCGCTTCGCTAATGAATAGTGAACAGTGAAGTGCAAATAGTGCCGCGAGCACCATCCACCGGCTGTCAGTCCATAATTTATTTGTTACAGTATTCATATTTCTTATATTTACTTTCATTTCACTATAATCTCCATCGGGTTCTGCAGTGTGCGCTGTATGCCGTCGGGGCCGACGGCGGTGACGCGCGAGATGTAGAACCGGCGGTTGCGGGCCAGTTTGCGGAAAGTGTCCTTCTGGCGGTCTGAGAACTGTGCGCCGTTGCTGGCCATGGGCACAGCGTTACCCATGTTGTCGAAGAACACCGTCTCGAACGACACCACGCGGAAGGCGATGTCGAGGATGCCGTCGTCGATGGCGGCGCCGATGCCGTCGATACCCATGAGGCGAGCCTTAGGCATGCCGCCGCCACGGAATCGCGAGGGGTTGCCCTGCTCGTCTTTCATGGCGATGAAGGGCGTGGGGTCGGGCAACTTGCGCACGCGGAAGGTGAACTGTCCCATCTGCTGCGGACGGCCGGTATTGGTAGAGGTGACGGTGATGACGGCGTTCTCGCCAACCTTCGTGGGGCGGGCGATATACTTGCCGGGGCCCGTGGGCGTAAGTGTGCCGCCGCTCATCGTGGCTTGAATCTTGTTCAGCGGTACGCCGGGCACGGAGACGCTGATGGGGTTGGAATAGCCGGCATAGAGCATGTTCATCAGGTCGGCACTGACGGTGGCCGACGGGTCGACGACGGTGTACTTCTGGGAGAAGTCGCGGCGGATACGGTCGCCGTTGCCGTTGACGGTCTCTATATGTCCGGCCAGGGTGAAGTCGCCGGTGGCACCACAGATGCGCTCATAGACGTTGTTGCGCAGCGTCACCTTCTGGTTGCCGATGTAGATGTCGGGCACCTGCGTGGTGTCGACGGCGGCCATGACGATGTGGGCCGAGAACTTGTCGCCGCGCACGATAGTCTGCGAATTAGGAATGACGAAAGCCTCCAAGGCGTTGACGCGGATATCCTTCACGTCGATGTTCTGCTCCAGGGTGTGCAGAATCTCGCCCTCGGTGTAGCGCACGCTGCTCTGCAGCGTCGACAGCAGCGTGACGGCAGCGGCTGCCGGCATCGACTCAAACATATACTCCTGCCAGTTCTTGCCCAGCGTGCGCTGGCTTTCGGGAATGGTGGTAGACAGGATTTCGGCGATGGTGCGCCTCTGGCGGGCGTTGATGGCCATCTTGAGCATCTTGTTGCGGTAGTCGTTGATGGTGTTGAACAGCTCCTGACCGCGGCCGCGGCCGGGGGCGAGCATCACCTGATTGGCGGCCTCCATGTCTTCCTTGTTGCGTATGTTGTCAAGGTCGCCGTCCTTGCCGTCGGCCTCCTTGACGATGGCCACCTTCAGTTCGGCGGCCAGGTTGAAGAGCGAGTCGCTCAGCTGGCGCACGTACATGGCCTTGTCGTACCACTCCTTTACCTTCTGAGGGTTGGCCTTCATCTGGGCGCCGAAGTCTTCGTATATGGCGAGGTTCTCCTTGGTAGCATTGGCCGTCGTGCGCTTCAGGCTCTCCTCCACGATGGAGAAGCCGTTGAGCACCTCGTTGGAGACGTTCAGCGCAAGCATGGCCATCAAGACGACGTACATCAGGTTGATCATCTTCTGGCGCGGAGAAACTGGTCTTTTCTTTATTGCCATCGATTGGATTTACGATTTACTATTTACTATTTACGATTTATTTACATGCCGCAACAGGTATGGCGGCAGCAAATTCTTCACTCTTCATTCTTCACTCTTCACTTTTCACTATCGGAACGCTCTTCGGCATGTTGACCGTCATGGCCTCAATCATGCGGGTATAAATACGGTTGAGCTCGCTGATCTGGTCGGCCATCTTGCGTGTCTGCTCGTTAATCTCGTCGATGGTGCCTATCTGCTGGCTGGCGCCCTTAAGCTGCATCTCGTAAATCTTGCAGATGCCCGTCAGCGTGCGGTTCAGGTTCTCCATCTCCTCGCTGTCGCGCGTCAGGCGCTCGCTCTGCTCGGCCACCTTCGAGAGCATCTCCGTCAGGCGCTTCAGCTCGTCGACGTAGTTGCTCGTAGCCTCCTCCAGTTCGGGGTTCACCTGCGGCACGGGCGACACTACCTGGCCGCCGGCCATCGTCGTCACCGACGAGGCTACAGCTGCAATGGCCTCTGTATCTACCGTTGGAGCCCCACCGCCCTCAGCAGCAGCCCCGCCGGTACTACCACCGACAGCCCCGCCGCTGCTAACGACACCGCCGCCAATAACGCCGCCGCCACCGATAATGACGGTTCCGCCGCCACTGTGTCCGCCGCCTTCGCCTCCTGCTAAGCCTTCACCTCCTGCGAATCCCTCGCTCTCGAGTCCGCTATGCTGCGGCATTGCAACAGCCCCGCCTATCGGCATCCCCCCACCAACGACGACGGCGCCCTCAGCTCCCGCCAGGGCCTCTTCGGGCACATGCGTAGGCAGGTCCATGCCATCGGCCGTCTTGTCGAACGGCCGGTCGAAGGCTGCTATGAAGAACACCACCACCTCGGTGCCCATGCCGAGGAACAGCATGACGTTGGCTCCCGGCAGGTGAGTCAGCTTGAAGAGCGTACCTAAAATCACAATCGACGCACCCCAGCTGTAGGCGTAGTTCATAAACGTCTGTCCGGGGACACTGTCAAGCCACTTCTGCAAGCGGTAGATGATATTGAATTTACTGTATTGTGTCATGGAAATTTACAATTTGACAATTTACAATTTACAATTTGGCTGCGCGTCGGCGGGCGCTTAAAGCGTGTGATGACGAGCAGGGCACCATTCTTTTTTATTTCTTCGGCCGCTTCGAGGGCTTCACCTTGTCGCTGACGCTGTTGGCCAGCGAGCGCACGCAGCGGAAACCGATGAAGGAGCGCGGCTGGTTCTGAAACTCGCTGCTGCGCCAGGCGGAGCGGATATAGCTCTCGGGGTCTTTCCACGAGCCGCCACGCACCGACTTCTTCTTGAAGCGGTAGGGGTCTTCCTTGGCAGCGTTGTAGCTCAGCTGCGGATTGACGTCGTTCATGGCGTCGACACCGGCCTCGGTATAGATGGTCGACGTCCACTCGGCTACATTGCCTGCCATATCATACAGGCCATTGCTGTTGGAGCTGTAGATGCCTACCTTCGACGTAATCAGGTTACCGTCCTTGGTATAGTTGCCGTCATCGGGCTTGAAGTTGGCAAAGAAGCAGCCCTTGCCCGAGGCGATGGCCTCGTTCTCCCAGGGAAACTCTGTGCCCTCCTTGCCGCGGGCGGCGTATTCCCACTCGGCCTCCGTCGGCAGACGGTAGCGCTGCACATAGCGGGCGGCGGGGCCTAAGCCCTTGAGCAGGTACTCCGTGCGCCAGGCGCAGAAAGCGTTGGCCTGCTCCCAGGTGACGCCTACCACGGGGTAGTCGTTATAGGCGGGGTTGGAGAAATAGTTGCGCATATAGACCTCGTTGTCGGCATTGGGGAAGTCGTTGACCCAGCATGTCGTGTCGGGGTATATATTAATAATGTATGTGTTGAGGAAGTCCCAAGGACTGCTTAGCGGGCGGTTGATGGTCTCACGCACAATCTTGCCCTCGTCGTTGATGTAGGCTGTGTCCTTGGATATCCATACCACTTCGTTGGGGTCGTCCTGGATGTCGGTATTGAGGTTGCGCTCAGAGAGTGCACCGCCGTTGTCGTTGGCAGCCTTCAGACGGTTGCGGCGCAGGGCGGCGGCGGTGTAGTCGTAAACCTCGTAGCGATAGTTCATCTGCGAGGCGTCGAGCATCTTCTCGCCCGTCACGGGGTTGGTGACGTAAAGGCTCTCGATGGCGCGCAGCTCGTCTTCGTTGGGCTTTCGCGGCAGGTTCTTCTTCCAGTTCAGGTGAGGCTTCACGGGGTCGCCGTTTTTGTCCTCTTCAATCTTGTAGGTCTCATCGCCGCCGTAGTTGGGGTCGGCCAGACGCTCGCGCAGGATGCTGTCGCGCACGTAGTTGACAAACTGCTTGTACTCGGAATTGGTAATCTCGGTGTCGTCCATCCAGAAACCGTCTATGGAGATGTCGCGGACGGGCGTCTGCTTACCCCAGAGGGAGTCTTGCTGCTCAAGCCCCATCTTCAGGTGGCCGCGCTTGACGAGCACCATGCCATAGGGCGACGGCTCGGAGAACGTGCGCCCGCTGCTGCCAGTAAGCTCACCACCACTGCCTGATGAAATCTTGCTGCCGAAGCAGCCTGTCAGTAGAAAAGCCAAAAGGAGGCAGACCCACCCCCGGCTCCTCCAGACCCACCCCCGGCCCCTCCCTGTATGGAGGGGAGTGATGTGTTCTGCTATGGAATTTAATCTGTCACTACTCATATCTTTCCTTATTTTGTTTCTTAATTCTTATAACTATTCTTACTCGAAGCTCTTGTATTTTTCTCCACTCCCTCACAGGGAGGGGCCGGGGGTGAGTCTACAGTATCCTCACGCTCTGGTGGCGGTTGCGGCCTTTCTTGCCAAAGTCGATGTCGGTCTGATAGCCGATGAACAACTCGTGGCTGCCATTGCCTAAACTGATGGCGCCGGTATAGGCCTCATAGCTGTAGCCTACCATCACCCCGTGGAAGTTGCCGCCTATATGCAGCGTCACGGAATTAGTGGGACTATATGTCACGCCGCCGTACATCACCCGTTTGTCGTTGGTGTATTTCAGGCGTGCCGTCACGTCGCCGCGAAAAGCCACCCCGTCGGTACGTCCCAAAACGGAAGTCTGCAACATAAGAAACGGATTTCTGAGCCGAATATTGTATCCGCCGGTAAAATAATAACTACTGCTGACAGATAACTCGTTGGTTTCACCCAGTTCTACAGTGGGGGCCGTCAGGTGGGTAGCCGACACACCGACGTACCAGAGGCGGTGCTGATAGTAGATGCCGGCACCCAGGTCAAGGGCAGTACCCGTGACCGACGATTTGGAGAAGGTGTTGTCGTTGGCGTCTTCAAGGTCCACTTTCGAGCCGTCGAAGGTCTCGCTGAGCATACCGGCCTGTATGCCTACGCTGAGCATGCCGCCAATGAGCCGGAATTTGTAGGCATATTGACCGGCAAGTTTCTTGTGGGAGAAGAGGCCGATGGCGTCGTTCATGAGCTGAAGACCCACGCCGTGGCGAGCGCCAAGGAATTGTAACGGCATGTCAGCAGCGATATACATCGTCCGGGGGTTGTTCTCAAAGCCTGTAAGCGTCATGTTGTAGGCGCCGACGACGTTCAGTACATTGTCTTTGCCTGCAGCGCCGGGATTATACGACGGTTCCATCGCCCAGTAGTGACTGAACGACGGATCGTACTGTGCACGAGCCTCATGAAGGCCCAACAGTACAACTATTACCAAGCATATATGCCTTGACACGTTATATATAACGCGCAGAACAGGTTTTTTATTGTGCTCACAGCAGACGTTTAATCTCCGCGTCGAGGTCTTTAATCTGTGATGAGCGCTTCACCAGGTTGTTCTGACGGTCGATGATAAAGAATTCGGGTACTGACGGCACGTTGTAACGCATCAGCAGCGATGAGTTCAGCCCGTCAGCATCGCGCACGCAAATCCACGGCAGGGCGTCGGTCATCTGTTTCCAGAAATGCTCGTCGCCGTCGAGCGACACTTGGAAAATCTCAAGCCCCTGCGCGTGATACTTATTATAATATTCGCGAAGCTCAAGGATGCGTTTGGGTGAGTCTTCCATGCCGAAAACATGGAAGTCGAGCAGTACCACCTTGCCCTTTAGGTCGGTGAGTCGCTGCTGGCGGCCGCGATTGTCGGTCAGTTCAATGTCGAGCACGCCGGTCTCTATCACCTTGCTGGCGTCGAGGGCGGCGGCCTGGCTCTTAGCCGCGGCAATGCGGGCGTTCTTCAGACCCTCAATGGCAATGTTGTGGAGGTTCTCGCCGCGGAGGGCACCGGGGTGGAACGTGTCCCAGCTGGTGGCCACGGCGGCAAACACGCGGCTGTCTTCACGGTTACTTTTGGGGTCGAAGATGAGCCACGGGCCCAGGGTCTGAAACAAGGCGAAATAGGCATAGCTCTCGTTGGGCGCCTTGAAGATGTAGTTTGACGTGACATCCTGCTTATAGGTGTTGAGCATGCGCACTAGTGAGTCGCGAAACTCGGCGGGCGTTAGCCGGCCGCTCTGCTCAAGGGCGATGGCGCGCTGCTGCAGGGCCATCTGCTTGAGGGTGAGCTCCTTGATCTTCTCGTTGTTGGCAGAGCCGCTCACCTCGTAGTCGGAGGCCATCTGCGGGTATTGGGCCTTGATGGTAACGGTTTCGGTAGAGTCGATGGCTACGTTGATAATCTGGTCGCTGATGCGCAGACGATAGAACTCAGGAGCCTCGGGAGCCTCGCCGCTGAAACTAAAACTGCCGTCGGCGCCGAGCGTGGTCTTGCCCACCTCGTTGATGCCATCTAAGCCCACATTCTCAAAATAGAGCACCGAATCCTCGGCGCCGCTAATCTGCCCGGTCACTTTAAACTTGTTGCCGGTACAGCCAATCATGGCTGTCACCAATAGCCCAATGGCTAATATTTTTGTAGTTGTTTTCATTTCATTCTTTATTTTTGCGTGCAAAGGTAGCACAAAAATCATAAAAAACGAAAAATATTCTGTCTTTATTCGTTTATTCATATTATAATATGTACCTTTGCACAGTTTTAGCGCCAATGCGCAATTGTTTTATATTTACAGATGTTTTTAAATTAAGATGAACGTAATTACAAAGACCCTTCAATTGGCCGATGGACGTACCATCACCATTGAAACCGGGAAAGTGGCAAAGCAGGCCGACGGCTCTGTCATGCTCCGCATGAACAACACCGTACTCCTGGCTACTGTTTGTGCCGCAAAAGATGCAGTTCCCGGAACAGATTTCATGCCTTTACAGGTTGACTATCGTGAGCAGTATGCCGCCGCAGGACGATTCCCCGGCGGATTCACAAAGCGTGAAGGCAAAGCCTCTGACAACGAAATCCTGACATCGCGACTCGTGGACCGCGTGCTGCGTCCACTGTTCCCCAGTAACTATCACGCAGAAGTGTTCGTCAACGTCATGCTCTTCTCGGCTGACGGCGTTGACCAGCCCGATGCACTCGCCGGATTTGCCGCCTCGGCAGCACTGGCCTGCTCGGATATTCCCTTCGAGTGCCCCATCTCTGAGGTGCGCGTGGCCCGCGTTAACGGCGAGTATGTCATCAACCCCACCTTCGAGCAGATGAAGGAGGCCGACATGGACATCATGGTTGGTGCATCGGCTGAGAATATCATGATGGTGGAGGGCGAGATGAAAGAGGTGTCGGAGCAAGACCTGCTCGGTGCCCTGAAGGCAGCCATGGATGCCATCAAACCCATGTGCGTGCTGCAGGCTGAACTCAGCAAGGAGCTGGGCAAGGACGTAAAGCGCGAATACTGCCACGAGGTGAACGACGAGGCCCTGCGCGAGCGCATGAACAAAGAGCTCTACCAGCCCGCCTACGACATTACCAAGCAGGCTCTGCCCAAGCAGGACCGTGCCGACGCCTTCGAGAAGCTCGTCGCCGACTTCAAGGAGAAGTTCTTCGCCGAGCGCGCCGCCGCCAAGGAAGCCGCCTCCCCTGTGCTCGACGGTTCTGCCGTCGAGATCAGCGATGACGAATACGAGGCCATGATCGACCGCTACTACCACGACGTGGAGCGCGACGCCATGCGCCGCTGCATCCTCGACGAGGGTATCCGCCTCGACGGCCGTAAGACCACCGACATTCGCCCAATTTGGTGCGAGGTGTCGCCGCTGCCCATGCCTCACGGAAGCTCTATCTTCACCCGTGGCGAGACGCAGTCGCTGACCACCGTCACCCTGGGCACCAAACTCGACGAGAAGCTCGTTGACGATGTGCTCGACAAGAGCTACATGAAATTCCTGCTGCACTATAACTTCCCCCCGTTCTGCACCGGCGAGGCCAAGGCTCAGCGCGGCGTAGGCCGTCGTGAGATAGGTCACGGCCACCTGGCTTGGCGCGGCCTAAAGGGCCAGATTCCTGAGGATTTCCCCTACACCGTCCGCGTGGTGAGCCAAATTCTGGAGTCTAACGGCTCCAGCTCTATGGCTACCGTCTGCGCCGGCACGCTGGCACTGATGGACGCCGGTGTTCCCATGAAGAAGCCCGTCAGCGGTATCGCCATGGGTCTGATTAAGAACCCCGGAGAAGATAAGTATGCCGTGCTCAGCGACATTCTCGGCGACGAGGACCACCTCGGCGATATGGACTTCAAGACCACCGGTACGCGCGATGGCCTGACGGCCACACAGATGGATATCAAGTGCGACGGTCTGTCGTTCGACATCCTGGAGAAGGCTCTCATGCAGGCTAAGGCCGGTCGTGAGCATATCCTCGATTGCATTACCGACACCATTGCCGAGCCGCGCGCCGAGCTGAAGCCCCATGTACCCCGTATCGAGGCTTTCGAGATTCCCAAGGAGTTTATCGGAGCCGTCATTGGCCCAGGCGGAAAAATCATCCAGCAGATGCAGGAAGATACGGGCGCTACCATCGTCATCGACGAAATCGACGGCGTGGGCAAGGTGCAGGTCAGCGGTCCCAACAAGGAGAGCATCGACGCTGCTATCAGCAAGATTCGCGCCATTGTCGCTATTCCCGAGGTGGGCGAAATCTACGACGGCGTCGTGCGCAGCATCATGCCTTATGGCTGCTTCGTTGAGATTATGCCCGGCAAGGATGGTCTGCTCCA
>CAMHKU010000078.1 GCA_946185805.1 uncultured Prevotellaceae bacterium | reverse complement strand
GCCGTGCCGCTGTTGGCCACCACGTTCTCGATGCCCGCCTGATGCATAGCGATGACGTCGGTATAGCCCTCGACCATAAACACACGGTCTTCCTTTACGATGGCTTTCTTTGCCTGGTAGATGCCGTAGAGCTCGCGCTCCTTGTGGTAGATGTCGGAGTCGGGCGAGTTGACGTATTTCTGCGCCACACCCTTGGTGCGCGAGTCGAGCACGCGGCCGCCGAAGGCCACCACCTTGCCCGACACGTTAAACCATGGGAAGATGGCACGACCCGAGTAGCGGTCGGTTAGTCCCCTCTCATTCTCATAGCACAGCCCCGTCTTCACCAGGAACTCCGCCTTGTAGCCCGCCTTCTGGGCGGCGGTGGCCAGGGCATCGCGGCGTTGGGGGGCGTAGCCCAGCTGGAATTTCTCTATGATGTCGTCGCGTATGCCGCGGCTGCGGAAATACTGCTTGCCAATGGCCAGACCGTCGGGGTCGTTCTTCAGGATATTGTGGAACCAGTCCTTGGCCCATTCGTTGACGATGAACATCGACTCGCGGTCGTTCTGTGCCGCCCGCTCCTCGTCGGTGAGCTCCTTCTCAACAATCTCAATGTTATATTTCCTTGCCAGCCACCGCAGTGCCTCGGGGTAGGTTATCTGCTCGTGCTCCATGAGGAAGCCGGCGGGGGTGCCGCCCTTGCCGCAGACGAAGCAGTGGCAGATGTTCTTGGCCGGGCTCACCATAAACGACGGGTTACGGTCGTCGTGAAACGGGCACAACCCCTTGTAGTTCACGCCGCTCTTGCGGAGCGTCACGAACTCTGACACCACGTCGACTATCTGCGCCGCGTCTATAATCTTGTCTACTGTCGCTCGGTCAATCATGATAATGCTTTTAGCGCCTTTCTTGATGGTTGGCTCCCTTGTGGCGCAAAAGTACGTAAAAAATCCCAAACGACCAAAAGCATCGGCCACTTTTATAGCGAAAAAGTACTCGGCGGGGTGTTGTCGGCAGCTTTCAGCCGCTCTATCACTTGAACAGCTCGGCAAGCTTCGCCGCCAGAGCCTCGCCACGGGCCGCGTCGCCGGCAGCTATGATATTCTGCGTCTGTGCGTCAACGAGGAACATGGCAGGAATTGTCCTAACCTTGTAGACGTCAGCAGCCCCCGAACGGTCGATGAAATTAGGCCACTCCAGCTTCTCCTCGGCCAGGGCCTTGCGCCAGGCGGCTTCGTCCTTGTCGATAGAGATGCTGACCACCTGAAAACCCTTGTCCTTGTATTTGGCATACTGTGCCTTGACATTGGAAATCTCCTTGCGGCAGGGAGCGCACCACGATGCCCAGAAGTCGATGAGCACCACCTTCTTACCCTCGCTCAGCTGCTTCAGCGTCAGTTCCTTGCCGTCGTCACCCTTCACGGTGAACGTCTTGGCCGGCGAGCCTACCTCGCCACCGGGGAACACCTCGTCGCGCATCTTCTCGCCGTAGTAGCTCTGCTGCGCCTCCTTCGAGAACGACTTGAACAGTGCCTGCTGTTCTGTGGTGAAATACGAGTAGAGGTAAATGGCCATCATAGGTCCCCAGTAGGTGTCCTTGTTCTCGTCGATAATGGCCTGGAAGGTGCTCTCGACGGTCTGGAAGAACTTGTGCTCGTCGGCTTCGAAAGCCTTCCAGCTCTCGCTTTCCTGGGCAGCCTTGATCTGGGCAGGGTCTTTCGACTGGCGGGCCTGCATCATCAGCTCCTGACCCTCCTTGTTGCGCTCATGATACTCCTTATAGAGCACGTCGAGCGAGTCGCGGCGGGCCTGATAGGAGCGCAGCTTGTCGGTGAGGGGCGAGCCCGTAATCTTGAGGTCGTTGAAGCTGACGGTCGACGGGTTGCCGCCCTCGCCGGGCTTCACCTCGGCCGTGCCTTCAATGGCGATGTCGACATTCTCGAGCATCAGGACGGTGCCGCCCCAGCTGTCCTTGACAGCCAGGCGCACCATGATGGGGAACTCGCGCTCGCCCTGAAATTCAAACTTCCCGCTGATGACGACGGCCTCGGCCAGGGGCTGCTCACGGTCGTGGCTGACGGGGGTCAGCGTGAGCACCGTGCTGTCGGGCAGACCGGCTATGGTGCCTGCTACGCGGTAGCTGGTCTGGGGAGACTGCTTGGAGGTGCAGGCGGTGAGGGTAGTGTGAGCGGTGAGGGCTGAGGCGACGCCGCAGCATAGCCAACATGCGGCTATGAGGATCAGCTTGGTTGTTTTCATCGTTTCAATATTCAATGTTCGATGTTCAATGTTCGATGTTCAATGTTCGATGTTCAATGTTCGATATTCAATGTTCGATATTCAATGTTCGATGTTCAATGTTCAATATTCAATGTTCAATGTTCAATGTTCAATATCCAATGTTCAATTACTCGGCGTCGGTATTGGTCATGTCGACGATCTTGCCCCAGCCGGTGGTGACAACGGGGTTGTCAGGAGCGCCGAACATGGGTCCCCACATGGAGTTGGGGGTGCCGTAGTTGACGTCCACCTCATACTGTATGAGCTTGCCGTCCTTCTGCTGCTCGTTCCAGATACCAATCCAGAACCCGCAGTCGCTGGTGGGCCATCCGCCGCCGGCCGAGCCCCAGGCATAAATAGCCGTCACCTGCTCGCCGGCTTGACACTCGTAGACGGTGTTCGACTCCGTCTGTCCGCTGCTGGCCGAGAAGGAGTAGACGGCGTTGTCAGTAGCATAATAGAAGGCATAGCCGCTGGTGTTGGAGGCAAAGCGCTTGGCGCTCATAATGTCCTTACAGCCCGAGAGGTTGATGATGGAGCGCTCACCCTGTGCCGAGAGGTCGCCGTTGTCAACCACGTTGTAGAAGTTGTAGCGGTAGAGATAGGGCACACCCTCGATGACGGTGACGACGCAGGCGTAGTTGCCACCGCCCTGGAAGACGGCCTTGACGTCGCCCGGCACGTTGTTGGCATCGACGTAGGCATCAGCGATGGTCGACTTGAAGGCCGTAACGCTGGAGGCCTGCGAATAGTAGGGACGGAAGCGGCGGTTCTTCTGGTCGTAGACCACCTGCCAGGCATCGATGGCCCCCTCAACATGTCCCCAGGAGGTGTAGGTATTTTTCATCAGGAAGGGGTAGGCCTCGTAGTCGCCGGCAACCGGTGCCGAGAACTTGCGGTCGTTGGCCTTGTTGACATAGAGCACGTGGAGCTTGCCGTCGTTGAGCAGGAAGTCGCAGGAGTTGCCAAACCAGCTGGCCTGCGGGTTGAAGACGGCGGGCCGCTCGTAGAACATGTCGTCGAAGGTGTCCATGATGGTCATGCCGTCGGCGGCAATGCGGAAGAGTCCCTCAGAGGTGGCCACCATGTAGCCGTTCTTCGACGTGGAGCCAGTGTGCGTACCGCGAATGAAGCGTGGCTTGCCGGGCAGCGGCTGGCCCGCTGTCTGGCTGTAGTAGCGGGTGTACTGGTTGTCGCCGCCATAGATGAGCATCAGTGCCGATGTGTAGACCTCGATGTCAGTCTGTCCGTCGCGCTCGGTGAGCAGGTAGAGTCCGCCCTGAGTGCCTGCCGAGGCCACGACGGTGTACTGCTCTACGGGCGAGAAGTAGGCCTTCTGTCCGCTGATAGTGTCTTCCACCATGAGGTAGAAGTGGTACTGGCCGGGCTTCAGGTCGACGGTCCAGTCGAGCTTGCGCTGGTAGCCAATGGTGTCGGCGGGCGGGTAGACCAGCTCATTGCCCACCTGCACCGCCTGATAGCGGTAGTTGGTCAGGGTGAGGTAGAACCAGCGGTAGCGCAGGCGCTCGGGGTGGCTGTAGTGTACGTTAGGCTCATACTCCACGTGCTGGCCGTAGCTGAGGTTGTAGGCCATGACGAGGCGGTTCTGTATGCCTACGGTGTCAATTTTGATGGTGCCTATCTCGTCGGCGGTGAGGTAGTCGTAGTTGCCGTCATCGGCGGAGCAGGCGGTGAGGGCTGCGGCGACGCTGCAGCATAGCCAACCAGCGGTGAAAAGGCTGCGGAGCGAGGCGGCTGTGGAGTTGCGGAGCGAAGCGGCGATCTTTCTGAATTTTGTAACCATAATTATCAACTGTCAATTATCCATTATCAATTAAAACGTGACCAGCACGCCGTTCTCGTCGGTCAGCGGACTGCCGGGATGGGCGGCGTTGTAGGCGTTGAGAGCGTTCTGGAACTTGATTTTGAAGCTCTGCAGCTGTGCCCACGTCATGGTGCTGGCACTGAAAGCGGTGCCTGGCTCGGCGTTCTCGAGCATGAAGCGGTACTTAGCGTCGCTGTAAGGTCCGAAGAACTCCTCCAGCTCGGCCCAATTATTGGGTCGCGAGAGCTTGTCGGTCCAGATGAAGGTGAGGTGGTTCTGCTCATTGACACCAGGCTTGAAGTCGGCACTCTCGGCCACGACGACCCTCATGCGTGTGCTCTGGTTCTTCAGGGCTGCCGAGCGGTTCAAGGTGACGGTGAAGGTGCCGTGGTTCTGTCCGGCGGGCACGGTGACGGTCTGCGGCACGTTATAGAGGTCGGCCGAGGCGGTGGTCAGCGCCGGGTCAACGGCGAGGGCCACGGTGCGGTCTACGGAGGCAGTGCTGCCCATAATGTAGGCATCGACGTCGAGCTGCACGTTGGTGGTCTCGGCACTGTAGGCTACGAACGAGTAGGTCAGCGAGTCAGAGCCGGCCGTCCACATGGAGGGGCCTACCAGGCGCACACGGGGGGTGTCCTGGTAATAGAAGTCCTCGTCGGTGGAGCAAGCGGTGAGGGCTGCGGCGCCGCAGCATAGCCAACCTGCGGCTATTAGGATTTGCTTGGATTTTTTCATCGCTTTTTTATTTTCTATGTTCTGTTTTCAATGTTCTTGGGTCGGCGTTCAGTTGCTGTATCCGCCAAACTCCTGGTCGTTGGTGGGGATGGGAAGCACGTAGACCGACTTGGAACCACGGGCGCTGGCTCCCTTGATTTCCTGCAGGTTGAGGCGCTTGTAGTAGAAGAAGAGTTGTCCGCCCTCGCCTACGAACTCCTTGCGATACTCCTTATAGATTTCCTGCTGTATCTGGTCGGGCGTCAGACTGTCGGCCAGAGGGAAGGCCGACAGGTTGCGGTTCACGCGCACCTCGTTGAGCAGAGCTACGGCGCCGGCGGGGTCAGACTGCTTCATGCACTCTGCGGCAATATAGTAAGCCTCGGTCATGCGCATCAGAGGCAGCATGTCGTTGCACGACGAGCCGTCGATGTGCCACAGCTTGCACATATAGCGGCGCTCGCCGTCCTGCTCGTAGCCGCGCAGGTAGCGGTAGTCGTTACCGTAGCCGGCACTCAGCTCGTAGATGTTCTCGGCAGTGTTGTCGGAGGGTGTGAGGGCGTTGACACCGCCCTGTGCCTTGAAGTAGTAGTTGCCCGTATCCTCCCACTTGCTGATGGGCAGGCGGAAGATGTGCTCAGAGGTGAACAATCGGTCCACCTCGTGCAGGTTGGCGCTCTGCATGGAGGTGAAGTGTACCCATGAGAAAGGCTTGCTGTAAGCATCGCTTTGAGCCATGTCTACAATCTCTTTGGCGTAGCGCAGTGCATTCTCGGTATCGCCCATCCAGAGGTAGGCCCTGGCCAAGGTCAGCGTAGCGGCATAATAATTAAAATAAGGTACGCGCGATGCCCTGAAGTTGTAGGGCGAGTTGCTGATGAGCAGCGAGTCGTGGCTCAGCTCCTCGCGGGCTGTCAGCAGGTCGCCGACCACCATCTGCATGGTTTCGCCTACGGTTTTCTGGCTGGCGACACTCGTCTGGTAGCTGGTGACGTAAGGCACACCGGGGGCATTGCGGTCCATGGCCGGCGCACAGGCGAAGAGTCTCATGAGTTCCAGGTGGAGGAAACCCCTCAGTCCGTAGGCTTCGCCGCGGCAGAGGTGGTAGCCGTTGTCGAGGAAGACCGTAGAGTCAGTGCCGTTGATGTTGCTGATGACAAGGTTCAGGTTGGCGATGGCGCTGTAGGTCTCGGCCCAGATATCTTTGATGGTAGCCTCGCTGTTGGAGTTGGCATAGTCGAACTCGGCCGCGTAGCGCCACTCACCGTTGGGATTGACATCGTAGTTGTGTGAGAGCACCTCTACGAAGCCGATGCCCATGTTCAGACCATACATCTGCTTGGTGGTCATACGCGTGTAGACCCCGTTCAGCTGGTCGCGGAATCCGCCCTCGCGGCTGAAGTGGTTCTCCTCCTTGATTTGCGACTTTGGCTCCACGTCGAGCCAGTCGTTGCAGGAGGTGAGGGCTGCGGCGGCACCGCAGCACAGGCAGCCGGTGGCGATGAAATGTTTTATGCTTTTGGTAATCATATTGAGCTATTTTCAAATGTTCAGTCTTCAATGTTCAATGTTCAATCACAAGGTCACCTGAGCCGACAGCGAGAAGGTGCGTGCGAAGGGGTAGTTGGTGCCTCGCTCGGTCTTGACGCTGCTCACCACGAAGAGGTCGTTGGTATAGGCACTCACCTTGAGTCGCTCCAGGAGCGAGTTCTTGACGAAGGCGCAGTTGCGGAAGTCGTAGTAGAGGGTGACAGAGGCCATGGTGAAGAGGTTGTAGTCCTGCACGAATCGCGACGTGGGATAGGTGACGCTCTGGTCGGTGATAGCCTTGTATAGCGACACGTCGCCGGGTTTCTGCCAGCGGTCTGTCAGCACGCGGCGGTCGACGTTGAACTGCAGGGGAGCATTCTCCACCTTGTCGACGAGCGTCTGGTTGTAAATCTGTCCGCCCCAACGGTAGTTCATGGTGATGTTCCATCCCCATCCCTTGATTTCGCCGTTGATGCCGAAGTTGCCGTTCCACTTAGGCTGCGTGTCGCCGCATACCACCTGGTCCTGCGTGTCATACTCATAGGTCACGGAGCCGTCGCGCTTGACGTAGATTTCCTTACCCGTCTGCGGGTCGATGCCCAGCGACGGCACGGCCCAGATGGCGCTCATGGAGCAGCCCTCATAGTACTTCACCTGAGGTGCCGTGGTCTTGTTCTCCAGCATGTTGGCATCCTGAGTCTCGTTCCAGGCACGGAGCGAGTTAGAGATTTTCTTCAGCTTGTTCTTGTTGTGGGCCATCGATGCAAACACGTTGACATAGTCGCGCCCGCCGTCGAACACCCTGTAGTTCAGGTAGAGTTCCACACCCTTGTTCTCTGTCTCGCCGAGGTTGGCCACGTAGGTTGAGAAGCCCGTGGTGTAGGGCACGGTGACGTTGGTCACCATGCCCTTGGTGTTGGCAATATAGTAGTCGAAGCGACCTGTCAGGCGGTTGTTGAACAGAGCCACGTCGAGGCCGATGTTTGTGTCGTACTTCTCCTGCCAGTGCAGGTCGGTATTGGCCAGTCCCTTGACGTAGGAGCCGATGGAGCCGTTGTAGGCCTTGTCGGTATAGTAGATGAAGGTAGGAATGGCGTCATACGACGAGAATCCCTGAGACCCAGTGAAGCCGTAGCTGGCGCGCAGCTTCAGGCGGTTCATCCATCCCAGCTGCCGTATGAACGACTCGTTGTGCAGGTTCCAACCGGCGCCCACCGACCAGAACGAGCCCCAGCGGTTGTCGCGGCCGGCCTCCGAGGAACCCATCAGGCGGTAGTTGGCGTCGAAGAGGTAGCGCTCGTCGAACGAGTAGTTCAGCGACAGCAGTCCGCCGCAGTTGCGCGAGATGCCCTCCGTGCCGGTGGGACTGCCGCCCTCTGCCCACTGTGCGCCAAACTTGATGTCATCCATGAAGTCGTTGGCAAAGCCCTCGGCGGTGACGCTGGTGTTGTTGTACTTATTGTCGGCCATCGACAGCTGTCCGTTGACGAAGAAGAGGTGCTTCTGCCACATCTTCGACCACTGCACACCGAGGTCGGCCGAGATGTCGGTGTTCGTCCCGTTGGTCTGCAGGTAGGAGCCTCGGCGGAAGGCGTCGGTCTGGTCAACGAAGTCAGTGTGGTTGGCAGGCTTGAAGAGGTCGGCTCCCGACTTCTTGTTGACGATGCCGAAGCGTCCCGTCAGTTTCCATTCGTCGCTGATGAACCACTCCAGGTAGAAGTCGTTGGTGATGTTGGTATAGTCGGTACGGTCGAAGGTGTTCAGCGTCGAGTTGTAGAGTGGGTTGGCATAGTCGCTCGACACGCCGGTGTTGTCGGTGTACGAGTACGAGCGCACCATCTGGCCGTTCTGGTCGTAGAGACGGCTGTAGGGGTTCATGCGGTAGTACTGGTCGAAGGTGCCGTAGGGCGAGTTATTGCTCTTGTTGTAGTCGATGGTGAGCTTGTTGCGGAACTGCAGGTTCTTCACCCTGTAGGCCAGCGTGATGCCTCCTGAGAAGGTGTTGCGGTCGCTGCCTTTCAAGGCACCGCCGATGCGGTTGTACGACAGGTTGATGCCATACTGCATCGCCTTGTCGCCCCCCTCCAAGTAGAGCGAGTGCTTGTGGCCGAAGCCGTTGCGCACGGGCTGTGCCAGCCAGTCGGTGTCCACGCCGGCCAGCACCTCGCGCAGCTTCTGCGTGTAGGCCTGGTCGAGGGCTATCTGGCTCTGCGCGCTCTTCGACGTGAAGAGTCCAGCCATGCGCTCCACGCGCAGCTTCTCCTCGGCGTTGGCCAGGTCATAGCTCGTCAGGTCGGGCACCTCCAATGACATGGAGCCGGTGTAGGTGATGCGCATCTTGCCGCTCTCGGGCCTGACGGTCTCGATGACGATGACGCCGTTGGCGGCCTTCGCGCCGTAGATGGCCTTGGCCGTGGCGTCCTTCAGCGTGGTGACGCTCTGCACCTGGTTCATGTCGAGGTCCAGAATCTTGGTCAGCTCGGTCTCAAAGCCGTCGAGGATGAACAGCGGCTGGTTGGCGTTCGACGCATACTCGCCCTGCACGCTGGCAATGGTCGACGCACCGCGCATCTGGAAGTCGGGCAGCGCGTTGGGGTTCGAACCGGCGGCTAGGTTCTCCAGCTGCATGAACGAGGGGTCGATGTTCTTCAGCGACTGCAGCACGTTGATATTACCCACGCGCTGTAGGTCGGCGCCTTTCACCGTGGTCACAGCGCCGGTGAAGGTGTTGGCGTTGCGGGTGAACACACCCGTCACCACCACCTCGTCGATAGACTTGGAGTCGGGCTTCAGGGTTATCTGGTAGCTGTCCATCGTGCCGACGAGGGTCACCACCTGGGTCTCGAAGCCCACGTAGCTCACCTCTATCTGGCGCACGTCGCCGCTGAGCGTCAGCTTGAAGTGTCCGTTTACGTCGGTCACCACGGCAAAGGTCTCGCGGTCGCCCCTGCCTTTCACGTTTGTCACCGTGGCCCCGGGCAGCGGTTCCCCCTGCTCGTCGACCACCATTCCTACAATGTCGCGGTTACGGCTCTGCTGGGCCAGTGCCGTGAGCACGGTCATGCAGAACAGCAACAGCAACGTTGTCCATCGTTTTTTGTTCATAAATGTAGTTTTAAAATATTAGCTTTTGTCTCGATTTCAGCATGCAAAGGTAACAAAAAGTAGGGAAACGATAGAAACACACAGCATGTTTTTTATTCGTTTCCGCACAAAAATACCATAATGTTGTTAGTAACCATGATTAAAGCGTCAGCTCGTCGTCCATCGGAACGACGAGCTGATGCCCCACCTGCCGGTTAGTCTTCTTCGCCAAAGTCCCAGTCGCTCTCGTCGTTGTCTGTCGTCTCTTCCGCCTCCTCCCACTGCCAGGAGGGTGAGAACAACCGTGATCCGGAAAATCCCGGGTTGTTTTGCATGCTGCCGCTAAGGTGTTCGAATGAATCTGCCAGCGGTGTGGCGTTGTTGATGGTAATGACGTTTGCCGTGGGCTTGATATAGTTTTGTTTCATAGCGCTGCCCTCCTTTGTTTATTTCACGATTACTTTTCTGCCGTCAACGATGTAGAGACCCTTCCGGGGTTGCGCTACACGCTGGCCGTTGAGGTTGTAATATTTACCCGCCGGCCGCGTGGGCAGGGCAATGTTGGGGGTAATGGCTGTGGGGGTAGCACTCCCTGAACCTATTGCCAGTTGGGCGTACTGCGAAGACGATGCCGTGAGCGGCACAAAGTAAGCGCGGAAAGGTTCAACGGTGGTCGATGTACGTTCGAAATTGCTGCCCTCACTGTCTAGGACATAACTGTTTGCAACAGCGTCGCTGACGGTAGTGCCTACAAAGCCATAGTGAGAGCCCGTGCGAGAGGGTTGTATTATTGATGACGATATGTAGCCGCCGCCCTCAAACGTAATGTCTTTACCCGTCAGGTTGAATTTTTCACCCCACGCATTACCTGGCACGGCAATAATATATGGCATGTTGGCTTGTAGGCTTGTTGCATAGTCAAATCCTACAACGCCAGCCCCCTCGCTGCTAAAGTATTTCAGCCAGAAGTCACCGCTGTCATCATCGCTTTTGAACCAGCTAAGTTCTTTTGATCCCTGTTTTATAGTTGTTACGTTAAACGGAACAACGATGGTGCTCCACCCGCCAGAGCCGTTGGCGCCGATGTCAAATTTGCGGGTATAGGTAGCAGCATTGGCATAGAACATTGTAGGGGAATAGAATCCATAGTCGTCAGACAGATTAAGTTTTTCAGCGACACCGTTCTTGACGACATTACAGTTTTCCAGCCCTGCAGGAGTAGTCTCTCCGACAAAGTAAAGGGTGTTAGGATTGCTGTTGGGCGTGACAGTCGTTACACCACTGACACTGCTGATGTCAAGAGACAAAGCACTTTGGGGTGTATCTATCGTTGAGGACAGCTCTATAGTGCCCTGTGAACCATCCGCATAGGTTGCTTTGATGCTGGCAGGCATATTGGTCAAAGTCATGTTGTCGCCATTAATGACCACCTTGACGTAGTGCTGGTCGCTGCCTTCACATTCACGCCACGGTTCAGTTCCATGCTTACGGCTGACATAAAGCAGACGGTATTCACCGTCAGTAAGTTCTGTACCGTCGATGTGGTGCGTGGAACTACCAAAATAATGCTGTTTGCTGCGGAAAGATATATTTTCATTTAGATTAACAATCTGCTTTTGTTCATTACCTTGATAAAGTGCCAATGCCCAGTCGAAAGAGATATCCCAACCGGTGTTATTGATGAAGCTGTAGTTAACCGGTATGCCCACCAGGTTGGATCCGTTAAGTACAGAATAATAGGTGTCAGCGCCAACCTGATATTTCCCCACCGAAGATACCGGTGTGTCGCATATTGTCGCCGTCAAACATGCTGCGTCCTGTTGATTGACACCGTCGTCTGTAGGTTTGACGTTGACCATAGCTGTCACATTAGAGTTGTAGCCGTCGATAGAGCCAGTGCCTCCGCCAACACCCAAATGTTCCGGTCTCATCGCCGAAAGTCGGTAGTTTCCGTCGCTTAAGCCTCCCCAGCCCCAATTGATGTGGAAATAGTCGTTGTCAGTATATCCGTCAACGACAAAGGCGTGGCCGCCCCCTGACGACTGACCGCCTAAAAGTACCGGCCCGTTGGTGGAGAGCTCGGTGTAGATGAGGTCTACCCATTCCTCGTAAGTGTAGTCGTCTTCATAGACGGTTCTGGCGTCGGGGTCGTAGCCGAAGTATTCTGATAGCGCTGTGGGAACGGCCTCGTTGCTGGCGCTTGACTCAGGGCCATACTGCATTTCAACAGCGGCGCCGATGTATTCCATCAGTCGGGCAACCTCTTCTTTTGCATCTGTAGTCGTTAGTGTGGGGTCAATTTTGCTCCAATCAAAGGTTCTTTTAGATTTTTCAGACATTTTGTTTGACCCAGAGTTGCCAAAATACCAGAAAACGCCGTTTTCCTTTGCAAAATAAGAAGGTATTACTGTTGTAGTAGTCTGGTTGATATTTTTGTTTACAGCTTGATAATACATGATTTGTGCTGTAGCTGTTGCGACACAACCTGTTGCGGCAAGTTGATAGCTGTTATCAGGATAAAGAACTTCAGGACAATAGGTGTTATACGGATTCCCCTGATTCCACCTTGTCGTCAGCAGCTGACTGATGGAACTTCTCACTGCTGTCACTGCCTTCTTGGCACTGCGGCTCTCGGCGGCTTGGCGGCTCTCGGGGTGTTGCTGCATCCAGCGTATCTGGTCGGCATAGCCCTGCAGCCATGCCCTGAGGTTGTCTGGCATATTGTCGCTGTCGATGGCGCCCTGGTCGGCATAGCCGAGGATAGGCTCTGCCGTATTGTCGTCGCCGCTGACAATCACGAAGCCTTCCTGCTGGCCGACGTTGAAGATGTAGAGCTCGTCGGCATCGGTGGTAGCGTTGCCGACGGTGTTCCCAGCCAGTTTCAGCGGGGCTTGCTTCAGGCTGCGGCTGGCTGCGTTTCCGGCGTGGCGCTGGGTGAGAAACTGCTGCGCCTTCTGGCGCGCTTCGTCGCGGGTGATGGTGGCTGCTGAGAGCGTTGTGCAGAGAACCACCAGCAGCATGATTGATAGTAGATAGTGTTTCTTGTTCATGTTATAACAAAAAGTTTTGATTCCCAGTGTTGCCTGCAAATTTAAATAAAATTTCCGAGATTATAAGCCAGTTGAGATAAAAATTGAATCGAATTGCCCCGAAAAGTTAGAAATCAAGGCACACATACGCTCTTTTTCTATTCTTTACGTGCTCTAAGTCACATTTATTTGTTATAGGTTGCCGTGTTAAGTTGTCGTGGTTCTTTGAGATTGATGGCTGCCCAGATATTTGCTTGCGGGGCAATTTGTTTTCAAGTTTATAGAGGAAAGATACAAAAAAAGCAAAAGAAAACCTACAAAAGTAGAGTTTTCTTTTGCTTTTTTTTAGAGGCTATAGCTTCTATAGTATCTATAGTATCTATAGCATCTATAGTATCTATAGTATCTATAGTATCTATAGCATCTATAGTATCTATAGCTTCTATAGCTTCTATAGAGTAGTGACCCTTACTTCACTACAATCTTCTTGCCACCTACGATGTAGATACCCTTCGGCAGCGTGGCACCCTCAATGGCGTCGGCCACCTTGCGGCCGCTGATGGTGTACACGGCACCGTCGGCCTTGA
>CAMHKU010000077.1 GCA_946185805.1 uncultured Prevotellaceae bacterium | reverse complement strand
CGGAAAGCGAGGCGACCAATACGGCCAAAGCCGTTAATAGCTACTTTTGTCATTTCTTTTTGTTTGTTATTTAAAGGGTTATTACCTGTTATTAATCAAAAAAATATTACTTACGGATACTTTTTTCCGTTTTCGGGCACAAAGTTACAAAAAAATATCTATATTTGCAGTCGAAAACAATATTAATTAAGATTAAAGAGTAAAGATTAAGCATTAAAATGACTAAAATCAACCTTCTTTGGCGTCGATTGTCATACGAAGATAGCAAAAAAGCGTAGATTTTGAGGTAGTTTCTAATTATATAACATATTAAACGTTAAACATTAAAGATTAAAGATTATGGGATTTATCAGTGAATTCAAAGAGTTTGCCATGAAGGGCAACGTGTTGGACATGGCTGTCGGTGTAATCATCGGTGGTGCGTTTGGTAAGATTGTTAGCTCGCTGGTCGACGACGTGCTCATGCCGCTGGTAGGTATGGTGACGGGCAACGTAGACTTCACCAACCTGGCTTTCCAGATTGGCGAGGGCGAGGGTGCTGCCGTGCTGAAGTATGGCAATTTTATTCAGAACACCGTTGACTTCCTCATCGTGGCCTTCTGTATTTTCCTCATGCTCAAGGGCATCAACAAGTTCAACCGCAAGAAGGAAGAGCCAGCTCCCGCTCCCGAGGCTCCTAAGGGTCCCACGCAGGAAGAGCTGCTGGCCGAGATTCGCGACCTGCTGAAGAATAAGTAACTAACAAAAAAGCGCCCTCCACGGAGGGCGCTTTTTTGTTGGTCTAGGCTGTTAACTTACAGCTGATATTCGAACATGACCATGGTGTAGGGCTGCAGGTCGAAGGTGAACTTCTTCTTGGCCTTCAGGGTTTCCTTCTTGGGCGCTATGGGCTGCTGCTCGAAGTTGTTCTCCTGGTCGGGCTGTCCGGTGAGGGTGGTGACCGTCACGTTCTTTTTCAGCGAGAAGCGGCTCAGGTTGATGTCGGCCTTCTTGGCCTCGCCACCGGCATTGACGAGTTTCACAAAGAGGCGTCGCGTCTTGGTGTTGAGCACGACCGACTGTCCGTAGTGTACGTCCTTTTGCGGCTGGATCTTGCCGTAAGGCTCGTCGCCTTGGAAGCTGACACAGTCGCCGTAGAAATACTGACCGCTCGACTGTCCGAACATCTGCTGCACGTAGTAGCTGCAGGTCAGGTAGGGCCGCTCGTTGTCGAAGTAGATAAGGTCGGGGTTCCAGTTGGTGGCGTTCTTGCGGGCAAAGAGCGGGGCGTAGCTGGTCATCACCACCACATCGGCATTGCGCTCCACATGCAGCAGGTACAGACCCTCGGCCAGGGCGTCGATGAGTTTCTTGTCCTTGGCGGCATACTCTCCTAAGTATACCTTGGTCTTGCGGTCGCGGGGGTAGCTGTCGTACTGGCGGCTGGAGAGGAAGTATTCGTTCTTCTCGTAGTAGTGCTCGTCGATAATGGGCATCTGCAGCTCGTCGGCCAGTTCCCAGCCAGCCTCATAGTCGGGGTTCTTAGGGTGAGAGCCGGGGCCGGCAGTACCCACGATGACAATCTCGGGATGAGCCTTCGATACCTTCTCATACATATATTTAAAGCGCTCGTTGAACTCGGGCGAGATTTTCTCCTCGTTGCCGATGCCGAGGTATTTCAGTCCGAAGGGCTTGGGGTGACCTTGGTCGGCGCGCATCTTGGCCCACTTCGAGGTGGCGGGGTCGCCGTTGGCCCATTCTATCAGGTCGAGGGCGTCCTGCACCCATTCGTCCATGTCGCTCATAGGGCATACATCCTGGGCCTGCGTGGGCCACATGTTCCAGCCGCCATTGGTACCCTGGCACGACACGCCGCAGGGCAGGATGGGCAGTGGTGCCATGTTCAGGTCTTCGCACAGCTGGAAATACTCATAGTATCCCAAGCCCATCGACTGGTGGTAGCCCCAGGTGTTCTTCAGCTGGCGGCGCTGCTCGCGCGGTCCGATGGTCGTCTTCCAGCGATAAGTGTTCCAGAAACCGTCGCCGCCGCCGTGTACCACGCAGCCGCCGGGGAATCTGAGGAACTTAGGCTTGAGGTCGGCCAGAGCCTGAGTGAGGTCTTTGCGCAGTCCGTGACCCTTGTAGGTGTCCTGCGGCATGAGCGACAGCTGGTCGATGTCGAGGTCGCCCACGGTGAGCACGAGCACCTGCAGGGCGGCTTTCTGGCAGTCGGCATTGGGTGTCAGTGTGGCCTTATACTGCTGCCACTGTCCGCCGTTGACGGTCAGCGTAGTGTCGGCCAGCAGCTTGGTCTCCTTGCCGCGGGCGCCGGGCTCTACCAAGGCTATGCGCACCTGCTTAGGCTCGGCGGTGCCTACGTTGCGCAGGAAAGCCGAGAAGTCGTACTTCTGGCCGCCCTTGACGCTGATGCCGTCGAAGCCGTCGTTCTGCAGGCCGAATCCCCGCCAGCCCTTATAGTCGTGAAACTCCCTCGTGCGCTCGGTGTGCAGGCGCATGTAGGTGGGGTTGTTGGCGTGCAGGGGCTTGTCCATACGCACTTCAAGGTTGCCCAGCGAGTGGCCGGGGCGAATCATGCGCCAGGCCGTGCCCGGTCCCCAGCCGTCGCGCTCGCCGGGGTTAAACTCAAAGCTGCCGTTCTGCAGCAGTTCGGCATAGAGTCCGCCGTCGGCACTGCTTGAGATGTCTTCGAAGAAGATACCGATAAGTTCGTCACTGATAGCCTTGCCGCCCTTCGGGGCAGTCATGGGCTTCTGGGCGTTAAGCCCCAGAGTGGCTGCCGCAAGCAGGGCAGCGAGAGTTGTTCGTTTGTTCATTTGTTACAATATGATAAATATGTATAATGTGCGTTCTGTTAAAATCCGTTGTCACTGCCGAAGCCGCCGCCGGGTGCACCGCCGCCGAAGGCGGGGAACGACGGTGCCGGCTCCTTACCTATTTCTATGAGCAGGCGGAAGAGTGCGCGTCGACGCTGCGGCCACGTCATATAGTCGTCGGCACGTAGCGTGCGCACCTTGAAGTTTGGCATCTGTGGCATGCCGCTCTGCTGCATAAACTTCAGGTCGCTGGTGGTGATGATGCAGGGTCGCGTCTTGCCGTCGGCCACCAAGCGGTCGGCAATGGCGTCGGCACCGCCTACCTTGAACCAGCTCTCCATGGTGTCGCCTTCGCCGGGCACGAGCTGTATGAAGGCTGGTATGGTGGGCGTCTTAGGCATGGGCGACATGTACCACGCCTCCCCTCGCTCCACGTCGTAACCTGTGCGGCCGTGCTGCATGTCGCCCATCGTGGCGAAGTGGAAGGGCGACCGCGGGTTGTCGGCAATGCTGGGCTTGAAGCCCCGGCGGGGTGAGAGCAGCATGTTCTGAGGGTCGGCCATGGGTGTGCCGTCGACGATGAAGTGGTATTCGAAGGTCTCAAACAGGTAGTCGTGCAGGGTGGCCTCCCAGACGCCGGCCGTGTCGCGCACCATGGCGATGTTCAGCGGCAGCATCTCGCAGTGCAGCTCCACCCGCCGGGCCTCAGGAGCTTTCAGACGGAAGGTGATGCCCTGCTCCCCATAGTCGGGCGAGACGATAGGCTTGGGGAACATCCTTGCCAGGACGCCGGGTGTGAACGGTTTCTCCTTGCCCGTAGCGGCGGGAGCCGGCTGGCCGTCCTTCATGGCTGCCTCGGCGGCTTTCTTGTTGAACAGCAGGGGCAGCGACTTGCCCAGGAAGTAGCGGGCGTTCATCCACGTGTGGCCAAACTTGTCGTTGGTCAGCTCTTTAACACTGCGGATACCCTTCTGGTCAAGGAATGCCATGTAGTCGCGGGCGCTGCCATAGAGAAAGTCGTCGGTGCCCACGCCGAGCCATAGCAGGTGCAGCTTCTTGTTGGTGTCGCCGCTGTTGTCGTAGACGCCGGGAATGTCTGTCGACGTAAACGAACTGTAGCTGCAGAGGTAAGAGAACTTGTCGAGATGACTCAGGCCGTTGAAGAGGGCCTGGTTGCCGCCGCGCGAGAAACCGCCGATGGCGCGGTGGTCGCGGTCGGCACGCGTGCGGAAGTTCTTGTCAACGTAAGGTATGAGGTCGTTCACCAGGTCGAGGCTGAACACATCGCCTCCGAACTGCGTCGGCGGCGTGGTATAGTCCGGCGGTGTGGGCAGCAGCTTGGCGGGGTTGCCGTAGGGCAGCACGATGATCATCTCGCGGGCCTGCCCCTCGGCAATGAGGTTGTCGAGGATATAGTTGACGCGTCCCACCTTATAATATACTTCCTCGGTATCGGTGGTGCCGCTGATGAGGTAGAACACGGGGTAGCGCTTCTGCGGGTTCTCCATATAGCGTGGCGGCGTGTAGACCACCGCCTGATTGGTGCTGCCGAGACTCTTGGAGTAATAGTGTATGTACTCCAGACGACCGTGGGGCACGGGGCGGATGGCGGCCAGTTGGCTGCCATCCTTGGCGGAGGCCGTGGCGGCGCTGCCCGCCTTGTCGGGGGGGGAGCGGCGCTGCCCGCCTTGGAAGGGATCTCCAGCATGCTGCTCTTGAAACCCTCGTTGGGGAAATACTGCGGGTTCTCGGGGTCCATGATGCTCAGCCCGTCAACGATGTAGCAGTAGGGGTAGAAGTCGGGCGCTGCCGGTCCTACGGTAGCTGTCCACGTGCCGTCGGCGCCGCGCTTCATCTCACGGCGTCCGCAGAATTGCACGTCGACCATAACGCTCCGGGCAGAGTCGTTTTTATAACTGAAGGTCACCGTCCCGTCGTCGTTGGGGCGGGGTTGCGCGCCGGCGTTGGTGGCGGCAAACAGGAGTGCAACGAGGCTGATGGCTGGCTTTTTCATAGGCATAAGCATTTGTAGGTTAGATTTTGTGAGCAAATATACTAAATTATTCTGTATGTTGTACACTTATTTAATGTTTTTTTTGTTTCTTGCCGCTTTTTGTTACATGAAAGAAAACAAATGAAACGATTTGATGGTATCTGATAGCCTTTTGTTTCTTATCTTTGCACAAAATTTAACCACCATCAATATGAAGCATCTTTTTTTACTCCTTTTCGCTTTCATTGCTCTACAGTTGAATGCCGAGACCGTCAAGTTCGGCCGTGGGCGGCTTACCGTCACGCCGCTGGCTCATAATGCCGTGCGCGTGCAGTATACCGAGGGCGACGTCAAGAACGACCTGCCCGAATGGATTTATGTCAACGGACCCGAGAAAGCCACGGCTAACGGCACGACGGCAACGGGCCAGGGAGCCGCCTTCAGGTATCAGATTGACACCCGCCGGCAGACGCTCACTATCAGCAACAGCCAGGGGCGCCCGCTCTTTACGGCCCGCACCCACACCCTGCACAACGGCGTGGCCACGCTGACCTTTGACTCTCCCCGCGGCGAGAGCCTCTTCGGACTGGGACAGTTCCAGGATGGCTACAGCAACGTGCGCGGGCTGTCGCGGCGGCTCACTCAGGTGAACACCCAGATTTCGCTGCCCATGGTGCTGTCGAGCGGCGGCTACGGTGTGCTGTGGAACAATTACGGCATGACGGAGTTTAACCCCTGCAGCCAGAGCATAGCCCTGAACCGCAAGGCAGAGGCCGGCCGTCAGGAGGTGGTCAACGTGACAACCACCGAGGGTGGCCGCCAGGAGGTACGCCAGCGTCATGTCTATGAAGCCACGGTAGACATCAGCGCCGACGGCGACTATGCCCTACTGTTAGATGTGGGCCAGAAGATGGCCCGCCGCCATAACCTGGCTATCGACGGCGAGGCCGTTATCGAGATGCAGAACTTGTGGCTGCCGCCCACGGCCTCGGCCATCGTCCACCTGACGAAGGGTCGCCACCAGCTGACGGCCGAGCTGACCAAGGACGACCGCCCTGTGCTATATTATAATAAGGTGAACGACCAGACCACCTTCCGCTCGCCCGTGGCCACGGCCGTCGACTATACCGTGTTTGTGGGGACGCCCGACGAGGTGATTGCCACCTACCGCGAGTTGACGGGACCCGCACCCCTCATGCCCTCCTGGGCGCTGGGCTATATCCACTGTCGCGAGCGCTTCCACTCGTCGCAGGAGATTCTGCAGACCGCCAACCGCTTCCGCCAGGAGCGGCTGCCGGTGAGCGTCATGGTGCAAGACTGGCAGTACTGGGGCAAGCATGGGTGGAACTCCATGCAGTTTGATGAGCAATACTACCCCGACCCCAAGGCGCTCACCGACAGTCTGCACAAGATGGACATCAGGCTGATGCTCAGCGTGTGGTCGAAAATCGACAAACGGTCGGAGGTGGGCCGTCAGATGGTGGCTGGCAACTACTATATTCCCGGTACCGACTGGATAGACTTCTTCAACCCCGAGGCCGCCGCCGCTTACTGGCGTCATTTCAGCGAGCGCCTGGTGCCCTTAGGCATCGACGCTTGGTGGCAGGACGCCACTGAGCCCGAGAACGACGACCTCGCAGGACGCCGCGTCAACAATGGGCGCTGGGCCGGCGAACAGGTGCGCAATGTCTACCCCCTGCTGGTCAACAAGACGGTGTATGAGGGGCTGAAAGCATGCAATCAACAGATGACAGGTAAGTCCCCGCAGCAGGGTAATCAGACTCCCCTCCCTTCGGGAGGGGCTGGGGGTGGGTTTATATTGACCCGCTGCGGCTTCCCCGGCATCCAGCGCTATGGCTCGGCACTGTGGAGCGGCGACGTGGGCAACGACTGGGAAACCTTCCGCCGGCAGATTGTGGCCGGACTGGGAGTGCAGGCTGCCGGCGTGCCCTGGTGGACCTACGATGCCGGCGGATTCTTCCGTCCCGGCGACCAGTATACCAATCAAGACTATATCGAGCGCATGCTGCGCTGGATAGAGACCAGCGTCTACCTGCCGCTGATGCGTGTGCATGGCTATATGAGCAATACCGAGCCGTGGAACTATGGCCCCGAGGCGCAGCGCGTCATTGCCCGCTGCCTGAGGGATCGCGAGGCGCTGCGGCCCTATCTGGAGCGGTGCGCCCAGCGCATTGCCAGCGAGGGCTACACGCTGATGCGGCCCCTGGTGTTCGACTTCAGCGACGACCCCCAGGCCCTGCAGCAGAAGTATGAGTATATGTTTGGCCCGTCGCTGCTCGTCAGCCCCGTCACCGAGCCGGGTGTCACCGAGTGGGCTACCTATCTGCCCAAGAACAAGGGCGGATGGACAGACTACCGCACAGGACAGCACTACGATGGCGGACAGACGGTAACCACCCGCGTCGACAAAGCCGCCATACCCGTCTTCGTGCGCGTGGGCTACGAGGAGCCCGGACTGCCCATGGCCGTGCAAATACGCCGGGAGGCGCCCATCACCAACCCTATGCTCTGGGCCGACGTGCCCGACCCTGACGTCATCCGCGTGGGCGACACTTACTATATGGTGTCTACCACGATGCACCTCATGCCCGGCGCCCCAATCATGCGCTCGCGCGACATGAAAAACTGGCAGACCGTAGGCTACGTCTACGACCGGCTGACGGACTCGCCGAAATACGACCTGGCTTTCAGACTGCCACTCGACAAGGGGCCTTACGATGGCGTGGGCACCGTCTACGGCCGCGGACAGTGGGCCACGTCGCTCAAGTATCATAACGGTAAGTTCTACGCCCTGTTGGCCCCCAACGAAGGGGGCGACATGGGGCGCACCTATATCTATAGCGCCGACCGTGCCGAAGGGCCGTGGACGCTCGTCTCCAGACTGCGCCACTTCCACGACTGCTCGCTGTTTTTCGACGACCAGCCCGCAGAGGCCGGCGGGGCTTCCCGCGTCTACGTGGTCTACGGTACGGGCGAGATGATGGAGCTGAAGGCCGACCTGAGCGACGTCGTTGAGGGCAGCCACCGCCAGCTCTTCCAGCGCGAGCCCGACGAGACGGGCATCCTGGAGGGCAGCCGCATGATCAAGCATCGTGGTAAGTACTATCTGCTGATGATCAGCCAGGTGTGGGCACCGGGACGCCACCGCCGCGAGGTGTGCTATCGTGCCGACCGCATAGAAGGGCCATACGAGAAGCGGGTAATCCTAGAAAGCGACTTCGGCGGTTTTCCCCACGTGGGCCAGGGCACGATAGTCGATACCGAGGATGGCGACTGGCTGGCAGTCATCTTCCAAGACCGTGGCGGCGTGGGACGTGTGCCTACGCTCTCGCCAGTGCGCTGGATTGACGGCTGGCCCATGATTGGCGACGAGAATGGGCGGGTGCCCGACGTCATGCGCCCGCTGAAGAGTGGCGAGCCTGCTGCGGCTATTGTCTGCAGCGATGATTTCGGCGATACCCCGGAGGGAGCTGCCACAGGGGTCACGGCAAGTGCTACCGGCAAGCTGGGACTCCACTGGCAGTGGAACCACAACCCGGTGAACAGTGCATGGAGCCTCACGGCACGCCCCGGATGGTTGCGCCTGACGACGAGCCGCGTGGTGCCAAACCTCTATCTGGCGCCAAACACGT
Organism: uncultured Prevotellaceae bacterium; assembly: GCA_946185805.1. GTDB lineage: Bacteria > Bacteroidota > Bacteroidia > Bacteroidales > Bacteroidaceae > Prevotella. The sequence continues at coordinate 4,620 of CAMHKU010000077.1, read as the reverse complement.
TGACGCAGCGCATGGAAGGACCGACATGCAGCGGCATCGTCAGCTTTGACCTCAGCCACATGAAGGACGGCGACTGCGCCGGATTCTGTGCGTTCAACGGTGACAGCGGCGTGCTGACAGTGAAGAAGCACGGCAGCCGCCTGACGCTGGAGATGAGCGAGCAGAGCGTCGCCCTCACCGACCGCGAGAAGGCTGTCACCAAGGTCGACGAGCGGGTGGTGCAGAGCATTACTCTCAACGCCCGACAGCAGAAGCTCTGGCTGCGCATCGACGCTGACTTCCAGCCCGGGCATGGCGACAAGGCAACCTTCTACTATAGCCTTGACGGCGACCACTGGACGGCGACGGGCACCGAGGGCTACCGCATGGTGTTCGACTACCGCCGCTTCTTCATGGGGTCGAAGTTTGCCATCTTCAACTATGCCACACGCCAATCCGGCGGATACGTCGATGTTGACTACTTCCATTATAGCCGCCGGTAATCTCTGGGTAACCGTTTAAAAGAACGCCTGCCGCCGTCGTTGCGCAGCGCTCCCAGTTTTCGATAATCGCCCTTGGCATCATCTATAAAAATCCTCTGGCTCCCACAAGTGCTGTTGCATGTCCACATGGCCGTTGGCCCGGAACGTCACGCCCTCAGCCTCCAACAGCGGGCGCTGGCGGCTCCAGCCGGGAGCCGTGCGCCCATCCTTGTTGACCACCCGATGGCAGGGTAACAGCTCAGCACCGGGGGTATAGCGCAGCGTGCGCCCCACCATGCGCGAATGACTGGGCCACCCGGCCCAGGTCGCAATTGTGCCGTACGTCGTCACCCGTCCACACGGTATCTGACCGACGATGTTCAGCACATCGTCGCGAAATGTCCGAACCTGTTCGGGCGTCATCTTGTCGGGAAAGTCTTTGCCGAACCGTTGCTCTAGTTTTTTAGCCATACTTAGCGGCGCGGGCCGCGGAGGGTCTCCACGATGCGTGCCATCTGGTTGGGGATACGTATTTGCTGGGGGCACTTTGAGAGACACTCCTCGCAGTCCTGACACTGGTAGGCCCACGCCTGCTGGTCGGGTAGTGCTTTTTGATAACCGTCGGTGAAGGTCTTCTTGCGGTCGGCGAAGTCGGGTGCCGACTTGTCGGGCAGCGGCAGCACGTGGCTGTTGACGGCCTCGTTGTAGTAGGTGAAGTTGGCAGGTATGTTGACGCCGTAGGGGCAGGGCATGCAATACTCGCAGGCGGTGCAGGGAATGGTGGGGAATCCCGACATCTGGTCGGCTATCGACGCCAGCAGCTTGTTCTCGGCCTCGGTGCAAACCTCCAAGGGCGAGAAGGTCTTGACGTTCTCTTCCAGGTGCTCCATCTTGTTCATGCCACTCAGTGTGGTGAGGATGTTGGGATAGCTGCCCACCCAGCGGAAGGCCCACCGTGCGGGGCTGTCGTCGGGGCGCACGGCTTTCAGCTGGTCGGTGAGCTCCTGGGCCATGCGGCCGAAGGCACCGCCGCGCAGCGGTTCCATGATGACACACTGCACGCCCGTTTTCTCGCACTTGCCGTAGAGGTATTCGGCGTCGGCGTCAACGCGGCGCCCGCCGCGCAGCGAGGCGTGGCGCCAGTCGAGGAAGTTCATCTGTATCTGGCAGAAGTCCCAGTGGTATTCCTCCTGTCGGTCTAAGAGCCAGTCGAAGTCGCGCACGTCGCCGTGGTATGAGAACCCCAGGTGCTTGATGCGCCCTGCCTCTCGCTCCTTGAGCAGGAAGTCGAGGATGCCGTTGTCGAGGAATCGCCCTTTGAGCGTTTCCATGCCGCCGCCGATGCTGTGGAGCAGGTAATAGTCGATATAGTCTACCTTCAGGCGTTCCAGCGACTGCTCGTAGAGCCGCTTCGACTCGTCGAACGACCAGAGGCGGCGGTTCTGGTTCGACATCTTCGTGGCCACGTAGTATTTGTCGCGCGGGTATCGCGAGAGGGTGTTGCCGGTGAGCACCTCCGACTGTCCGCCCATATACATCGGGGCAGTGTCGAAGTAGTTCACACCGTGGGCGATGGCGTAGTCTACCAGGCGGTCCACCTCCTCCTGTTCCCTGGGCAGGCGCATCATGCCGAAGCCTAAGAGCGATATCTGCTCGCCTGAGCCGTGCTGCACGCGGTAGGTCATGCGGGCGGGCTCTTCTTGGGTGACGGGTGACGGTTGACGGTTGACGGGAGATGTGTTGGCCAATGCCTGCAGGGGGTCAAGGGCCATCATGGCGATGGCTGAACCGGCGCCGAGGCCTAAGCGGCGCAGGAAGTCGCGGCGGTTCATGTTGTCGTTGTTCATGTTGGGTGTTGGGTGATGGGTGTTGGGTGATGGGGGGTGGGTGATGGGTGTTGGGTGATGGGTGATAGATGGATGGGTTAGTAAGCTGTCAGCCGCAGGCCGATGTCGGCAATGCCGGGTAGTATCTCGCGCTTCATGTTGTGGCGTATGCTGACAGAGAGCGAGTCGCCCTCGTTGAGGCTGATGTCGGGCAAGGCGAACCGGTATTGATAGAGGGTGATGCCCTCGCCCTTAATCTTGCCTTTGGCGGTGACGAGGTTGCAGTTCAGTGTGTCGCGGCGGAAGAGACGGGCAGGCAGTGTGGTCTGCTCCACAATCAGGTTGATACTCTGAAAGGGGTAGTCGCCCGCCATGCGTATCTCCACGTCGCGCTTGACGACGGCCCGCTGGCTGCTGGTGGGGATTAGAAACTGCAGGGTGTCGTTCCTCTCCCAGCCGCTCAGAGGGGTGTGCTCGTAGTGGTGGAAAATGGTATCTTGGTTGCAGCCGGCCAATACCAGTGCAACCATATATACAATAAGGTATAGCTCTATGTGCCTATACGTTCTTCTCATCGGGCGTAGGCTGATTGTCCTTCTTCTGTTGAGGCTCCCGGCGCGGCTTGTCGCCTTTCTTTGGCTCGTCTTTCCTGGGACGGTCGCCTTTCTTGGGCTGACCTTCTTTCTTGGGCTGGTCGTCGCGCTTGGGCTGGGCCTCCTTCTTAGGCTGGTCAGAGGCGGCAGCGGCGCTCTTCTTCTTTTTCTTCTTCTTCGCTTTGTCAAAGCGGCTGATGTCGCCGCCGGCCAGGTCTACCATCGTCTTCTGAGGTTCAGGCTTGCCGCCCTCCTGCAGCGATTCCGGCTTCTCGCCGCGGCGGTTCATCTCAATGATCTGGCGCGCACGCTCGGCGGTGATGGTCTCTATGTTGGCGGCCATGTTCTTGTCGGTGGAATAGGTGACCAGCCCTGCCAGGATGTCGCTCTTGAAGAGGTAGTAGTCGGCATCGAGCGTCTGCAGTATCACCTCGCGGCTGGGCAGCTTGCGGCCGGCCTCTATGTAGTCGTCCACCTCGTAGTTCAGACAGCATTTCAGCTTGGCGCACATGCCGGCCAGCTTCTGCGGGTTGAGCGAGATGTCCTGGAAGCGGGCGGCATTGGTAGACACCGATATGAAGTTCTTCATCCATGTGGCGCAGCACAGCTCGCGGCCGCAGGGTCCTGTGCCGCCGATGCGGCCGGCCTCCTGGCGGGCGCCAATCTGCTTCATCTCTATGCGCACGTGGAAGGCGGCGGCCAGGTCTTTGATGAGCTGGCGGAAGTCTACGCGCTCGTCGGCGATGTAATAGAAGATGGCCTTCTGTCCGTCGCCCTGATACTCCACGTCGCCGATTTTCATGTCCAGCCCTAAGCCCTTGGCTATCTGGCGGCTCTCGATCATCGTCTCGTGCTCGCGGGCCTTGGCCTCGCGGTATTTGTCCATGTCGATTTCGCGGGCCAGGCGGTAGACGCGCTTGATGTCGTCCTCCGACTTCAGGTTGGCTTTCTTGATCTGCAGCTTCACTAAGCGGCCGGTGAGCGTCACCACGCCGATGTCGTGGCCGGGGTTAGCCTCCACGGCCACGATGTCGCCCTTCTTCAGCGGCAGGTTGTTCACGTTGTGGTAATAACCCTTGCGGGTGTGCTTAAACTGCACCTCCACCAGGTCGGTGGTCTGGTCGTTGCCGGGCACGTCGGCCAGCCAGTCGTAGGTGTTCAGCTGGCGGTCCTGGCGGCCTACCGCCTGGTGGCAGAGGCCGCGGTCGCAGCCGGTGCGTATGTCGTATTCTTTGTTCATAGTCTGGTGTTTTTTTTCTGGGGCTTCTGGGGCTTCTGGGGCTTCTGGGGCTTCTGGGAGTTTTGGGGCTTCTGGGGCTTCTGGGGATTTTGGGAATTCTGGGGCTTCTGGGGTTAGGGGGCTTTGGCGAGCAGCAGCACGATGACCTGCAGGGTGAAGTCGAAGAACACAATCTTGGCGTTGGCGTTCTGGCCGATGTCGCGGATGGCCAGGTTGGCCAGGTCGTAGAGCTGCAGGATGTTGGCCTCGTTGACGAAGCGGGCGAAGTTCTTGGCAAACTGCTCTTCCTGCTGGGTCATGTAGACGATGTCCTGCTGCTGGAAGTTGTACATAAAACACTCGCGCGTCATCTTGAGGAAGTACTGCAGAAAGCGCTTCTGCTTCTCGCGGCCGAAGGCGGCGAGCGTCTCGCTCCACTTCCTCAGGTCGCGGATTTTGCGCTGGTAGGCCAGTCGCATCAGCGAGATGTAGAGGTCGAGGAACTGCTCGTTCTCGGTGCC
>CAMHKU010000076.1 GCA_946185805.1 uncultured Prevotellaceae bacterium | reverse complement strand
CCAAAGGCCGATAACTCCTTCTAACTCCTTCTAACTCCGAAAGTTGAGCGAATGCAAAACTTGAATTAATAATTAAATATGTCCGCGCGTATATGTTAAACAACTTTGTTTACAGGCCGTCCTTCAGCAAACGCTACAACGTTGTTGACAGCCACATGGAGCAGTCGGATGCGTGCTTCGCGTGTGGCCCAAGCGATGTGTGGGGTGATATAGGCATTCTGGCATGCCAGCAGCGGATTTCCGCTTCGTGGCGGTTCCTCGGCCAGCACGTCAGCGCAATAGGCGGCAAGTCGGTTCTCGTTCAAAGCTGCAGCCACATCCTGATCGTTGACCAGCGGCCCGCGACCAGTATTGATGAGAATGGCCGTAGGCTTCATCTGTCGCAACGTGTCAGCACAGATAAGATACCGCGTGGCGTCGGTTAATGGACAGTGCAACGACAATACATCCGACGTGGCCAAGAGTTCGGCTATCGTTAGCTTATTGACGCCGACAGGCAGGTCTTCTGCACGCTTGCTGGTAACAGCAGCCACCTTCATGCCGAAAGCCTGTGCGACGACAGCCACACGACGTCCTATGTTGCCTAGACCCACGATGCCGAAAGTCTTGCCCGCCAGTTCTGTAAGAGGCGTGTCCCAATAGCAGAAGTCTGGCTCCCCACTCCACCGGCCATTACGGTTCTGAATTGCATAATGTTCTGTGCGATTCGTCACCGTCAGTAGGTGGGCAAATACCATTTGAGTAACGCTCTCGGTGCTGTAAGCCGGCACGTTGGTGACCACGATGCCGTGCTCATGAGCAGCCACGATATCCACGACATTATAACCTGTGGCCAGCACACCGATATAGCGGAGCCGTGGCAAGCGCTCTATCTCCCGGCGTCCCACGACGACCTTATTGGTCAGTATCACCTCGGCGCCGGCGGCTCTTGCCACGGTCTCTTCTGCTTTTGTGCGGTCATAAACCGTCACGTCGCCCAATTCACTCAGCCTGTCCCACGACAAATCGCCCGGATTGGCTCCATAGCTGTCAAGTATTACTATTTTCATAGCTGCAAAGGTAATAACTTTATTCCATTTCCCAGCTACATATTTCGATGATTTTTGTAAAAAATAAATAGCAGACAGGAAAAATAATGTTAAGAAGCGGCTTATATCAATAAAATTTAGTAACTTTGCACGCTCTTATATATAGGAAGATATGTTTTTGGAAAGTCAGAATAACAAAGCATTCTCTGTCATTGCCGATGTAGACGGAGATTTTAAGGAGTTGATAGACAATATTCAGATGCCAGAGGAGGTTCCCGTGTTGCCCGTGCGTAATCTGGTACTCTTCCCTGGTGTGGTGTCGCCTATTCTCATAGGCCGCGAGTCAAGTTCGATGCTCGTGAAGCGCGCCGAAAAGAAATCTACCATCATAGCCATCGTCTGCCAGAAGGATCCGGAAATAGACGATCCGCGGTTGACAGACCTCTATGAATTCGGTGTCTACGCCAAGGTTGTAAAACAGTTGACACTGCCCAATGGCAACATCACAGCCATTGTGCAGGCATTGGCTCGTGTACGACTGCAGGAGATTATCAAAGTTAAGCCTTACTTGATTGGGCGCGTCAGCGAGGCTCCTGAGGACATGCCCCTGAAGCGCGACAAGGAATTCTTCACCGCCATGCAGGACCTGCGCCAGCAGGTGAGCCACTACATCAACATGAGCGACGAGATTCCCGACGAGGCCACCTTTGCCGTGCAGAACATCTCCAACGACATCATGGCCCTGAACTTCACGTGCTCGAACATTCCCTTCAGCATCCAAGACAAGATGATGCTCCTGAAGATGGAGAGCATCAAGGAGAGGCTGTTTACCACACTGAAGCTGCTGAACCGCGAAATCAACCTGCAGCACCTGAAGGCCGACATCCGCAACAAGACGCGCGAAGACCTGGACGAGCAGCAGAAGAACTACTTCCTGCAGCAGCAGATCAAGAACCTGCAAGCCGAAATTGGCAACGGCGAGACAACGCCGGAGAAGGCCGAACTGATGCAGAAAGCCAGCAAGAAGCAGTGGTCGAAGGAAGTGGAGAAGACTTTCCAGAAGGAGCTCGACAAACTGGACAACCTGAACCCTCAGAGTCCCGACTTCAACGTACAACTGACCTACCTGCAGACGATGGTAGACCTGCCATGGGGCGAATACACGTCCGACGACCTGAACCTGAAACGCGCCCAGAAGATCCTGGACCGCGACCACTACGGCATGGAGAAGGTGAAGGAGCGCATACTGGAATACATGTCGGTGCTGTCGCTGCGCGGCGACCTGAAGTCGCCCATCCTCTGTCTCTACGGCCCGCCGGGGGTTGGCAAGACGTCGCTGGGCAAGTCGATTGCCGCCGCCATGAAGCGCAAGTACGTGCGCATGTCGTTAGGCGGACTGCACGACGAGGCAGAGATTCGCGGCCACCGCCGCACCTACATCGGCGCTATGCCCGGACGTATCATCAAGTCGATACAGAAGGCTGGCTCCAGCAATCCGGTATTCATCCTCGACGAGATAGACAAGGTGACGCAGAACACCCACAACGGCGACCCCGCTTCGGCACTCTTGGAGGTGCTCGACCCGGAGCAGAACAACGCCTTCCACGACAACTACCTGGACGTGGACTACGACCTGTCGAAGGTGCTGTTCATAGCCACGGCCAACAACCTGGCCACCATTCCCGGACCGCTGCGCGACCGTATGGAGATTATCGAGGTGAGCGGCTACATCACCGAGGAGAAGATAGAGATAGCCAAGCGCCACCTCATTCCCCGCGAAATGGAGAACACCGGCCTGAGCCTGACAACGCCAAAGCCCGTGTTCAACAAGGCGGCCATCGAGATGATTGTTGAGCGCTACACCCGCGAAAGCGGCGTGCGCCAGTTAGAGAAACAGATTAACAAGGCCATGCGCAAACTGGCCTTCCGCAAGGTAATGGGCGACAGCGACACCCAGCACCCATCACCCACCACCCAACACCCATCACCCACCAAGATTACCCCCACGGAGGTGGAGGCCCTGCTGGGTACCCCACCCTTCTATCGCGACATCTATCAAGGTAATGACTACGCCGGCGTGGTAACCGGACTGGCCTGGACGAGCGTCGGCGGCGAGATATTGTTCATAGAAACATCACTGTCAAAGGGAAAAGCCGCCAAGCTTACCCTCACCGGTAACCTGGGCGACGTGATGAAGGAGTCAGCCGTCATCGCTCTGGAGTATGTCAAGGCTCATGTCGACAAGCTCGGCGTTGACTACCGTATCTTCGACAACTGGAATATCCATATCCACGTGCCCGAGGGTGCCACACCGAAAGACGGCCCCTCGGCAGGCATTACCATAGCCACCTCCATCGCCTCGGCACTGACACAGCGCAAGGTGCGCAAGAACACCGCCATGACGGGCGAAATTACGCTGCGCGGCAAGGTGCTGCCCGTGGGCGGTATCAAGGAAAAGATTCTGGCCGCTAAGCGTGCTGGTATTACCGACATTATCATGTGCCGCGAGAACGAGAAAGACGTCAACGACATTCCCGAGATGTATCTCAAAGGCGTCGCCTTCCACTACGTGGAGAATGTACAGGATGTCTGGGACTTCGCACTGACCAAGGAGCTGGTAAAGAACCCCACGACCTTTGACATTCCCGAGGAGAAAGAGGATTCTGATGGAGTTAGAAGGAGTTAGAAGGAGTTACAAGGAGTTAGAAGGAGTTAGAAGGAGTTAGAAGGAGTTAGAAGAAGTTAGAAGGAGTTAGAAGTCATTACAAGAAGATAAAGGAATAATATGACATTTTGCGTAGAGCATAACGACCCGTACAGCAGTGCCCGCAGCGGTGTAATCACCACGGCCCACGGCCAGATCAAGACGCCTATCTTCATGCCTGTAGGCACGGTGGGCAGCGTCAAGGGCGTACACTTCGACGAGCTGCGCCGGCAGGTGAAGGCTCAGATTATCTTGGGCAACACCTACCACCTGTATCTGCGCCCCGGACTGGACACCCTGCGCAAGGCCGGCGGCCTACACCAGTTCAACACCTGGGACAGGCCCATATTGACCGACAGCGGCGGCTTCCAGGTGTTCTCGCTCACCGGCATCCGCAAGCTGCGCGAGGAGGGCTGCGAGTTCCGCAGCCATATCGACGGTTCCAAGCACATGTTCACCCCCGAGAACGTGATGGACACCGAGCGCATCATCGGCGCCGACATCATGATGGCGCTCGACGAGTGCCCCCCGGGGCAGAGCGACTACGCCTACGCCAAGAAGTCGCTGGGGCTGACGCAACGATGGCTAGACCGCTGCATCAAGCGGTTCGAAGAGACGGAACCCCTCTACGGCTACGAGCAGTCGCTGTTCCCCATCGTTCAGGGCTGCACCTTCAAGGACCTGCGCCGCGAGGCCGCCAAGTATGTGGCCGACAAGGGTGCCGACGGCAACGCCATCGGCGGACTGGCCGTGGGCGAGCCTACAGAGGTGATGTACGAGATGATTGAGGTGGTCAACGACATCCTGCCCAAGGACCGTCCGCGATACCTCATGGGCGTGGGCACGCCGCAGAACCTGTTGGAAGCCATAGAGCGCGGCGTCGACATGTTCGACTGTGTCATGCCCACCCGCAACGGCCGCAACGCCATGCTCTTCACCTACGAGGGCACGATGAACATGCGCAACAAGAAATGGGAGCAGGACTTCTCGCCCATCGACCCCGACGGCTGCGACATCGACCGCCTGCACTCGAAGGCCTACCTGCACCATCTGTTCAAGGCTCAGGAGCTGCTGGCGCTGCAGATAGCCTCTATCCACAACCTGGCTTTTTACCTGAGACTCGTCGGCGACGCGCGCGCGCATATAGAAAAAGGTGACTTCACGCAGTGGAAGCGCTCGGTGATTGACCAGCTGGGACAGAGACGCTAAGCAGCTATCGGTGTGAGAAAGCAAAACTTGAATAAGACAACAGCAGAAACAGACGATGAAGATTAAGATAAAGATAAAGAGGAAAAAACAACCCAAGACCTTCGCCCGGTTGCGCCGCCACAGCAAGCGCTACCGCCGGCAGCGCGCCGTCGGTCGATTCTTCACCAAGGTGGCACGACCCTTCCGTTGGCTGGGCCGTCATCTGGGGTGGATGCGCTATCTCAACCCCTTCCACTATCTGACGCGACTGGACCGGTATATCATCAAGAAGTTTATCGGCACCTACATCTACTCTATTATCCTGATTATCTCCATCTCCATCGTCTTCGACATCAATGAGAACCTGGCCAAGTTTACCACCAACCACGCGCCGCTGAAGGCCATCGTGTTTGACTACTATGCCAACTTCGTGCCTTACTTTGCCAACCTCTTCTCGCCGCTGTTCGTCTTCATAGCCGTCATCTTCTTTACTTCCAAGCTGGCGGGCAACAGCGAGATTATCGCCATGCTGGCTTCGGGCATGAGTTTCAAGCGCCTGATGCGCCCCTACTTCATATCGGCGGCGCTGATAGCTCTGCTGAACTACTACTTAGGGTCGTTCGTCATTCCCGAGGGAACGGTGGTGCGCCAGAACTTTGAAGAGCGTTACAAGAACAACAAGAAGATCACGTCGGCGTCGAACGTGCAGTTGCAGGTGGGCCACGGCATCATTGCCTATCTGCAGCAGTACGACGACAAGACGAAGACGGGCTACGGCTTCTCGCTCGACAAGTTTGAGAAAAAGAAACTGGTAAGCCACATGACGGCCAGCGTCATACATTACGACACCATCAGCGACTCGCGCTTCCACTGGCGCGCCCAGAACTATAAAATCCGCACGCTCAAGGGCCTGCGCGAGGAAATCAAGACTGGCGCCGAGATTGACACGATGATTATGATGGAGCCCATGGACCTGGTGTTCTTCAAGGGGCAGCAGGAGACGTTCACCAGTCCCGAGCTGCGCGAATATATCTCCAAGCAGCAGGAGCGCGGCTCGCAGAACGTGGTGCAGTATGAGGTGGAGTACCACAAGCGCATAGCCATGTCGTTCGCCTCGTTTATCCTCACCGTCATCGGCGCCTCGCTGTCGGCACGCAAGCGCAAGGGCGGCATGGGACTCTATCTGGGCATAGGCCTGGCGCTGTCGTTTGCCTACATCCTGCTGCAGACCATCAGCGCCACCTTCGCCATCAATGCCGGCACGCCGGCCTTGCTGGCCGAATGGATTCCAAACTTCCTCTATGTGTTCATAGCCTACTTCTGCTGGCGACAAGCCCCGAATTGATTGACGATTTGACGATTTACTATTTACTATTTACTATTTACGATTTACAATTTACGATTTAGGATTGAATGAAATTTGAAGAAACATATTTGAACGACAATATCCTGGACGCCCTCTACGACATGCACTTCGACGAGATGACGCCCATTCAGGAGCGCTGCATACCCGAAATCTTAGACGGCTACGACGTATTGGGCGTGGCACAGACAGGCACTGGCAAGACGGCGGCCTACCTGCTGCCCATCCTGTCGATGATCGACGACGGCGGCTACCCCAAGGACGCCATCAACTGCGTCATCATGTCGCCCACCCGCGAGCTGGCCCAACAGATAGACCAGGCCATGCAGGGCTTCGGCTATTATCTCGACGGCGTGTCGAGCGTGGCCGTCTACGGCGGCAACGACGGCAACCGCTACGACCAGGAGCTGCGCGGCATGCGCCTGGGCGCCGACGTGCTGATAGCCACCCCCGGCCGACTGATAAGCCATCTGAAGGTGGGCAACCTCGACCTCTCGCGCTGCTCGTTCTTCGTGCTCGACGAGGCCGACCGCATGTTGGACATGGGATTTTCGGAAGACATCTTGACCATCGTCAAGGAGCTGCCCGACAGCTGCCAGCGCGTCATGTTCTCGGCCACCATGCCGTCGAAAATCCGCGAACTGGCCGTTTCGCTGCTCCACGACCCCGTGGAGGTGAAACTGGCCGTCTCTAAGCCTGCTGAGAAGATTCAGCAGTCGGCCTACGTGTGCTACGACCCGCAGAAGCTGGGCATCATCGAGCACCTGTTCAAGGCCGGCGACCTGCAGCGCGTCATCGTCTTCAGCGGCAAGAAAGACCGCGTGAAGGACATCACGCGCCAGCTGAAGCGCATGAATATCAACTGCGCCGAGATGCACAGCGACCTGTCGCAGCAGGAGCGCGACGACGTGATGTACCGCTTCAAGGCCGGACAGGTGGATGTGCTCGTGGCCACCGACATCGTCAGCCGCGGCATCGACATCGACGACATACGCATCGTCATCAACTACGACGTGCCCCACGACGCCGAGGACTACGTGCACCGCATAGGCCGCACGGCTCGCGCCGACCGCGACGGCGTGGCCATCACCTTCGTCAGCGAGGCCGAGATTTACAAGTTCCAGGAGATAGAGCACTTCTTAGGCAAGGAGGTGGAGAAACGCCCGCTGCCCGAGAATCTGGGCGAGGGGCCTGCCTACACCAAGCGCGAGAAGAAACGTTCCGACACGCGACGCCACGGCCGCTGGAACAGCCGCGGCAACGGGCAGCACAACAACCGCCACGGCAAGAAATCGAAAGCAAATAAGCAGAAAAACAGTCAAAGTGAAAGGAAAACGCCAAAAAAGTAGTACCTTTGCACCGAAAAAGAAGAAAACAAGGAATTATCGCCCATGAAACAGACGGCCATCCTGCTTCTGCACTGCCCTGACAAACAGGGTATCATCACGGAAGTAACGAAATTTATAACCGACAATAAGGGTAACATCGTTTACCTTGACCAATACGTCGACAAGCTCGACGGCATGTTCTTTATGCGCATAGAGTGGGAACTCGAAGGGTTCCTCATTCCCCGCGACAAGATTTACGAATACATCTCCACGCTCTACGCTCAGCGCTACCAGATGAAGTTCAGCCTCTATTATAGCGACAAGCGTCCGCGCATGGCTATCTTCGTCTCGAAGATGAGCCACTGTCTGTACGACCTGCTGGCGCGCTGGAAGGCCGGCGAATTTGCCTGCGACATCCCCTGCATCGTCAGCAACCACGAGGACCTGCGATACGTGGCCGAACAGTTTGGTATACCTTACTACGTGTGGAGCATCAAGAAAGACCACTCCAACAAGGCCGAGGTGGAGGCCGCCGAGATGGAGCTCATGCGCAAGGAGGACATCTCGTTTATCGTGCTGGCCCGCTACATGCAGATTATCTCCGACGACATGATAGCCGAGTTTCCCCATCACATTATTAATATTCACCACTCGTTCCTGCCGGCATTTATCGGCGCCAAACCCTATCACCAGGCCTGGGAGCGCGGCGTGAAGATTATTGGCGCCACGAGCCACTACGTGACCGCCGAGCTCGACGCCGGACCTATCATTGAGCAGGACGTAACGCGCATCACGCACAAAGACACGCCCGAGAGCCTGGTGCTCAAAGGCAAGGATTTGGAGAAGATTGTGCTGTCGCACGCCGTACAGAAACATATTGAGCGTAAGATTCTGACGTATAAGAACAAGACAATCATTTTCAGCTGAAAGCCCACCCAAGCCCTCTCCAAGGGAGGGATGTTTAGATACACATGCAATTATGAACGTAGCAATAGTAAAGTATAATGCCGGCAACATCTACTCGGTGGTCAACGCCCTGAAACGCTTGGGGCTGGAGCCATTGCTGACCGACGATGCCGAGCAGCTGCAGAAAGCCGACCGTGTGCTCTTCCCCGGACAGGGCGAGGCCCGCGGCGCTATGGAGTATCTCAAGGCGCGCTGCCTCGACGAGGTTATACGCACGCTACGCCAGCCGGTACTCGGCATCTGTGTAGGCCAGCAGCTGCTGTGCCGCCACAGCGAGGAGGGCGACGTCGACTGCATCGGCGTGTTCGATGCCGAGGTGAAGCGCTTCCGCCCCCAGCGCCATGAGGACAAGGTGCCATGCATGGGGTGGAATAAGTTAGAGGTAAGTGGTGAGTGGTCAGAGATAAGAGATTACCAGGTGTCTCCTTTATTCAAGGATTTGGGAGCCGACCCTTACGTTTATTTTGTACACTCATACTATGTGCCAGTATGTCAGGAGACCATCGCCGCTACCGACTACATTCAGCCCTACTCCGCCGCCATGCACAAGGACAACTTCTACGCCTGCCAGTTCCACCCCGAGAAGAGCGGCCGCGTGGGCGAACAGATTCTAAAGAACTTCCTCGCCCTCAAGTAATCATAAATCTCAACCCTCAAATCTCAAATCTCAAAGATAAATGATAGAACTGATTCCAGCCATCGACATCATTGGCGGACAATGCGTCCGACTGACCAAGGGCGACTACCAGCAGAAGACCGTCTACCGCGACTCACCGGCCGAGGTGGCGCGCGAGTTTGAGGCCTTAGGCTTCAAGCGCCTGCATGTGGTAGACCTCGACGGTGCCAAGTCAAAGCACATTGTCAACAGCGACGTGCTGCGGCGCATCACCAGCGAGACCCGTCTCGCCGTTGACTTCGGCGGCGGCATCAAGACCGACGCCGACATTGAGACAGCCTTCGAGGCCGGCGCCCAGATGGTGACGGTAGGCTCTATCGCCGTTACCAATCCCGAGCTGTTTATCGGCTGGCTCGAAAAGTACGGTGCCGACCGCATGATATTAGGCGCCGACGTGCGCAACGGCAAAATCAGCATCAACGGCTGGAAGGAGGACTCTACTGAAGACCTGCTGCCATTCCTCAGGAAATATATCGATGCCGGCGTCAGCAACGTGCTCTGCACAGAGATTTCCAAGGACGGCACCCTGCAAGGGCCGGCCGTCAACCTTTACAAAGAGGTGATGGCGGCCTACCCCACCCTGCACCTCATTGCCAGCGGCGGCGTGTCGGGCATCGACGACATTCGCGCCCTCGACGCTGCCGGCATCCCCGCCGTCGTCTTCGGCAAGGCTATCTACGAGGGGCGCATCAACCTAAGCGAACTCGCCCGCCACCTAACACCCACCACCTAACACCCACCACCTAACACCCATCACCTAACACCCATCACCCAAAATGTCATTAGCCAAGCGCATCATACCCTGCTTAGACGTGAAGGACGGCGAGACCGTCAAAGGCACGAACTTCGTCAACCTGCGGTCGGCGGGCGACCCCGTGGAGTTAGGCAAGGCCTACTCCGAACAGGGCGCCGACGAACTGGTGTTCCTCGACATCACGGCCTCGTTTGAGGGCCGTAAGACCTTTACCGAGATGGTCACCCGCGTAGCCGAGACGCTGAACATCCCCTTTACCGTGGGCGGCGGCATCAATGAGCTGAAGGACGTGGAGCGACTGCTCTATGCCGGTGCCGACAAGGTGAGCATCAACAGCGCCGCCATCCGCCGCCCCGAACTCATCGACGAGATTGCCACACGCTTTGGCTCTCAGGTGTGCGTCGTGGCCATAGACGCCCGCCTCGACGACGAAACAGGAAATAGTCAATCGTCAAATAGTCAATCGTCAAATAGTCAAATGTCCTGGCATTGCTATCTCAAGGGCGGCCGCGAACGTACTGAGCGCCAGCTCTTTGAGTGGGCTCACGAGGCTCAGGAGCGCGGTGCCGGCGAGATACTTTTCACGTCGATGAACCACGACGGCACCAAGAACGGCTACGCCAACGACGCCCTGCGCTATCTGGCCGACCACCTGTCGATACCCATCATTGCCAGTGGTGGCGCCGGCTGCAAGGAGCACTTCCGCGACGTGTTCACTGAAGGGCATGCCGACGCGGCGCTGGCGGCCTCGGTGTTCCACTTCGGCGAGATTCCTGTGCCCGAACTCAAACAGTATCTCAAAAACGAGGGCATCAACGTACGCCTTTAATCGCAACAAAGAAAAAACGGAAATATTGTAAATCGTAAATAATATAATGGCAAAAATAGATTTCGAAAAGTGCGGCGGCTTAGTGCCCGCCATCATCCAGGATGCCCGCACGAAGAACGTGCTGATGTTAGGCTACATGAACCAAGAAGCCTACGACAAGACGATGAAGACAAAGAAGGTGACCTTCTTCTCGCGCTCGCGCCAGTGTCTGTGGACGAAGGGCGAGACCAGTGGCAACTTCCTCAACCTCGTCGACGTGAAGATCGACTGCGACAACGACACGCTGCTCGTGCGCGCCCTCCCCGACGGGCCTACCTGCCACAAGGGCACCGACACCTGCTGGGGCGAGGACAACGAGCAGAACCCGCTGCTGTTTCTCACCGAACTACAGGACTTCATCAACCGCCGCCACGAGGATATGCCCGAGGGCAGCTATACCACGTCGCTCTTCAAGGACGGCATCAACCGCATTGCCCAGAAAGTGGGCGAAGAGGCGCTGGAGGCTGTCATCGAGGCTACCAACGGCACCAACGAGAAGCTTATCTACGAGGCCAGCGACATGATCTATCACCTCATCGTGATGCTCACCAGCAAGGGTCTGCGCATCGAAGACGTCGCCGCCGAGCTGGCCCGTCGCCACGACCCCAACTGGGACAAGCAGCGTCGCGCCGCCAAGGCCGCTGGCACCATGGAGTGAAAGGTGCGCTCGAGCTTTGCTCGCTTGCTACCGAAGGGACGCAAGAAGGGTGAAGGGAGAATAGTAAATTGTAAATAGTAAATAGTAAATCGTCAAATAGTAAATTACCAAGGTGCTGATAAACTATAAGAATGCCAATATATATCACGATGACGGTGACGTCGTGCTCAACGCTGTAGATTTCAGCGTCGGCGAGGGCGACTTCATCTATCTCGTCGGCCGTGTGGGCTCCGGCAAGAGCTCACTGTTGGAGACCATCTATCAGGAACTGAGCATCGACGAGGCCGACGAGGCCACCGTCCTGGGCTACGACCTGCTCACCATACGCCGTAAGCAGATTCCTGAGTTGCGCCGCAAGATGGGTATCATCTTCCAGGACCTGCAGCTGCTGAGCGACCGCAGTGTCTACCGCAACCTCTACTTCGTGCTCAAGGCCACGGGCTGGCGCTATCGTGACCGCATTGATGCCCGCATTGACGAGGTGCTCGCCCAGGTGGGCATGACTGACATGAAGGACCGCATGCCCCACGAACTCTCCGGCGGTGAGCGGCAGCGCATCTCTATAGCCCGCGCCCTGCTCAACAGTCCGCAGCTCATCGTGGCCGATGAACCTACGGCAAGTCTCGACCCAGAGACGGCCGACAACATCATACGCCTGCTGCGCGACATCGCACAGAAGGGTACTGCCGTCATCCTCACCACCCACAACCGCTCGCTGCTCGACAAGTACCCGGGCAAGGTCTACCGCTGCAGTGACCACCGTCTGGTGGATGTCACCAATGACTATTCTCATATGCAGCTCTCGGAAGAAGAACTGAAGGATTGAAGAATTGAAGAATTGAAAATAATAACTTTATGAAAGTAATGAAATTCGGCGGCACTTCAGTAGGCACGCCACAAAGAATGAAAGACGTCACCAGCCTCGTCATCAAGTCGGGCGAGCCGGTGTTTGTCGTACTGTCGGCCATGTCGGGAACGACCAACTCGCTGGTAGAAATCTCTGACTACCTGTATAAGAAAAATCCCGACGGCGCCAACGAGGTAATCAACCGCCTGGAGGCCAAGTACATGAAGCATGTAGACGAGCTCTACAACGAGGAGACCACGAAGCAGACCACGCGTGACTTCTTGAAGGAGGAGTTCAACTACCTGCGCTCGTTCACGAAGGAAATCTTCACCTCGTTTGAGGAGAAAGCCATCGTGGCACAGGGCGAGCTGATGTCTACCAACATGGTGGTGAACTACATGAGGGAGCAGGGCATTAAGGCTGTGTTGCTCAATGCGCTCGACTTCATGCGCACCGACAAGAACGCTGAGCCCGACTTGGTGTATATCAAGGAGAAGCTGCAGGCCATCATGGCCGACAACGAGGGTCAGCAGGTCTATGTTACCCAAGGCTTCATCTGCCGCAATGCCTACGGCGAGGTTGACAACCTGCAGCGTGGCGGCAGCGACTACACGGCCTCGCTCATCGGAGCGGCCTTGAACGCTGAGGAGATACAGATATGGACCGACATCGACGGCATGCACAACAACGACCCGCGCGTGGTCGACAAGACGCAGCCCGTCCACCAGCTGCAGTTTGAAGAGGCTGCCGAGCTGGCCTACTTCGGCGCTAAGATTCTGCACCCCACGTGCGTACAGCCCGCCAAGTATGCCGGCATCCCCGTGCGCCTGCTTAACACGATGGACCCCGAGGCCGAGGGTACCACCATCTCTAACCAGACGGAGTACGGCAAGATCAAGGCCGTGGCCGCCAAGGACAACATCATCGCCATCAAGATCAAGTCGTCGCGCATGCTCCTGGCTACGGGCTTCCTGCGCAAG
>CAMHKU010000075.1 GCA_946185805.1 uncultured Prevotellaceae bacterium | reverse complement strand
CCAAATGTTCATCCAATGCCAAGATGTTTGCATCGGTGACATCCTCGAAATAGCGGATCTTGCCCCATGTAGAGAAGAATCGCATGAAACGGTTGTAACGCTCTTTACTGTCCATCAGTAATACATCTGGTAATACATTCCGTGCTTATAATAGCGGAAGATGTCCGATGACTGCTGATGTCATTTTAGGGACGTTCCTCCTTCCATATAGCAGATTTTCAATGGGTTAAAAATGCAAGTCGTTGATTTTTAGGCACAAAAAAAGGGAATCCGTAAGGTTCCCTTTTTCATTAAATGGCGGAGAGTGAGGGATTCAAACCCCCGATACCCATAAGGGTATACCGGATTTCGAGTCCAGCGCGATCGATCACTCTGCCAACTCTCCTTTGAATGGTTGCATCGACCTTGTTGGCTTTTGCGGCTGCAAAGGTAATACTTTTTTTGTTTTCTGCAAAATATTTTGGCGAAAAAAGTTGTTGATTGGTCAAAATTGATTATCTTTGTGGCATTAAAACCTGCCTGTTATGAAAACTATAGAACTAAAAAGCCTTCTTACGGAGTATGAGCTGACAGAGCTTAGTCTCAGCGAGCAGCATCTTGTAGCTTTGGCCATTGAGGCCACGAGCCGTTCGTATGCCCCTTATTCGCGGTTTAGCGTGGGTGCAGCCGCTTTGCTCAATAATGGTGTTGAGGTGGTGGGCTGTAATCAGGAAAATGCATCCTATCCAGCGGGTATCTGTGCTGAGCGCTCGGCTCTTTATGCTGCCGGAGCGCAATATCCCGATGTGGCTGTTCAGACGCTGGCCATCGCAGCCCGTGGCACTGACGGAGAATTGCAGTATGAGCCCATCTCTCCCTGTGGTATTTGCCGTCAGGTGCTGATAGAGACCGAGAAGCGTTTCTCGCAGCCGGTGCGCATCCTGCTTTATGGACGTCGCTGTGTATATGCCGTCGATGGTATCAGTCAGCTCATGCCGCTGTCGTTTACGGAGTTTTAAACTATCTCGGTTATCCCCTCTCAGCCTTTGTTCACTGAGTGTTAGCGTCATCTGTGCTGCTGATGTAGCATCCCTTGCCGTGGGCTGTCGAGAGCGAGTCGAGGTGGAAGTCATAGATGAGGTTGTCCTCGTCGATGTTGACGAAGTGCTGTTTACCTTGGATACTGTCCTTGGGCGTTTCCCACTGTATATTCTTGAAACTGACGGTGTCGTTCTCTACGGCCGGCGTACGCATCAGGCAATTATCGAACCGATAGCGGAAGAGTAGGGTAGTGTCATTCCTGAGCGCCATCACCTCGTCAGCATCGTAACCCGTAAAAATACTGTTAGTGCAACTTAGCCGCAAATCATCATAGAGCGAAGCAAAGGTGAGTGCTGCGCCTCGGTCAGCCTGGAAGGGATAGAACTGAGCTATGGTGCAATGGTCGACCTCGGCCTTGCCTCCAAAGACTGCCAAGCAGTCGAACAGCGTGTTGGTAATCTGACAATAGTAGAGCCCTATGTTACTGCTGTAGGCTGCCACGCCGAACCCCTTGGCATTGTGAACAATACAGCGGTTCATGGTAAGGCGCTGTGTGAGGGTGTCGATAGCCGCGGAGTCAATCCTGACGGCTGTCATGGCGTTGAGGATTTCTGTGTCGGTCATTGTATTGTCCACCGACGAGCGTTCGAAGTGGATTCCTCGCCACTGTCCGCTCACGCGGTGGTATGGCAGATAGTCGAACATGTGGTCCAATCTGTCGCCGCGCATCACCACGCTGTCGGTTTTCAATGTGCCTCGCACGCTGATGCCCGCCTGGTCGTGGAAATAGAGTGTTGCGCCCTTGATAGAGAGCACGGCACCGGAGTCCACCTCAATGCCTTTGCCATAAAACACCAGCGGTTTGGTGGTGGTAATCATGGTGTCGGCGGTAATGTGCAGGTCGGTCATTTTCAGGGCATCCCACGCATAGCATTGCAGACGGACGCGCTGCTGGACTCCGCTTTCGAGCGAGAATATCAAGTCATCGCTTACAAGTTGCGGCTCCTCTTTCTTGTTTTCCGGCGCCGTCAGTTCCACGAACACACGTATGCTGTCGCCGCTCCTCACCTCCAGGTCGTTGACTACCGAGCCTAACGTGTTGTCCAGATACGAGCCGTCCACATTGACCCGGAATCCCGTCTGGTTGCCGTTCATCAGTCTGACGCTATTGAGCCTGATGCCGTCGCCGGAATGATTGAACACCCAGAAGGTGTATGTGCTCGATGCCACGTTGGTAAACACGGTATCGAGCTTGATTGTGTCTTTTGTAAATGTCAACAAGTTACTGCGGCTCGTAGTAAACGAGTCGTTGTCGGAGCATGCCGTCAGTAGCATAGCGAGGATAATATGGAATGCAAATAAAATCCGTTTCATCAAGAGATAAAACGGATTTTCTTTGCTTTTATTGTATTTTTACTTGCTGAAATAGCGTTTCAGCAGTCCTGCGAAGCCGGCACCGTGGCGTGCCTCGTCCTTGGCGGCCTCGTGCACCATGTCGTGAATGGCGTCGAAGCCCATAGCCTTGGCCTGCTTGGCCAGTTCAAACTTGTCTTTGCAGGCACCCTCTTCGGCGGCGGCGCGCTTCTCAAGGTTGGTCTTCGTGTCGAACACCACCTCGCCCAGCAGCTCGGCAAACTGAGCGGCATGCACGGCTTCCTCCAAGCCATAGCGCTTGAAGGCCTCAGCAATTTCGGGATAGCCCTCACGGTCGGCCTGGCGGGCCATGGCCAGATACATGCCTACCTCGCCGCATTCGCCGCGGTAGTTGTTGCGCAGTTCTTCAATCATTTCCTCGGGTACACCCTCAATCTTGCCGTCGCCCAGGCGGTGGACGGTGGCATAGGTCACGTCGCCCGTTTCCTTCAACTCAGAGAATTTCGAGGCGGGAGCCTTACAGATGGGGCACTTCTCGGGAGCCTCGTCGCCTTCATAAACGTAGCCGCAAACAGCGCAGATAAATTTTTTCTTCATAATTCTTTCGTAGTATTTGTTTTGGTGAATAAATCTTTGGCAAAGATAGTGAGAAAAAACAAATCCCGCAAACTTTTTGCGAGATTTGTTTTCTGTTTATACGTCGTCTAAGTTCGGCCCTAAAGGCAGACTTTGAATTTGTCTCATCAGCAGCTTTTCCCTTCGGTCTTCAGTGCGCGCATGGCGTTGAGCACGGCCAGCAGTGTGACGCCCACATCAGCAAAGACGGCCATCCACATCGTTGCCAGCCCCGCAAAAGCGAGCACGAGCACTGCCACCTTGACGCCGATGGCAAAGACCACATTCTGGTGGGCGATGCCTATAGTGCGGCGGGCAATGGTAATAGCGTCGGCCACCTTCGACGGCTGGTCGTCCATGAGCACCACGTCGGCTGCCTCGATAGCGGCGTCGCTGCCCAGTGCCCCCATGGCAATGCCCACGTCGGCGCGTGCCAGCACGGGCGCGTCGTTGATGCCGTCGCCGACGAAGGCGAGGGTTGGGGGGGCTTGCCTTGCAAGCGTCCTGGTGCCGAGCGTAGAGTGGAGAGTGGAAAGCAGTCGCTCAACGTGCGCCACCTTGTCGGCGGGCAGCAGCTCGGCGTGATATTCGTCGATGCCCACCTCGTGGGCTATTCTGTCGGCCACGGCCTGAAGGTCGCCAGTGAGCATGACGGTCTTTTCCACTCCAAGAATCTTCAGGCGTCTGACGGCCTCGGCGCTGTCACTTTTCAAGTCGTCGTGTGTCACCGTGGTGCCATCCACCTGTCCGTGTGTGAGCGTGCCCGTCTTGTCGAACACCACGACGCTGACCTTTGTCAGCAAGTCCATGTAGTTAGACCCCTTGATAAGTATGCCCTGCCGTGAGGCTCCGCCCAGTCCGCCGAAGAATGTCAGCGGCACGCTGATAACTAGAGCGCAGGGACAGCTGACCACCAAAAACAGCAGTGCGCGGTAAATCCATTGTATGTTAAAGGATGCGTTCGGGCTCTGCTCAGATGCTACCGAAGGAACGCAAGAGAGTAGCTCCCAACAGGTGGGTACGATGGCTATAAGCAGGGCTGTAACGACCACCAAGGGCGTGTAGATACGCGCAAAGCGTGTAATGAAGGCCTCGCTCCGTGACTTGCGCTCGGCGGCATTCTCCACCAGTTCCAAGATTTTCGACGCTGTACTCTGTCCGAAGGTTTTTGTTGTGCGTATGTATAGTTCCTGGCCCATATTAATACACCCGGAGTATACCTCGTCGCCCACGGCCACGGCTCTGGGCATCGACTCTCCCGTCAGTGCCATCGTGTTGAGGCTCGACGAGCCCTGAGTGATGATGCCGTCGAGCGGTATCCGCTCGCCGGGGCGCACGACGATGATAGTACCCACTACCACGCCGGCGGCGGCCACGGTATCGCCGCTCTCCACACGGGCCACATCGGGGCGTATGTCCATCAGATGGCTGATGCTGCGCCGGCTCTGTCCTTCGGCATAGCCTTCAAAGAGTTCGCCAATCTGGAAGAACAGCATGACAAAGACGGCCTCAGGGAATTCCGTCTCTGCACCCGGCATAAACCCTATGCACAGTGCGCCGATGGTGGCGATGGCCATCAAGAAGTGCTCGTTGAACATGTCGCCGTGGGCTACGCCCTCGACAGCCTCCTTCAGTGTGTCGTGGCCTATTATTAAATAAGGTATAATATAAATGAGCAGCAGCTGCCACGTGGGCAGCTCCATATAGTGCTCAATGGCCACGGCTACAGCTAACAGTACGGCCGTGATGATGATGAGTAAGACGGAGCGTCTTGGATTGTTGTGCTCACAGTGATGCTCCTGTGAACAACATTCGTGGTCGTGATGATGGTGTGACATATTGCTTAATTTTATTGAATGTTTTCTATTAACGGCTGCAAAGGTAGTAATAGAAAACTGCAACTTGGTTGCAATATGTACACACTGACCACCCTAAAGAGCTTCATCGTCGGGTTTGTCTATGCGCAATGGGCGCAAGGAGCGGCGTGTCTTTTTGCTCAGCCATGCTGCCTTGCGCGCTTCATAGTCTTGCTGTTGTTTCTCTAAATAGCCGTCGGCCAAAATGTTGAATGTTGAGAGGTTAAGAAGTTGGGAGGTTATGTTATTTGTCGAATTTTCCGTAGACGATGTTAATCTTCACCGGGTCGTAAGGGTTATCAGTGCCGCCAACGAGCTTCGTGCTGACAATAGACATGCAGTTTTCAAAGCTGTAGGAGGTAGAAGAGGTTGTGGTTGTCGTTGTTGCCGAGCTGATCATCTGCACAGGCACCAGCAGCACCTTGTCCCAGTTGGGATGTTGCTTGAGCCATATCTCTTCCCCTTCGTTCTTGATACCTTTGCGTTTCATATATGCCAGTTGGGTGATGAGGCTTGAGATATTAGCAAAAGTATACTGATTGGTGGCATTGCGGCCGTTGCTGTTAAGATAGCTGCTATAGAAGGTCTGCTTGTTGTCAGGCGTCATCTTCTTTTCAAAGAAGGCGTAGATGCTGTCCTTAGGTATCATCATGACGTAGCCGGGAATGTCGAGAGCTTCGTCATAGAAATTATTGTTAATCCGCTGGAAGCTGATTTTAGCCGTCATGATAGAATCGTTCTCGTGGCCGCGGTAGATGTCGTCTATAGGCAATTGCACCTCAGTAAAGAGTCCTGCGGGCGCTTTAATGTATGTACAGGTGTTGTCCTCTGCCAGCATCTGGAGCACGTCGTCCTCGGTACTGATTTTCGTGGTCTGCAGCACCTCGTCGGTACCAGCCAGAGCGATGTCGGTCTTGATGAGCGAGTCTTTGTCGTTCTTATAGCGGTAATACATGCGCAGCGCCATGTCGGGAATCTCGGTATAGACGCCCTCGCCGTCGATGACCGACACATAGAATCCCGGACATACGTTGTGGATAAAGGTGTAGGCATTCTTGAAGTACTCCGGGTGAGCGTAGTACTGCTGCATGATATAGGTGCCGTAGTTGTTGTAGGTCACGCCGTTCTTGTCGGTATACGGCTTGTTGAGCTTGACGTCGATGTTGTGGTAGTAGTTAGACAGTCCGCGCAGACTGTCCTTCACCGTCTGGTCGCAATACGAGAACATCTTGTCGATGGTCAGGCCGTCGGTCCTGATGTAGCCCTCTTTCACGGGGTCGAAGTTGGAGTAGTATCGGCGGTCCTCCTCCATGGGGTGGTCGAGTTCCTGTATTCTGATTTTCAGTGCTGCCAGGGTATCGGTGATGCTGGTGGGCGACTCCATATAGAATTCCAGATGGCATGAGTCGCAGGCGGCCATATTGTTGGAGCGGCTTTCAATCTTGGCCTCGCTCTGCAGTGAGAAACCCTGCATCAGGTTATACTGGGTCATGAATTCGCTGGTGACGTAGGCTCCCGTCTCCGGGTCTTTCACGCGGCCTAAGTAGCAGAAACTGCTGCGAAAGAGCACGGAGTCGGCATTAAGCCTGACGACGGTCTGTGTAGGCTGTCCGTTCACCGTGGTTGTTAACGCCACGCTGTCCTTGCGTACGGTTCTGGTTGTTACCTGATAGTCGGCCGTGCTGATGTTCAGCTTGTCGGTCTGTTGTGTAAGTGTGTTGCCTATATTCAGGGTGTCATCACTACATGCAGAGAGGGTCAGCACTGCTGCTGCCATCCCTGCCAGTAAGTTTGTATGCTTCATTGAAGTGGAAATACTAATCTTCTGGACAAATAATTTTGTAGAATTCCTCGTAGGCCTCGGCAAAGTCCTCGTGATAGTCAAGCACGGGAATGCCCTTACCCTTGGCGTGAGCCACAAGGTTGTCGTTGACATCGGCAGCGGCAATCACCACGCCATCGGAATAGTCGATGGCCAGCTTGCCCATCTCCTCAAAGTCGAAGGTGTCGCTATATGGCGCCAGCATGTCGGCGGTGGCCTCACGGAACTCCACGCACTTCTTGAAGTTGTCGCCAAGGTCTTTGGTCAGGTTCTTGGTAAAGAGCGACGTCACCACCTTGGTGTTGGCAAAGGAGGGCTCTTCATGGTAGGCCGTCTTGATGTAAAGAGGCACAACGGCGCTCATCCATCCCTGACAGTGGATGATGTCGGGCACCCAGCGCAGCTTCTTCACTGTCTCCAGCACGCCACGGGCAAAGAAAATGGCGCGCTCACCGTTGTCAGGATAGTCGTTACCCATTTCGTCTTTCTCCATCTGGCGCTTCGAGAAGTAGTCGTCGTTGTCGATGAAGTACACCTGTACGCGCGCCTGCTGGATAGAGGCCACCTTGATAATCAGCGGGTGGTCGGTATCGTTGATAATCAGGTTCATGCCCGACAGGCGGATGACCTCGTGCAACTGTCCGCGACGCTCATTGATGGTGCCCCACTTGGGCATGAAGGTGCGTATCTCATGACCTTTCTCCTGCATGGCCTGTGGCAAAGCTTTGCCCATGACTGCCAATTCTGTTTCAGGAACGTAGGGAGTAATCTCCTGATTGATGAATAAAATCTTTTTCTTTGCCATTTTGTGAAAATTTATTCCTTTGCAAAGGTACGAAAAAAAAATGTCAAACACACCGAAAGGGGGCGTATTTTACGTTTTTTTTTGAAAAGTTACCGAAACTTAGTCACGGTATATCCATGAAAGCAATGCGTTTATCCACCGTATGGTGCAGTGAAACCACCGGTAAGTGCTCACGGGCTTGCCGCCAAATCTTAATATAAATTCTCGGAATGGATTTCGTGAGAATGGCAACCCCACGTCGAGGAAGAACATGTGCTGGTAGCCACGGCTATGGGCATCCTTGAGGGCGTGCCAGATGGTCAGCTCGTCGGGATGCAGGCGTACGAACGACTTGCGGCGGAAGGCCGCATACCACAGGTAGGCGTTCTGGTTGCTGTAGGCCACTGCCGAGCAGCCAATGACGTGGTTGTGATAGCGTGTGATGTAGAGCCGTCCGTGGTGCTGATTCTTGATGGCCAGGAAGAATTTCTTGTCGGGAATATAGCGGCGGGGCTTTAGCCAGTGGTGGCGCCGGAGCAGGCTCATGAATTCCTGGAACTCCTGTTCGCCGTTCACCTCACGGGTGATTACGCCGCGGGCGTAGGCGTTGTCAATATGTTTCTGCAGGCGCTCCGAGATACGCTCCTCGGGGGTATGGCTGTGCAGCGAGTTGTGGATACTCATCCAGTGAACGGGAAAGAACTGCAGCTGCTTCAGTTCACGGTATGCAAACATCTTCTGGCTGAGGTTACTCACTTCGATGTAGAGCACCCTTATGCTCAGTTTGCGCCTCAGTGCATCGAGCATCATGGCGAAGAGCTCGCTGTCGCTCTTGCCTTCATGGGCATAGCTGTAGACGCCCTCGCCCAACAGGCGGCAGTGCATATATATATAAGGTGGCCACCACGACGTGCGGTAGCGAACGATTGCCAGCAAATGGGCCATGACGCCTCCCTCGCCGTTTTTTACTACCGCCATGTAGGGCTTATGGCGAGGCGTCTGCCTCGCTATCTCAAAAAACTGCCTGCTGTGGAAAAAATTGGTGTTGTCGAGGGCGGGCAGGTCCTTCTGGTTGGTAATAATATCGACTATCGGTTCGTTCACGGGGGCAAAGTTAGTAAATTTATGCGAAATGCCATGATAAAAACCTTCTTTTTTTTTATTTACAAAAAATAATTGACTTTTTGTTTGTTTTTCATGAATAATTGTTATCTTTGCAGCGCATAAACAGACTAAATCCTAACCAAATGGTAAAAAAACGATGAAAAGACAAACAATGAAGAGCCTGACGCTGGCAGTAGTGCTGGCAGCGTTCAGCAGCACTGCCGCTATGGGACAACGGGCGGAGCAGCGAGAGCAATCAAGCTCGCTCGAAATGCCGAGTAATGACGCACGTCGGCAAATCCAGCAGCAGAGTAAGTCGGAAACGGATTGGCTGAAAGACCTTACCAGCCGTATCACGTTGAATGGTTATGCACAGGGAGGCTGGTCGTATCAAGACCCCGACGGCCAGAAACAAAACTCCTACAATCTCAAGCGTACGCTTCTCTGGGCCAAGGCCCGTATTACCGACAGGTGGTCGTTCCTGTTTATGCACGATTTCTCAAGCGTAGTCCAAGAGTTCTATACCGACTACCGCATCAGCAGCGACAAGTCTCTCACCGTCCGTCTGGGACAGTTCAAGCACTCCTACACCATGGAGAACCCCCTGTCGCCCACTGCCCTGGAACTTATCGACGTCTATTCACAGGCCGTGCTCTACCTGGCCGGCGAGGGGCCCGACCCTCTGAACGGTGTCAACTACGGCCGCGACCAGGGACTGATGGTCTTTGGCGACGTGCTGAACAACAAGCTCCACTACGAACTGGCCTTGATGAGCGGCCAGGGCATCAACCGCCGCGACAACAATAACCAGAAAGATTTCATAGCCAGGCTTGAAGTCAGACCCTTCGACGGTTTCCGTATCGTGGGCTGCGGCTACTTAGGCACGGGCAATGCCGTAGGCACCGCCGCGTGGAACCCCGACATCAAAGTTGGCGACAACTATAAGCGCAACCGCTATTCAGTGGGTGCCGAGTACAAGACCAAGGCTTACAGCCCCGCCAAATATAAAGAGGCGCGGCCGGCGAGCATCCGTGCTGAATGGCTCGGCGGCAAGGACGGCGATGTCGGTAGCCGCGGCGGCTATGCCACGTTGTGCGTGCCAGTGATTGACGCCCTCGACGTGGTGGCCAGCGGCGAAACCTTCGACCGCAACACCGGCGTCGACGGATGGGACCAGACCAACCTCACCGTGGGACTGCAGTATTGGTATTACAAGAAGTGCCGCCTGCAGCTGCAGTATACCCGTTGCCTCTGCGGATCCCAGATAGGCGACGACTACAACTGGCTGCAAGCCCAAGTTCAAGTTGCATTCTGAATGGCTTTAAATTATGATTATAAAAGTTCTTCTGACCATCATCTTTCTGGCCGTGATGATTGGCGTGGGTGTCTACACCCGTAAGCAGGCCAGCAGCGTCGACGGCTTCGTGCTCGGCGGACGCACCGTAGGACCGTGGTTAACGGCTTTCGCCTACGGCACCAGTTATTTCTCGGCAGTAGTCTTCGTGGGCTACGCCGGACAGTTTGGATGGCGCTACGGCCTCAGCTCCACCTGGATTGGCGTGGGCAACGCCATCATCGGCTCGCTCTTGGCCTGGCTCGTCTTAGGGCGCCGAACGAAGCTGATGACACAGCACATTGAGAGCCGCACCATGCCCGACTTCTTCGGCACCCGTTTCCACGACCAGGGTCTGCGCGTGGCAGCGTCGGTCATCGCCTTTGTGTTTCTCATCCCCTACACTGCCGGCGTATACAAGGGCATTTCCACGCTCTTCGAGATGGGCTTCGGCATTCCCTATGAATACTGCGTGGTCATCATGGCCATACTGACGGCCGTCTACGTCATCCTCGGCGGCTACAAGGCTACGGCTATGAACGACTTCATTCAGGGTATCATCATGCTCTTCGGCATCGTGGCCGTCATTGCTGCCGTCATCGCTGCACAAGGCGGACTTTCGGAGGCCGTCAGCAAGCTTGCCGTGCTGCCTGCCGACGACGCCACAGAGCCAGGCAGCGGCATGTTTGCCACCTGGCTTGGCCCTGACCCCTGGGGACTTTTGGGCGTAGTTATCCTCACCTCATTAGGTACATGGGGATTGCCCCAGATGGTGGGTAAATTCTACTCCATCACCGACGAGAGCGCCATCCGTCGCGGCACGGTCATCTCAACTATTTTTGCCTTCATCGTGGCCGGCGGCTGCTATTTCCTCGGCGGTTTCGGCCGTCTCTACGAGCCCGTAGTGTCGGGTGGCAAGATTGCTTACGACAGCATCGTGCCAGCCATGCTCGTCACCCTGCCCGACGTGCTCATAGCCCTCGTGGTGCTGCTGGTGCTCTCGGCATCGATGTCGACGCTGGCCTCGCTGGTGCTCACGTCCAGCTCGACGATGACCCTCGACCTCATCTATCGCGACAAGAAGTCGCTGCCCGGCGAGGTTGAAGAAGGTGCCATCGACGACATCGTCTCTGAGAAGATAGAGCGCCGCAAGGTGGTGGTCATGCGCGTACTGATCATGTTCTTCATAGCCATCTCGCTGCTGATAGCCCTCAATCCCCCGACGTTCATCGCCCAGCTCATGGGTATCTCCTGGGGCGCCCTGGCCGGAGCTTTCCTGGCTCCCTTCATGATGGGACTCTACTGGCGTGGCGTCACCACGGCCAGCGTGTGGGCATGCTTCATCTGGGGCGTAGGCCTGACGGTGGTCAACATGCTCATCGGCAATCCTATCAACCCCATCAACTGCGGCGCCATCGCCATGGTGGGCGGTTTCCCCGTGGTGTGGCTCGTCAGCCTGCTCAGCAAAAAGTTGCCCCGGCAGTACGTCGACAGCATCTTTGAGTGTTACAAATAATCTCCAGCACAGTGAGTGTGTAGCGCAGCCTCTCTGCAGCCAGCTTAGAACGCTCACTTAGCAAAGGTAGAGGTAGATAAGTAGAGTAGTTTTACAATCCGTATTTTCTTCTGCTTACAGGAAACAGAAGCGGAGAGTCTTACTACAGTGGTCACCGTCCTAAAAGCAGAGGTATACGCTTCTTGGCCAACAAGATAACGGGGTAGAGTAGGGCGGTGATGAAGATGGCGGCCAAAAGTGCCTCATGCCATTGGTAGCAGTAGGTGGACGTCAGGCCCAGTGTGCGTTCGATGACGAAGTTGAGGGCGGTGATGAGCACGATGTGCAGTCCTACAATTACCAGTGTGCCTATGGATAGATGGGATATGAGACGGGTGTTAAACCCGTTGAGCGCCCTGCATGCATAGATGACCCCGAAGAGAAAAGCCAGGCAGACGGGGTAGAACAGGAATATATGCCATAAGTGATAACCTGCAAAGAAGCATATCAGATGCCAGCGGAACAGCAGCAGGCTGCCAGCAAGGCATGCTAAGCTGATAGCCATACAGCACTGAGCGCTGATGGTGCCAAAGAGGTTGTAGCGCCTGAAGAGGTAGCCCATATAGTAATAAGGTAGGTTGCGCATGAGTCCCATGGGCGTGAGATTGGGTGCAAAATAGTAGTATTTGTTGGCCGCATATAGGATGACCGAGGCTAAGCACAGCGCCGTCAGTATGAGATGCTCATGTCTGGACTTACGGCACAGGTCGACGGTGAGATGCAGAATGAGGATGGCGGGCAGATACCATAGCGGTCCGTCGAGCGGTTCGCAAAAGGCATTTTCGTGCTGCAGTAGCAGTGTGCCAATGACAGGCCTCAGGGCGTGGGCTATGTCGGGCGCGGCGCCATGCTGAAGGTAGAACTTGATCCACCAATAGGGATAGAGCAATGCATTGTAAATGAAATAGGGCAGCAAAAGACTGTGCCAGTACTTGTGCCAATTGGCTCTGTTGGTGCCGCGGTCTTTCTTCAAGTATCCCGACATGAAGAAGAAAATGACCACGACGGTGGCCTGCAGATAGCGGTAGTAGAACCACTCCTGCGACTGCGGCAGATGGATGAACACGATGCCGATGGCCGCTAATGCTTTAGCCCAGTCAGCCCAGACGATACGCTCTTTCACGATGCAAAAATAATATTTTCTGGCCAAAAGCCCAAGAATTCCGGCTTTTTTCTGTAATTTTGCAGTTGCTATGCCACAACAGCGAATAGAGTATATCGACGCCATGCGCGGGTTCACCATGATTCTCGTGGTGTATTCGCATATCTGTCATTTCTGTCTCGGCGACTCCACTATGGCTTTCAACGACGTGTTCTTCCTCT
The DNA here is from genome assembly GCA_946185805.1 of uncultured Prevotellaceae bacterium. GTDB lineage: Bacteria > Bacteroidota > Bacteroidia > Bacteroidales > Bacteroidaceae > Prevotella. Next base: position 996 of record CAMHKU010000075.1, on the reverse strand, counting down.
TCCGTCTGCCGTGCTTCTTTTTTATCAGCGGCTGGCTGTTCGAGCCTGTTGCGGCGAGGCCCCTTCGGCAGGTGGTCGGTCATAAGTTTATGGTGCAGATAGTGCCCACATTTATCTTTCTGCTGCTGCTGGCTCCTCCGCCGGAATTTTTCCGTCAGCTCGGTGCTCTCAAGGGTGGCTATTGGTTTACCTTTGTATTGTTTGAGTTCTTTCTCATCTATCTGTTTACTGTCCGCTGCTGCCGCAGAGGGGGCTGGCTGTTGGCGCTAACGGTGACGGTGGCGGCCTTCTGGTTCTCGAGCTGTCAGCACCAGCTACGGACTGTCAGCACCAGCTACAGCCTTATGCCTGAGCTGCTTGACGCGGCCGGCCTGCTGAGCATGAGCATGTGGCGCTATTATCTGTTCTTCTATTTAGGCACATGGGTCAGGCGCCATTTCCAGGCGTTTGAGAAGCAGGCATCCAGCCCGACAGTCATCTTTGGCCTGACGGTGGGATTCTGTGTCATTGCCTCTACGGCCCATCCGGCCAGTCACGCACTGGAGTTCCTGCGTTTCACCATTGGCGGCACTGTGGGCATGCTGATGGTGTTCGTGTGGTTCCGTCTGGCGGCTCCGTGGATGCAGCGTATGGCCGTTTACCGCTGGCTGCAATATATAGGCCGGCGCACGCTCGACATCTATATGCTCCATTACTTCTTCCTGCCGCGGATGCTAATGCCCATGAGCCATGAGTTGCGGGCTGCGGACAGTCTTCCGCTGGAGATGCTGACGGTGGCGCTGTTGTCACTGGCAGTTACAGCCCTCTGCCTAATAGCGAGTTACGTCATCAGGCTCAATCATTTCTTAGGCCATTTGCTCTTTGGAACTAAGAAAAATTAGAAAATTGAAAAATTAAAAGATTCAACTTTCTCAAGTTGAAGGAGTTAGAAGGAGTCGGAGGGAGTTAGAAGGAGTTAGAAGTCAAATGACTATCAACGACAATAACCTCTGAAGC
>CAMHKU010000074.1 GCA_946185805.1 uncultured Prevotellaceae bacterium | reverse complement strand
TGAGCTGGGTGAACAGCTCCTCTTCGGTGATGCCGCAGATGCCTTCAAACTCCGGCTCGAAGGTCAGGTCGGTCAAGTTGTTCAGCTCGCTGAACACCGAGAGCTGCGAGAATTTCGAGATGCCCGTCAGGAACACAAACCTCAAGTACTGTGCCTGACCCTTCAGCGGCGAGAACAGGTCGCGCACACGCTCACGCAGATGATCCTGAAGGTCGGGCTTGTGGATGCTGTCGAGCATCGGCGCATCGTACTCGTCAATCAGGATGACCACCTTCTGCCCCGTCGTTTCGTAGGCCGTCTTGATAATCCTTTTCAGTCGCGCACTAAGCTTCTCGCCTTTCATAACGGGCAGACCATAGTCCTCCTCATACGACTCTAAGATACCGCCGCAGATATCGTCCACGCTGGTCTCATCGTAGTATTTGCCGTTGCTTAGGTCGAGCCTCAGCACGGGGTGCTTCACCCACTCCGTCTCAAGCTTATCCACGGCCATGCCCCGGAACAGCTCACGCTGACCCTCGAAGTAGCACTGCAGGGTACTCACCAGCAGCGACTTGCCGAAGCGCCGGGGACGGCTCAGGAAATAGTTGATGCCACCGTGGTGAGCCAGTTGGTAGACGTAGGCCGTCTTGTCTACATAGACAGCCTTTTTCTCAAGCAGGTTGGGTAGCCACTGCTGACCTATGCCATATATCCTCTTCTGTGCCATTGCCTTGTCGTTTAGGGGTTCGCAATTATTATGTATGAAAGTATACCTCCTTTATATATACGCCCGCCCGCTTCACCCTCCCTGGGGCTAACGTGCGTTGGTGCAAAGATAGAAAGAAAAATCCGAACCGCCAAGCGATTCGGATGAAATTTTATTACTTCTGCATTTGCGCTTCCATATCCTGCATGGCCTTCAGCAGGTCGTTGATGACATTAATGGGCTCGTCGAAGCTGTTGAGCAGAGCCTCATATTTCTGGCGGTCCGTCGGGTTCAGACGGTCATGGATGACATGGAAATCCTGCTCACCCTCAAATCGCAGGGCCACGGAGGGCAGGTAGTCGCCGTCGAAGAGGCTGGTGACGAACTTACATTCGGCCTTGATGCCAGTGCTCTTCTGTATCATAGTGAAAGTGGCCGCCTTGTTCAGCGTCTCGGTCCAGGGGGCTATGGTCTCCTTCGAGGGCTGCTGCTTGCGGTACTTCATGACGTTGGCAGCAACCCTGAGGCACTGGCCCACGTCGTGGATGTCAATGTCGAACAGCAGGTCGTCGGTCAGTGTTAGTTCCACCTTGTGGCTGCGGCAGTTGAAAGTCTGCAACAGCGTGTAGCCGCCCTTCCACGTGGGCGCTATGCTGTCCAGGTCGCTGAACTGCTTCAGCTCCTCATCACTATAGGGGTTAGCATGGCTGTGTGCCAAGATGCTCACCACCTTGTTGCCGTTAACGGCCATATCAGCGCTGGTCTCCAACACCTGGTCGGCATGGTGAATGATGGTGCAGACAGGCAACTCATATTGGTCGGCCTGTGCAGCCTCGGTACTCAGCATGGCCCGCCAGCCGCTGTGGGTGAGCGAGATGTATTTCTCGCCGCCGATAGACTCCAACGTCAGTTTCCCTTTCAGCACCAGCTGGTAATCCTGCTCATTGCCCGTTTCAGAGTGATACAGTTCCACGTCGGAAGTACGTGGGAACTTGATGGAGATAGCGTCACTATTATAGACGCCCACGAAGAGGCTGACACCATTGTCGTCTCCGCCAAACTTCACCCTCATCTTGGTAGCTTTATTAGAATACTTGCAGATAATGGAGAATGCGTCGGCGCGATTATTATCAAAGTTAGCTCCGCCCCCAGCAAACTCAAGATAGCTACCGTTTAAGGCTTTGTTGGCATTAAGTTCGATGATAGAAGAGGCATTGCTGCTCGGGAGACCAGAGTGGTCCAGTGCAAAGCGTGCTGATTCCATCCCAGGATTGCTGAAGCTATATACATTAATAGGATTTTCTTTAAACATCATTTTGAAGAAGATATTGCCGGTTTTTTCATCGGTTAAAGCGTCGAGATTTAACTGCCTGATGAAATCGGTCAGAGTTTTGACACCCGTCATCGTCGGTTCAAGCTTGACATACTGGTCAGAGTTGGCAAGCATCTGCGACAGCCGTGCCTCAAACTGCTGACGGTCGGGCGACAGTGTGGCAAGTTTCTCTTCAATGTCTGCCTCCTTTTCGGCATCGGCCTTGGCCAGCGTACCAGAGTAACTGGTGTTGGTCACCGTCATGTCGCCGCCAGTATAGGTCACGTTTGTGCTCGCCACGTCGGTCATTCCCTGACCGTAGCTGCTGCCGTCGGCGCGGGTAATCTCCATACTCTCGCCGGTAGTAGGGTCGCTGAGCACCACGCTGCCGTCCTCCTGCAGGCGCCAGTTGAAGCCGGCGTCCTTAGGACCGCCATAGACGGCCAGCGGCTCACTGCCAGTTTCGTCGAACACGCCTAAGTAAATACATCCCGTATGGTCGGCAGCGGCCTTCACGGCCAGCAGCACACGGCTGAAGGGCACGCCGGCCTCGGTGACGTCGGCATATTCTATCTCGTCCCACCACAAGCCCACAAGGCTCGCCTCCAGAGCTTTGATGTCTATATTGTCCCGATCTTCATCTTTTGAGCAGCCAACCGCGCCCAGCAGGAGCGCAACGAGTGCAAGCATTGCTAATATATTCTGTTTCAACATGATATTTTTTTAAGTATTCATTTTTACATAGGATATTTTTGCGCCATTACTCCGCATCCTTCACCAGTCGGACTGACATTCCTGTAGAATAGATAGCATAGCCCATATTCAATTTGTTAGTGTAGGACAGGGTATAGGCCTCACGGTCCGACCATTTCGAACTTAGCCAATAGAATGGATAGACGTTGACCAGATCCGTGAGCGTCCCGTTGCGCTGGCCAGCACATGGCAGGAACACAGCACCGGCGGCCTCCATCGCTGCCCACTGTTCTGCCGTGTAAGTGTTGCTGTTCCAGTCTGTATAGGTATCGGAATCTTGGGGAATCGGGGTGAATGTGCATCCGCTGGGCAATGTCCATTTGTCGCACAGCATGACTACGCCGCGCACACCGTTGACAGTGGCCAGACCGCTATGGTTATACTTCCTCAGATTACTCATCAGTTCAATACACTCGTCGGAAGTCAGCGTACGATAGCCCGTGGCAGCGTTGGCGATGGGGGTTGTGCCCCACTCCGACCACGAATAGTCGCCTACGCCCGTGCTGACATTGTTAGGATTGCTGGCCGTTCCCCAGCCGAAAAGGTCGCGGTGGTTGTCGCGCTGGTCGGTGCCGAAGCAGTCCCACTGGTGCTCGGCAAACTGCCAGGTACCCACATACTGCAGGTTGCCCTTTGAGAAGTACACCATCTTGCCATTGCCGATTGTGAACTTGCCATTGACAGCACCTCGCGGTACTTCACCGTAAGACATTATCGCCCTGACAGGATAAAGATAATCAGTATAATACAGGTCGTGCCAATTATCGCCATAGAGCCAGTGGCTATTCTCAGAAGCACACCAGCCGTTAGTGATGGAGTCGCCATTGGCACTGGTGATATAAACATTCACGTTGCTGTCGAGGCCAGTGCCTTTGTCGTTAGCACTCTTAGAGCCTAAGTTCTTGAATATGGCCTCGTAGTCGGCTTTCTGGCCTACGCCCCAGCCCGACACGGCGATGTTGCCCAACTGGGTGTAGGCTGCGAGATGGCCTCGCGCTGTGTCTGGCAGCAGCTTCAGCGTGGTACCGTTGTACAGTGTCTCAGACTGCCAGCCTTGTATGGCGGTCCACGTCTGCCTGGGCGCGTCCTGCAAAGCCAGTATCAGCCCCTGACCGGGGTTGGGGTTAGCGACATGAGCTAATATGCCGACGGCGGTGCAGCCCACAGGCACGGGAGCCTTAGCCGTGTGAAGATGGCCTGCCTCGCACACCACCATGCCCACGTCAGCAGGAGTGGCTCCGGACAACAGGTCGTATCCAATGGCAGACGCGAGTTCTTTATTGATACCAGCCCCCTCCGCGGCATCGGCCTTGGTGAGCAGCCCCGTATAGCTACCGTTAGTCTGCATCATAGTGTAGACATCGTCTTCTTTCGAGCAGCCGGTCATGCCCAAGAGGCACACGCCGGCTGCAAGCATAGCCAATAGTTTCTGTTTCATTTTTTTATATATGTATTATCTCAAATTTAGTTCAGTAATCGTTGATTTGGGAAATTACTGATATGTCACTTACACGCCACCACATCGTAACTCTCGATGGTGCGGCGGTCGGCGCTGATGTTCAGGCCCACTGCCCACACGGGGCGCGGGTCGGCGGCGAAACGCACGGCGTAGTCTTTCTTGATAATCTGGTCGGTGGCTTCTGCAGACGACTTGCCATACTTGAATTCCAAGATGTAGATGGCATCCTGCATCTTCAGAGCGATGTCGAAGCGGCCGTCGCTGGTCTGCCCCTCCGCCTCCACATCGGCACCCACGCCCACCATCAGGGCATAGAACAGAGCCTCGTAGAACTGCTCATTTTGGTTACGGTCGGTGATGCTATAAGGAATGCCGCTGTACCACTTGCGGGTGCTTTCCAGGAATTGCTCGAAGGTGGTTTCCTTTATGCGCAAGCGTTGGAATGCACTGCTCATCTGGTCGCTGCTGCCGAAATATTCAGGGCAGTAGTATTTGTAAAGCGAGCCACCGAAGCCCTCGCGCACCTCAGCATTAGGGAAGCCCAGCGTGAAGTCTTTCGTTACATAATTATAGTCTTTGATGGTAAGATAGCCACTCTGGAAGAGCACGGGAATGGGGTCGGTTATGCGCTCAGTGGGTGCATCGAATCGGTTCTTGTTGGCCACAAATCCCTCCAGCTCTGGCATCACGATTTGCTTCACCCGCAACAGGTTGAGCAGCGACGACGGCGTGCCAGTGGAGAACCAGTAGTTGTCTATCCACCCCCGGTCGAAGGCGTAGAACACGCTCCAGGGGTTGTAGATGTCGGTCATCATGTCGGTGAAGTGATAGCCGTCGTACATGCGCTTCAGCTCGGCTACAGCCTCGTCATAGCTCATGGGCTTGCGTCGGCGAAGGCCCATGCGCTCGGCCAGCGACTCGATGTCGGGCTTGAGCTGGGTGAACAGCTCCTCTTCGGTGATGCCGCAGATGCCTTCAAACTCCGGTTCGAAGGTCAGGTCGGTCAAGTTGTTAAGCTCGCTGAATACCGAAAGCTGCGAGAACTTCGAGATGCCCGTCAGGAACACAAACCTGAGGTATTGCGACATACTCTTCAGCGGCGAGAACAGGTCGCGCACACGCTCACGCAAGTGGTTCTGCAGGTCGGGCTTATGGATGCTGTCGAGCATCGGCGCATCATACTCGTCAATCAGGATGACCACCTTTTGGCCGGTCTGTTGATAAGCAGTTTTGATGAGATACGACAGGCGGTCGCTCAGTTTCTCACCCTTTTGCCGGGGTATGCCGTAGTCGTCCTCAAGCCGGCCTAAGATACCGCCGCAGATATCGTCCACGCTGGTCTCATCATAGTATTTGCCGTTGCTTAGGTCGAGCCTCAGCACGGGGTGCTTCACCCACTCCGTCTCAAGCTTATCCACGGCCATGCCCCGGAACAGCTCACGCTGACCCTCGAAGTAGCACTGCAGGGTACTCACCAGCAGCGACTTGCCGAAGCGCCGGGGACGGCTCAGGAAATAGTTGATGCCACCGTGGTGAGCCAGTTGGTAGACGTAGGCCGTCTTGTCTACATAGACAGCCTTTTTCTCAAGCAGGTTGGGTAGCCACTGCTGACCTATGCCATATATCCTCTTCTGTGCCATTGCCTTGTCGTTTAGAGGTTCGCAATTATTATGTATGAAAGTATACCTCCTTTCTATATACGCCCGCGCGCTTCACCCTCCTGGGGCAAACGTGCGTTGGTGCAAAGATAGAAAGAAAAATCCGAACGGCCAAAGCCTTTCAGGAAAATATTTCTCTTGTCAGCAAAAGAATACTAATCTATTCTGCAAGTCGTTTCAGCCACATGCCGAAGAAGCGGTCGTAGACCAAGTATCCTCGGCTCTGGTCGTAATAGAGAAATTCCTTGTCGAGTAGCGACTTGAGCCCCAGTTTGATGCTGCTTGGAGCAGGTAGTCTGAAACGGCTTATAAAATCCGAGGCTGTAGGAGCGCTTACATGCCCCTTGACGGCAATTGCGGTGATAAGCCTTGCCTGATTGGCCGTCAGCAGGTTATAATTGCTCTGGTAGTTGATTTCCTGTTCGCCGATAATATTGTCTACAGCTTCGCGCAATGCCTTTTCGGTCAGTTCTCCTTTCGGGTTGCGATACAGGCGATTGAGGATTTTCTGTATATACCAGGTTTGCCCGTCGACAAGCTGATACAGTGAGGCAAAGACCTCTGCAGGAATCTGCCGATGCTGTCGTGCGAAGAAGCCGTTAGCAAAGTCTCTGTATTTGTCGATGTCGATTTCCTTGATAGCCATTATCTGTGAACTGTTGAAGAAGGGATGCTTAGGCGACATGAACAGGTCGGCCAAGAGGTGTTGCTGGCTTCCTGAGAAGATGATGTGAACATTAGGCACAAACTGTATGATGGAGCGTATGAACGCATCTGCACCGATCTCTTCATAATGGCTTATCTGCTGAAACTCATCGATGGCCAAGTAGCAGGGCAAGTCAGAAGCCTTCATATATTCAAAGACCTGCTGCAGCGTATGCCGACCTTCGCCAGGCGTCACTTCGAAGCTGAAAGTGGGCATTCCTGTAACGGGATCCGGCGACATGGTGGGACGCAGCGCGCTGACAAACGTACTGAGCTTGCGTTTGAGCACCTGCGATGGGGTGTCGAGTTTCCCCATGACGGCGTTGGTAACAAACTGCACCATCTGATCGAAGGTCTTGGTGGGAAATATATCCACGTAAAAGCACTGTACGTTCTTGTCCTGCGCCCTCATCCGTTCAAAGACATGATGTATCAGCCCGGTCTTTCCTATGCGGCGTGGAGCCATGAGGGTGACATTGCTGCCATTCTGGAGAGCATCGATCAGCTGTGCTGTCTCTTGCTCGCGGTCGCAGAAATACTCTGCTCCGAAATAGCCGTATTCTGGAAATGGATTGTCTAACTTATAACGTGCCATTATTTCATGTTTTATGTTTCATGTTTTATGAAATGCAAACATGGTGATGCTCTTCAGGATTCTGACTGGGACATTCTGATAGTTCTTGACAAGGAGCGACTAATGCCTAACGACTATGATACCGTAACCTATCCACTGACAAAACATGGCTGGGACATAGGAACAGTTATTAATCCTATCATGTATACTAAGAAAGAATGTTTGTTTATTCATAACGGACTGGCAAGCAAAGAGACATGCCGGGATGCTGAGCCAATTCGGACTCCATTTCATAAAGACAGGCATTATAGAGGATAGGGTTTGGCAGTTTTTTGACAAGAATGGAGCATCTGCGTGAAAAAGGGGATTACAACTGCACTTTCTCTGTAAGTAAAGAAGAAATGCGAACCGCCAAGCGGGTGGTGTTAAAAACACGAAATAAAAATGCAGAGAGCAAAGAAAACGGCGAAAAAGTTGGCTGATTAGAATCTTTTCCGTAATTTTGCGGCTCAAAATGAGTTTCACGAGAACAAATCAATAGACCTGTCACCATGGCAACCGAGCAGAAAGCACAGACCTACGACGGCATTATGAGCGACCTGAAGGCGGGCCGCTACCAGCCCCTCTACTATCTGATGGGCGACGAATCGTACTATATCGACCAGATCAGCGACTACATAGCCGAGCACGCCCTTCAGCCCGAGGAGCGCGACTTCAACCAGACGGTGATGTTCGGCTCCGACGTCACCGCCGCCCAGGTGGCCGACGCCGCGCGCCGCTACCCGATGATGGCCGAGCGCCAGGTGGTCATCGTCAAGGAGGCACAGAACATCAAGCAGACCGACCAGCTGGAGAAATACTTCAAGCAGCCCATGAAGTCGACCGTGCTTGTGATGTGCCACAAGAACGGCACCGTCGACGGGCGCAAGCGCGAATACCTGAAGGCCATCCGCAGCGCCGGCATCCTTTTTGAGAGCAAGAAACTGCGCGACCGCGACCTGCCGCCGTTCATTGAGAACTACCTGCGCCAGCGCCAGGTGAGCATCGACCCCAAGTCGACCCAACTCATAGCCGAGGCCATCGGCGCCGACCTCAGCCGCCTTACCGGTGAGCTTGACAAAGTCATCCTCTCACTGCCAGCAAACGACCGCCGCGTGACGCCCCAGGTGGTGGAAGACCAGATAGGGGTAAGCAAGGAATTTAACGGCTTCGAGCTGCGCGACGCCATCGTCAACCGCAACGTTTACAAGGCCAATCAGATAATCAAATATTTTGACAGTAATCCTAAGGCAGGCAGTCTCTATGCTTTTCTCCCGTTGCTCTTCAGTTACTTCCAAAACCTGATGATTGCCTTCTACGCGCCCAACAGGCAGAGCCAAGAGGGCGTGGCCGAATGGTTAGAATTACGTTCTCCCTGGGCAGCGAAAGACTACATGACCGGCATGCGAAATTTCTCGGGCATGAAGGTGATGCAGATAATTTCCAAGTTTAGAGAGATAGATGCCAAAAGTAAGGGGCTCGACAACCCCAATACCGGCCCCGGGGAGTTGATGAAGGAGCTAATTTTTTACATTTTGCACTGATTTTTCCATTCTTTTTGGTCACTCTGCCACTCTAGAATTTCAGAAAAAAGCGTCTCTGGTGGACGCTTTTTTTGTGGCCAAAAGCCCATAGAGAAAGGGCTTTCAGGCCATTTACGGCGGCTCAAAACTCGCGTATTTTCATGTCGCCGACACCCTCGTCGGGAATTTGCGAGAAATGGTATTTTTTGCTGTTTTTGACAGCCCCAAATTTAGTATTCACACTTTTTTATATTTGGCATTTTAAATTCAATACACTAAATAGGTTTAAAGATTAAAACAGATTTGCGTTTAAAAAATCAGATTTAGGGACAGATAGAAAACTTCTACAGTTTTAAATTCGTAAATCAAAATCCAAAATACACCTGTTTATAAAACAAAAGCTATAAATATACATATTCTTAAAACAGATTATATATATCTGAAACCGAGTACTTTACATGAATATTATGAAGTATAGAGCGAAAGAAACGATAGATTTCGGATTCTAAACTCTGCATAAAGTATAAAAAAGCTTACATATATTAATAATACCCTATTAATAACCAATTTATTGGCCTTTTTTGCTCTAAAAAGGCTTTGTTAAGTTTAATTCCCTAAATTCAGGTTTGTAATCACAAAACTAAATCAGAGAGTCCACAGCCTCTTTAGATTTACAAATGTAACTTTCTAAATTTAAACTTTACAACTAAAAATTTTCTTTAAATTTGTTGCTCGGTTCAAAAATTTGTTTTACCTTTGTAAATTGTAAGAAAAATGGGCCAAAAAGGCTCTTAACCACCCTAACGCAAGCAATGAAGGACAGAATTCGCCAGATCATGGAGTCGCAACACATGACCCAACAAGTGTTCGCACAGTTCATCGAGATGTCGCCCGCCTCGCTGAGCAGCATCTTCAATGGTCGTACCAAGCCCACCCTGAATGTGGTGGAGGCTATCAAAAAGAAAATTCCTGACATCAGTGTCGACTGGCTGATGTTCGGTTCCGGACAGATGTATGTCAGTCAGTCCACCACCGCTGGCCAGGCTGCAGTCCCAGCCGGCGATGGTAAGCCCCTGACATCTGGAGAGCAGCTGCTGGATTTTTCTGACGCTCCCTCTCCTGCCCCATCAATCCAACTAGTGGGAACTCAGGAAAACCGCACGTCCGCGGCACAGAATTTTAATGGTGTAAAAAGCACACACCCCATTGTCTCTCGCGAAGAGGTAAAAAAGATTGACAAGCCTCAACGGCGGGTCACAGAGATTCGCGTCTTCTACGACGACCAGACCTGGGAGAGTTTTGTCCCAGCAAAAAAATAAATATTGTTCGCCAAGAGGCTCATCGTAGGGCTGCTGCGCAGGTTTTGGCAACAAGCCAAGGGAGATGCAAGTCGAGTCAGCCATTGTACATCAACGTTCTTCAGCCTCTGTCGCTTCGTGTCTGCCGACAGGAAGGTGGCGCTTGTTTAAATCGATGGCGCAAAGGTACGGCTTTTTCTTGTACGATGCAAGGAAATGGGTAGGCTGGCGGAATCCTAAGTGCGGGCTGCGCCCTCACTGATATATGGTAGCACCTCTTACATCTGACACTTAACTCACTATTTATCGGTGAGTTAAGTGTCAGATGTAAGAGGTGTGGGTATATATGTTTTGATGTAGTGGCAAAACCTTATGAACCGGTGCATCAGCGCTGCAGCAGTTCCAGTTGCGGCACCACGATGCGGCCGCGGTGCAGCTGTAACAGCCCTTTTCTCTGCAGGTCATTAAGCGCACGGCTGACATCCAGGCGGCTGTCGCCCACCTCAAGGGCTAACTGAGTCATCAGCACGCGGAAGGTTTTGGGGCCGGCGGGATAGATGCAGTGCTGACAGAACCACCGGATAATACGCTCAGTGAGGTTCTTGGGACAGCGCCGCCAAGGTTCACGGGACTGCCGTTGGGCCATGGTTGCAAAGATATTGAGCAGGTTAAGCCTGAAAACGAGGAACTGGGTACTCAGCCGCATCAGCTCGTCCTTGCCGATAGTCATAAAACTACACTCGCTGACGCACTGGAAGCTGTGGGTATAGCGCTGCCGATAGCCAATAATGGCCTCAGGCTGTAACATGAAGGGTGGCTGGAGAGTCTCCACGATGGTATAGCTATGGTCGTCGGCACTGGTTTCACACCGCAACGTTCCCGAGAGCAGTAGGTAAAGCTGTTGGCAACTGTCACCCTCGCCAACCACCGCCTGCTGGCTGTCATACTTTGCAAACCCAAAGCGGGTATGACCTGCCACCAGTTCGAGATCATCGCGACTCATGCCCTGAAACAGGGGAAACTGTAGTAGCTGATCGTATAGCTGCATGGAAAATTGAAAAATTAAAAATTAAAAAATTAAAAACTAAAGAACTCAAAAACTCAAGAACGTTAGTTTTATTCCTCTATTTTGGCCTTGAGCGCCGGTGAAAACCACACGGCGTTGGTGCTGTCGGGCTGTGCGTAAATGAAATAGGCCATCAGTTCCGGATGACGCTCAAGCACGGCTTTAGCCTTCTCGACGCCCAACACCATGAATGCCGTGGCATAGGCATCGGCCACGGCGCAGTCGCGTGCCAGGACGGTGGCCGACAGCAGGGAGTGCTGCACGGGATAGCCCGTCTTGGGATCGATCGTGTGGGCATATTTCACGCCGTCCTTGTAATAGAAGTTACGATAATTGCCGCTGGTGGCCATGGCCACGTCGGTGATATTGAGCACCGTCTGCAACTCGCCTCCCACGCTCAGCGAGTCGTCAGCGGGCTTCGTCACGCCTATGCGCCAGGGCTGCTGCTTGGCACTGAGCCCCTGAACGACAACCTCGCCGCCAATCTCTACCATGAAGTTCTGAACGTCGTGACGGCGTAGCAGTCGGGCTACGACGTCGGAGCCGTACCCCTTGGCGATGGCCGAGAAGTCGTACTGTGAGCGTATCTTCAGCAGTGAGTCTACCTGCCTGTCGGTAGGCATCTGCTCATGCTTGAAGCCGAAGCCCCAGGCGTTGACCAGTGGTGCCACGGTGATGTCGAAGGCGCCATCGGTCTCGCGGCTGACGGTCTGTGCCAGCTTAAGGACCTCCTGATACATCTTGCTCTGCCGGGGCTGCTCGCCGCGGTTGAAACGACTCACCGTTGACGAGTCGTTAAACATGGAGAACTCGTCATCTACCTGTTTCAGGGCGGCCTCAATCTCTGCTTTAAGATGACGGTCGGACTGATAGGTGACGTTATACACGGTGCCGAAGATGAAGCCCGTGTCGTGCTGATAAGGCATATTACGCTGCTGACGGATAATGAGGATGGTACCCACCACCAGGAGCGTCAGCAGCGGCAGCTGCCACAAAAGTTTTTTACTATTCACTTTTCACTTTTTAGCTTTTAACTCTTCACTTATCACTCTTCACTTATCACTCTTCACTAGCGAAGCACTAAATGTCTAGGATAACATTAAACGTAGCTCCGAAGTTAGAGCTGTCGGACGTGCCAAAGCCTGGCACATACCATGTTTTGCCAATACTGCCGTCGTCGTGCTTCAACCGCTGGCGATAGCGCACGCTCCAGCCTAAGTGCAGGGGTCCGAAGACTCGAGAGTCGATGCCGATGACAGCCTCTGCCCAGTGCTGTGAGCAGGCTATGTCCTGCACGCCGAAGCTTGTAGGCCATTTCCATGCCGGGTCTACCAGGTCGCGACACCAGACGTCCATCTTATACGAGGTGAAGGCATAGCGCAAACCGGCAAAGAGGCGGTTCTTCTGGTGCTTTTTCTTCAGCAGGTTGAAGTCTATACCCGCCTTGAAGTAGGGGGCCTGGGTCTTGTAGCTGAGCCCCGTGACAGGGTCGTCCACATGCTCGGCCTTGCCATAGCCCACCTCTACTACGGGAAACCACTGGTCGTGGAGGTTCAGGCGCAGAGCACCCTCGTACTGGCCGTAGTCGCTCACCATCAGCTGCACGGCTCCCACCAGGTCGAACGACACCTGGAAGCCGCACATCAGGGGTATGCTGTCCTTTTCGAGCAAGAACAGTTTCTGCGCCGTTCCCGCCGCCGGCCACAGCAACAGCATCAGCAGGCTAATTGTGGCTCTTGAGATAAAGGTACAGATGTTGTGTACTGGAATCATCATAGGTCACAGTAGGGTTATTGATGGTAATAGAGTCGATGGCGTGGTTAGTACTGCGTACTGCCGTCAGTCGGTGGAAGTAGGTAGGATTACAGTCTACCGACTCGAAATGGGGCATGTCGTCCTTCTTCAGCCACACGGTGTCAACAGCGTTATACGCACCATTGCGGAAATTGAAGAAGAGCGTATCCTCCGGCCGGTTGTAGCTCACCTGCACAGAGAACTGCAGCACCTTCGACGAGCCGTTGAGCAGCAGCGTGTCGCTGCCATCGGCGCGTTTTGAGCGCACGTAGAGGGTGTCCTTGAGCGTGTCGGCAGCCATGGTGGTAGCTCGGCGTATGGAGTACACCGCGCGCACCTTGTTCTTCACAGGGCAGTCGATACTGCTACATGCTCCGAGCAGCAGTCCCGAGACAGCCGTCAGCAGCACCAGCAGCCGTTGACGTCTGACGCTTGATGCTTGATGGTTATGATTTCTCATTCGTGTGTTGCCTGTTACTGGTTCCTCCTCTCCTGCCTTAGCTTAATGTCTCTTCTATCTGATACTCGTTGCGCCCGGAAAACGAGCGGCTGATGAGGTCGCCGATGAAGCCTGTCAGGAAGAGCTGCGTGCCTATCATCATCATTGTCAGTGAAATAAAGAAATAAGGCGAGTCGGTCACCAGTCGCTGCGGCGTGCCGTTAGCCAGGCACCACAACTTCTCGGCACCGATGAAGAAGGCTGCCAGGAAACCGACGAAGAACACGATGGTGCCCAGGAATCCGAAGACGTGCATGGGCTTCTTGCCAAAGGTGGAGAGGAACCATAGTGTCAGCAGGTCGAGATAGCCGTTGACAAAGCGGTTCCATCCCATGAATTTCGACGTTCCATACTTACGCGCCTGGTGATGGACCACCTTCTCGCCAATCTTGTTGAAACCCGCCTGCTTGGCCAGATAGGGAATATAGCGGTGCATCTCGCCGTAGACCTCAATATTCTTCACCACCTCCCGGCGGTAGGCTTTCAGGCCGCAGTTGAAGTCGTGCAGGTTCTTGATGCCGCTGACCTTGCGGGCCG
>CAMHKU010000073.1 GCA_946185805.1 uncultured Prevotellaceae bacterium | reverse complement strand
GGGTTGTTGATGCTCATGTTGAACTCTAAGCGCTGGTTCTGGGTCTTGCCGCTGACACCCTTGCGCACGAGGTTCACGCCGTGGCCCATGTCGCGGACGTCGTCGACGCTTTCTACCTGGAAAACATGAGTCTCGTCGTTGGCGAAATAGGGGTCGGCCTTGATGGCGGCCGTCACCTCGTCGAGGCTGGCTCCGTCTTCCAGTTCTACGTAAACCATGCGGCGGTGGATGCCCTCGCCGAGAGGGATGGTCATGGAGAGGGCGTTCTTGACACCGGCCTTGGAGCGCACGCAGACGCTGTGGCCCATCGACATGCCGGGGCCGAAATTGGTGTAGCTCAAACCCTTGGGGGCGAGGCTCTGCATCAGTGTGCGCACGATGCTGTCGCTGCCCGGATCCCATCCAGCGGCGATGACGCTGACGGTCTTCGTCTCCTGGTTGATGGGGGTAAGGGCGCGACGGTAGTCGAGAATCGAGGTGTGGATGTCAAACGAGTCGACGGTGTTGATGCCCAAGGGTAGGATCTGGCGGGCATACTCCTCACAGGAGCGGGTGGGTGTGGCGAGGATGGCCACGTCGACATCCTTGAGTTCGCGGATGTCTTTCACGACGTCATACTGTGCCAGTTCCTGGGGCTTGTTCTCTGCACCCTGGCGGCGGACGATGCCAGCCACCTCGAAGTCGGGGGCAGCCTCTAAGGCCTGCAGGGCAAACTGTCCGATGTTGCCGTAACCTACGACGGCAGCTCTGATTTTTTTCATATCTTATTGTCTTTTGTTGGTTAATTTGCTATTTCGGCTGCAAAATTACACTTTTTTTGCGAAACGGCTTACAATTTGATAGAAAATTTTCTTTTTACTCTGTATTTTTGACATGATGACATGCTTCGGCGCCTGAAAACCACAAATTAGCGTGCTGTTGAAAATGAATGAAGGTCTTTTTAGCAGTGATGATACAATAAAACGTTGCTGGCTGGCGTTATAAAGACAGTATATATACATTTAAGGAAGCAATTATGATAGAATATATTAAGGGCGAGTTGACCGAGCTGACGCCTACCTACGCCACGGTAGAGGCCGCCGGTGTGGGCTATGGTCTGAACATCTCGCTGAACACCTACAGCGCACTGCAGAACAAGAGCAACCGCGGCAGTGCGGGGCTGGTGAAGGTCTACGTCTATGAGGCCATCCGTGAAGATGCTTACGTGCTCTACGGCTTTTATAATAAAAAGGAACGTGAGATGTTTGAGTTGCTGATTACCGTCAGCGGCGTGGGTGCTAACACGGCGCGCATGATGCTCTCGGGCATGACCGTCAGTGAGCTGTGCAATGCTATCTCTACCGGCAACGCCAAGTTTATACAGAACGCCAAGGGTGTGGGCAAGATGACGGCGCAGCGCATCATCGTAGACCTGAAGGACAAGATTGTGGCCTTAGGCATTGCCGACGAGATACCCGCCGGCGGCACCCTTCAGGCGCCTGTGAACAATGCCGTCCGTGACGAGGCGGTGGCTGCCCTGACGATGCTGGGCTTTGCGCCGGCTCCCACGCAGAAGGTGGTGGTGCAGATTCTGCAGCAGCAACCCGACGCGCCGGTGGAGCAGGTGGTGAAGCTGGCGCTGAAGCAGATTAAATAGCCGGTTATAACCTGAAAAGATGTCTTGCCAGGTAACTAACTCCCCTCCTCCTGGGAGAAGGGGCAGGGGTGGAGGAGAAGAACACGGTCATTACCTATTTCAAGACAACATGGGACAACTATGGACAACAATGGACAACTTGATCAGTCTGTAGAAAAAATGTTGTCCTATGTTGTCCTATGTTGTCCTATGTTGTCTCAAGTTGTCTCAAGTTGTCTCAAGTTGTCTTTGAAAAGACTCTCATGCATTTTCAAGACAACATGGGACAACTATGGACAACAATGGACAACTTGATCAGTCTGTAGAAAAAGTGTTGTCCTATGTTGTCTCAAGTTGTCTTTAAAAAAGACTCTCATTAAGTTAAATTTGGTAACATCTGCCAGAAGAAACAATAAAAGTCAGGAAAGCGCGTTAATTATTATTAGTGAAACGTTTTGCGTATTTTCTGCTTGCCCTGCTGAGCGTGACGGCGCTGGCGCTGCCGCCGCAGGATGACAAGACACAGCAAAAGAAGCCTGTGCCCAAGGCACAGCCTAAGCTGGATGCCGGGGATGAGTCCATTCCCGACTCGCTGCTACATGCCCGCTGGAAAATCCAGAAGACGGCGCCGGTGACTGCCGCCGACCTCGACACCACGGCGCTGGACCTGAAGATGCCTGACAACATACGGCAGCAGGCCGTCTACGATGACTCGCTGAACCTATATTATATAGGCTCGAAGATTGGCGACAGTTACCTGAACGCGCCCATCCTGATGACCCCCGAGGAATATATGCAGTGGACGGAGCGCCGGCATAGGGCCGACTTCTTCCGCCAGAAGAACAATGAGGCCGTGAAGACCCAGGGCAAGGAGAAGTTCTCGTTTACCGACATGCACTTCGACCTGGGCCCTGCCGAGAAAATCTTCGGCCCCGGCGGCGTGCGCGTGAAGACGCAGGGAACGGCCGAGCTGAAGTTCGGCGCCACGCTGAAGAACATCGACAACCCGAGCCTGCCCATCCGCAACCGCAAGACGACGGCCTTCGACTTCGACGAGAAGATCAATATCTCGGCCAACGCGAAGGTGGGCGACAAGATGAACTTCAACTTCAACTACAACACCGACGCCACCTTTGACTTCGACACGCAGAACCTGAAGCTGAAGTATGACGGCAAGGAAGACGAGATTATCAAGCTCGTGGAGGCCGGCAACGTGAGCTTTCCCACCAACAACTCGCTGGTGAAGGGTGCCAGCAGCCTCTTCGGTATCCGTACCGACATGCAGTTTGGCAAGCTGAAGCTGCAGACGGTGCTGTCGCAGAAGAAGTCTACGACGAAGAGCGTGTCAACCAAGGGCGGCACGCAGACGACGCCCTTCGAGATTGACGTTGCCGACTACGAGGAGAACCGCCACTTCTTTCTCTCGCAGTATTTCCGCTCTGTCTACGACAAGGCGATGTCAACCCTTCCCAATCTCACCACGGGCGTGAAAATCAACCGCCTGGAGGTGTGGGTGACCAACAAGACATCGACGACCACCAACACCCGCAACATCGTGGCCTTTACCGACCTGGGCGAGAATGAGAAGGTTAAGAACAGCCGATGGAGCCTTAGCGGCGAGCCGGTGCCGAGCAACAGCGCCAACAGCGAATACAGCACGCTGCTGAACACCATAGCCACCGACCAGCGCGGCATCGACGCCGTGAGCACAGCCTTAGAGGGTCTTGACGCCGCCTACGGCACACAGGGTGGCATAGACTATGAGAAACTGTCGTCGGCGCGCCTGCTGACGTCGGCGGAATACACGCTCAACGAGGCCTTGGGCTATATCTCGCTGAAGACCGCACTGCAGACCGACCAGGTGCTGGCCGTAGCCTTTGAATATACCTATGGCGGGCGTACCTATCAGGTGGGCGAGTTTGCCAGCGACGTCACCGATACCAAGCAGTGCCTCTTCGTCAAGGCGCTGAAGAACACATCGAACAACCCGTCGCAGGGCAACTGGGACCTGATGATGAAGAACGTCTACTACCTGGCCTCGACCGTGGAGAAGGAGAAGTTCAAGCTCGACATCAAATACCAGAGCGACACTGCCGGCGTTTACCTGACCTACCTGCCCGAGGAGCAGCTGAAGTCGCAACTGCTGCTGCGCCTGCTGGGCCTTGACCGCTTAGACAAGAACAACAAGCCCCACGCCAACGGCCAGTTTGACTTCGTGCAGGGCTACACCGTCAGTAACGGGCGCATCATCCTGCCCGCTGCCGAGCCCTTCGGCGACTATCTGCGTAACAAGATCAAGAGCCTCACCGGCAGCGACGCCCTGGCTGAGAAGTACGTCTTCGACCAGCTCTACGACTCTACGAAGACCATTGCCAAGCAGACGGCGGAGAAGGACAAGTACCTGCTGATAGGCCAGTTTAAGGGCACCAGCGCCAATGTCATTTCCTTAGGCGCCATGAACGTGCCTCAGGGGTCGGTGGTGGTTACCGCCGGCGGCGTCACCCTGCAGGAGGGCAGCGACTACAGCGTGGACTACTCTGCCGGCGAGGTGACCATCCTGAACCAGAGTATCATCGACGCGGGCACCAACGTGAGCGTGTCGTTGGAGTCGAACACCGACTACGGCATGCAGCGCAAGACGATGTACGGCGTGAACTGGGAGTACGACTTCTCAAAGAACTTCATCCTCGGCGGTACGCTGATGCACCTCTCGGAGCAGGCGCTGACGTCGAAGGTGGGCATGGGCGAGGAGCCTCTGAACAACACCATCTGGGGCCTGAACATGAGCTGGAAGCAGGAGTCGCAGTGGCTTACCAACGTGCTGAACAAGATACCCTTCCTGCACGTTACCCAGCCCTCGCAGATACAGTTTACCGGCGAGTTTGCACAGCTTATTGCCGGCCGTGCCAGCGGCACTCAGGACAACGCCTCCTACATCGACGACTTCGAGAACACAAAGAACCTGCTCTCGGTCATCGACCCCAAGTCGTGGGTGCTCTCCAGTGTGCCTACGAAGATTGCCAACTATAACGACAAGACCGGCGTCACGTCGGGTTACGACCGCGCCCTGCTGGCCTGGTACAGTGTAGACCCGCTGTTCACCCGCCGCTCGAGCAGTCTGACGCCCGCCCATATCAAGAGCGACATGGCGCAGCTCAGCGACCACCGCGTGCGCGAGGTGTATGTGAAGGAGCTCTACCCCAACCGCGACCAGAGTACCTATAACGGCGCCACCTCTACGCTGTCGGTGCTGAACCTGGCCTACTACCCCCAGGAGCGTGGCCCCTATAACCTGACGACACAGCTCAATGCCGACGGCACGCTGCAGAACCCCGCCGCGAAGTGGGGCGGCATGATGCGCAAGCTGGAGACCACCGACTTTGAGCAGGCCAATATAGAATATGTGGAGTTCTGGCTGATGGACCCGTTTATCTATCAGCGTCAGGCAGGCACGGCGTCGCAGTATAGCGGCGACCTGTATATCAACCTGGGCGAGGTGAGCGAGGACGTGCTGCGCGACGGCAAGAAGTTCTACGAGAGCGGCATGCCCGTCGACGGCAGCAGCAGCTTCAGCACCACGCAGTGGGGCAAGATTCCCGAGCAGGCCACGCAGACCTACGCCTTTGCCACCACTACCGGCAGCCGCGAGAAGCAGGACGTGGGCCTCAACGGACTGACCGACGACGAGGAGCGCACCTTCGGCGCCTATCAGGAATGGCTCACACAGGTGGGCACCATCGTGCAGAACGACTCGCTGCTGCAGGCCTGGCGCCAGGACCCCGCCGGCGACGACTACCACTACTACCGCGGGTCGGACTTCGACGAGGCGCAGACATCTATCCTCGACCGCTACAAGCGCATCAACAACCCGCAAGGCAACTCCCCCGACACCGACAGCCGCACGGAGTCGTACGACACGAGCTACAAGACCGGCCCCGACGTGGAGGACATCAACCAGGACTTCACGCTCAATGAGTATGAGCGCTACTTCCAGTATAAGGTGCACATCAGCGACGATGACCTGCAGGCCTACAACAACGGCACGCTCACCGACGGCTACATCACCGACCGCCGCGACTCGTGGGTGAAGCTGCGCAACGGCGACTCTACCACCGTCCGCTGGTATCAGTTCCGCATACCCCTGGCCGAGTATAAAGAGAAGGTGGGTAGTATCAACGACTTCACCTCTATCCGCTTCATGCGCATGTATATGACGGGCTTTGAGAAGCCCATCGTGCTGCGATTCGGTTCGCTCGACCTCGTGCGCGGCGAGTGGCGACAGTATAAGCAGAGCCTGCAGACGGCCAAGGGTGCCGAGACGGGCACCATGGTGATGAGCGCCGTGAACATTGAGGAGAACACCGACCGCCAGCCCGTGGCCTACACCCTGCCCCCGGGCATCAACCGCGCCACCGACCCCTCGCAGCCGCAGCTCGTGGAGAACAACGAGCAGGCGCTGTGTCTCACCGTGCACAACCTGAGCCAGGGTGAGTCGAAAGCCGTGTACAAGAACCTGAACTACGACCTCAGGCAGTATAAGCGCATGCAGATGTTTGTGCATGCCAACTACCTGCTGCCCAACACCACCAACCTGCAGGACGACCAGCTGGCAGTGTTCATACGCTTAGGCAGCGACTATAAGAACAACTACTATGAATACGAGATACCGCTGAAGCTCACCCCCGAGGGCCGCTACTCGTGGCTGTCGGCTGGCGACAGGGAGAAGGTGTGGCCCGCAGAGAACATGCTCGACATCGACATCAGCGTCTTCACCCGCCTGAAGAAGGCCCGCAACAAAGCTAAGAGCGAGGGCACGGTGGGCTTTAGTCAGCTGTTCTCGCAGTATGACGAGGCGCGTCCTAATAATAAGGTGAGCGTGGTGGGCAACCCCTCGCTGGGCGAGGTGAAGACGATGGTTATCGGTGTGCGCAACCTGAGCAGCACGGAGAAGTCGGGCGAGGTGTGGGTCAACGAGCTGCGCCTGAAAGAGTATAACAACGAGGGCGGCTGGGCTGCCTCCGGTGCTCTGAACGTGCAGCTGAGCGACTTCGGCAGTGTCAACCTCACGGGCCGCTACGTCACCGACGGGTTCGGCGGACTGGAAGAGAGCGTCATGCAGCGCTCCACGGAGACGCAGAAGTCGTATTCCGTGACGGCGAACCTGGAATTAGGAAAATTCTTCCCCGACAAGGCCAAGGTGAATATCCCCTTCTACTACTCCGTCACCAAGGATGTGGTGAGCCCTAAATACAACCCGCTGGACACCGACATGGAACTCGACGACGCCTTAGAGGTCGCCACCGACCGTGAGCGCGACAGCATAGAGTCGATAGCCGTGACGAAGCGCCTGTCGCGCAACTTCTCGCTGTCCAACATGCGCGTGGGCATCAAGAACCGGCGCCACCCCATGCCCTACGACCCGGCGAACTTCTCGCTGAGCTACAGCCACCGCCACAACCACACCACGGGCGAGACCACCGTCTATGAGAACGACGACGAGTGGCGCGGCGCCCTGACGTACAACTACTCGCCGGTGTACAAGACGTGGGAACCCTTCAGCAAGGTGAAGGGCAAGTCGAAATGGCTGAACTTCCCCAAGGCTCTGGGGCTGAACTATCTGCCGCAGACCATCGGCTTTAACACCGAGTTGACGCGAGAGTACTACGAGCTGCAGGAGCGCGACCTGGAGAACACCGTCAACCCCAACCTGCCCGTGAGCTTCAACAGCCAGATTCTGTGGAACCGCGAGTTCCAGCTGCGCTGGGACCTGACGAAGAACCTGCACATGAACTTCCAGTCGGCCACCCGCGCACAGATAGAAGAGCCCTACCGCGAGGGTGTGCCTATCAACAAAGACCTCTATCCCGACTTCTATTCGGTATGGAAAGACTCCGTCAAGCACAGTCTGCTGCGCCTGGGTACGCCCCTGGACTACCGCCAGACGTTTACGGCATCCTATCAGGTGCCGCTGAACAAGCTGCCCATCTTCGACTGGCTGAACAGCGACGTCTCCTATAACGCCGGCTACACCTGGGTGCGCGGCACTGAGCTCGACAACGGCACCTCGCTGGGCAACACCATTAGCAGCAACCGTAATCTCAATATCAACGGCGCTTTCAACATGGAGATGCTCTATAACCACTCGCCATTCCTCAAGAAAGTGAACGAGCGCTTCAAAAAGGCTCCCCAAAGACAGCAGAAGACTGCCAAGGGCTCTGGGAAATCTGGGAAATTTGGGGCTGATGGGGCTGATGGGGCTAATGGGGCTTCTGGGGCTAATGGGAAGAAGGCCCAGAAGACCCAGAAGGCCCAGGACACCCAAAACAAGAACACCTTCCAAAAGGAGCTCACCCTATTTCCCGATAGTGCCATAGAGGTGAAGCACAACAAGAAGTCGAAGCGCCTGCTTATCTCCGCCCGCGGCGAAGACGGCAAGCAGTTGAAGGTGAAGTGGAAGGTGAAGGATGAGAACACCATCCTGGTGTGGTTGAAAGACAGTCCCAAGAGACCCATCTCCGAGAAAACCAATCCCGAAAAACCCACCCCCAACCCCTCCCGAAGGGAGGGGGGAATAGATACCTCTTCTGCAGATTCTACCCTTCAGGATAGTATCTTGGACAAGAGAGATAGTAAGAAAGATAGCAAGAAAATCAAATCTCGCCGAGAGCGTGCCAGCAAAGGAGATAAGGGCAAGGAAAGTGCCAGCAATGGAAACACCCGCAAAGGTAATCAAGCTTCCCTCCCTTCGGGAGGGGCTGGGGTTGGGTCTGCCGGGACTTCTGTCAAGCTCAGCGTGCTGCCCAAGGAACCGTTGGACAAGCAGTGGTGGTATGAGCCGGTGCAGCAGGTGTCGCGCCTGCTAATGATGGTGCGCACGGTGAATCTCAGTTACCGCAACCAGCGCACGATGGTGCTGCCGGGATTTATCCCCAATGCCGGCGATGCTTTCGGCCAGAACAATAGCGGCCCCTTGGCGCCCGGTCTTGACTTCGCCTTCGGTCTGGCTGGCGACGGTTACTTGGAGAAAGCGCGTGAGAACGGGTGGCTGCTGATGAACGAATCCGTGGCCACGCCCTTCACCTCGTCAACCATCGAGGACCTGCAGCTTAGGGCTACTCTGGAGCCCGTGCGCGACCTGAAGATTGACCTCAATGCTGCGCGCAGTGTCAACCGCTCGCGCTCGGTGCAGTATATGTATCAGGGCAGTCCTATGACGCAGAGCGGCTCGTTTAATATGACCACCATCTCGCTGTCGTCGGCTTTTGAGCCTATGGGCGATGCCAACAGCGGCTACCAGTCGAAGACGTTTGATAAGTTCCGCGAGCTGATTCCACAGGTCCGCGACCGTGTGCAGCAACTCTATGCCGGCGCCATCAAGGCCGACGGCGGTGGCGTTTCTACCACGGCTATCAACCCCGTCAACCAGTATTCCTCCGACGTGCTGCTGCCGGCGTTCCTTGAAGCCTATACCGCAGGTTCCGGAGGCTCGCTCGACCTCTTCCCCTCGCTGCTGCGCATGCTGCCCAACTGGACGGTGAAATACAGCGGCCTGTCGAAGATTCCATGGTTTGCCGACCGCTTTAAGAGCGTCAACATCAACCACGGCTACAAGTCGATATTTGCTATCGGCAGCTACTCCAGCTACAGCTCCTGGTTGGAATACATGGGCGACCTGGGATTTATCACCGCCACCGACGGCACGCTGACACCCTCGTCGATGTATAACATCTCTACCGTCAGCATCAACGAGCAATTCTCGCCGTTGCTCGGCGTCGACGTGACGCTGCAGAACAACATGACGGTGAAGCTGGAATACCGTACCACCCGCGTGCTGAACCTCTCGATGACGAGCATCCAGCTCAATGAGAACCGCTCCAACGACTGGGTCATCGGTCTGGGCTATAAGATCAACGACTTCAAACTGAACCTCTTTGGCAGCGGCGTCAGCCGTAAGATCAAGAAGGCCCAGAACCGCAAGGGCGCCGACAAGAGTACACAGAGTAATCAGTCGAGTCAGAGCAATAGGAGCAGTTCTAAGGGCTCCATCAACCACGCCCTGAACATGCGCCTCGACTTCTCGCTGCGCTCGCAGGCAGCTATCACGCGCGACATCGCTACGGGCGTTTCCTCGGCCAGCAGCGGCAACTCGGCGCTGAAGCTCTCGCTGGCTGCCGACTATACGCTGAGCCGCCTGATGACGCTCACCTTCTATTACGACCGTCAAACGAACACGCCGCTGCTGTCGTCAAGCAGCTATCCTACGACGACACGCGATTTCGGCTTCTCGCTGAAGTTCTCACTGACAAGATGATACATAAGCGATGCCTCATTCACCTGGCAGAACCGTTTTTTATTGTTGCTATGTAGCCGCGGGCAGGTAGTCGCCCTTGAGCAGTTCCAGCAGGCTGCGCAGGACAGGCTTAGAGACATGGAGTGAGAGCGTGTTTCCCTCGTCGTCGGCGAGGTAGAGCAGTTCCTTGGTGGTGTTGATGCGGAAGATGCGGTTGGTGTTGACGATGTATTTACGCCCGAGGCGCAGGAGGTATATTTTTGCATCGGGCATGGCGGCTATGCGTTCTTCAATCTTCACCAGTCCGAAGGGCACGAGGAAATGTGCCCCTGTGGAGTAGTAGACGTCGGTATAGTGGTCGTCGGCCTGTAAGTATAGCAGGCGGTTGAGGTCGATGATATACAGTTCATCGTGACCGTTTAAGCATAGTCTTTTCTGTTGTGTCATCTCAGTAACGATTTATAGTCTGTTAGATGCTTATTTATCCGCTGGTGTCTTATCCTTGGCACCGTTGTTGAGCATTCGCTCGACGTCGGCCGTGAGCCGGCGGAAGGGTTCCGACGTAACGTAGCCGTTGTTTTTCTTGAGCATGGTTTTCACGTCCTGCAGTGAGTTCTCATAGCACGAGAGTTCGTTGCGTTTTTGCGTGCGGTGTGCGGTGGCGTGGTAGATTTCGTTCTGACGCTCCTGGCGCAGGAGGTTACACACCTTAGAGAGGATGGGTGCCACGATGGTGTCGAAGAGGTGATGGCCCTGGATATAGAGATAGGTGGTCTGAGGCGTGACGCCCAAAGCCTTGATGTCGTCCTTGGTTTTCAGGTATTCGTCTTTGGAGTTAGGGAAGAGTCGCTGCAGTTCCCGCACTTTAGTAGCCACCTTGCGGCGCACGTTGGCTATTGACGGTTCCGGGTCCTGAACGTTGAACTTCGAGGGGTCGATGATGCGTGCGAAGTCGCTCATGGGAAAGCGGGGATAGTTGCCGTTGCGATAGAGCATGATGCTCCACACGAATAGCGGGAAGATGGCCTCGCTGAATCGCGCGAAGTAGTCGCGGAAATCGAAGATGCGGTGGTCGTTGAGCGTCACGGAAACGCATACGTCGTGTAGCGACGGCGCGTAGCACTGGTAGTTTTCGATGGCGTAGACGTATGTATGGAAGACGTAGGGGCTGTTGAGCACTTTCCGTGACTGCACCGTGGCTCCTTGCATGAGGAAGTCGTAGTCGGCGTCGACGCAGGCAATCATCGTCTCGCCCAGCCGTCCTTGTTGATTGCTCTTTGTTCCAGGCTTCTCGCTCCCAGGTGACTGCTCTTCGTCCTTTGTTTCCTTTTGCTCGATAAAATTCATCAGCACGGCTTTCTTGCCGCGTAGCAAGTTGCTTTTGGAGGGTAGCATCACCTCGAAGTAGCGTGTGTCGTCCTCAAAGGGACTGAGCACCGTTCGCCAGAAATAGATGTCGTCGTAGCTTTCGACGTAGGCCACAATCCTACGTCTTGCGCGCTTCGACTTCAGAGCGTTGGCGGCCTCGAAGTAGCGGCTGGTGATGTAGCCCTGCAACCCACCCCCAGCCCCTCCCGAAGGGAGGGGAGTTCGGCTAGTTTTGCTATGAGAAGTATCTCTCATATTTTGTTAGTGGCTTAGAGTTGTTTGGTGTTTTTATTCTCCCTCCCTTTGGGAGGGGGTCAGGGGGTGGGTATTGTGATGTCCGTCACCTCGGTGACGCTGTCCACCCAGCCGTTCATGATGACGGCGGGGGAGTGGGTGGTGAGGATAATCTGAACGTTAGGGTTGAGCTCCAGGCAGAGGTCGATGAGGCGCTTCTGCCATTCTATATGCAGGCTCACCTCCGGCTCGTCCATGAAGAGCACGTATGGCTGCTCGTCCTCGACGAGGACGGTGAGCAGGATGGCGAGCATCTGTTTCTCGCCCGACGACAGCTGGTAGGGTGTGAGTATCTCGCCAATCTGCGCAAAGCGTATCTCGTTTTCCGTGCGCACAATTTTCTTGCCCGTATCAGCAAAGAGGTCGTCAACGATGTCTTGGAAACGCGTCTTCTTCAGCGACAGCTGTTGGGCGGCCTCGGCATTGCCCTGCTGCAGCTGCGCAATCATGCGGTTGCCGATGTTCACCTGATAATCTAAGTACTTGCGCTGCAGGTTGTAGACATGGATGTCTAATAGCGAGTAGCCGTTGCCGTTGCCCCCGTAGGCGGGCAGTGCCTGGCGCAGGAAGCCCTCGCCGTCGGCGAGCGCCTGCTTGAGGCTGGAGTCCAGGGAGCGTATGACGTCATAGCGTATCCATTTGGCATCACTAGGCTCCACATCTATGTGTACACCCTTGAGCATGTGGCTGGGAAATTCACCGCCGGCGGAGAGCCCGCGCACCACCTTGTTTAATATAGTAGATTTGCCCACACCGTTGATGCCGCTAAGGATGTTGACCTTAGGCGACAGTTCCCAGACGATGTGCTTCTTGCCGCTCCAGAGGGAGTCAATCTCTATGCGTGTGATGTAGTCGGCGTATTTCTGCATGTTTCTTGAGGGAGTTAGGAGAAGATTGGAGGAGTTAAAGGGAGTTAGGAGGAGTTAGAAGTAGTTAGAAGTCATTACTCCTTTTCTTCAAGGAAAGGGCGGCTGTTCCAGGGGTAGAGGTCGCCGTCGCCGGTAGTGAAGTCGATGAGGGTCACGTCAAAGATGAGGGTAGAGTAGGCGGGTATGCCCGTAGTGCCGCTGGCGCCGTAGGCCAGCTGGTGAGGCACGTAGATGAGCCACCGGTCTTCCTTGTGCATGTGGAGCAGTGCTGTGGCAAAGCCCGAGGTGAAGCTGCTTACAGTGCCGTCGATGACCGATGTGAGGTCGAAGTTATATTTGCCCACATAGGTTTGGTCGAAGACGTAGCCCTCGCTGTAGGTGAGCGATGGCAGCAGCCGTCCGCGGTAGGCCACACGCACGGTGTCGGTGAAGATGGGGCTGGACAGGTAGTCGCTTGCTTCCAGCACTTTGGCGTAGATATATTCGTAGTTCTGGCCCGGTGTCTTCTCGTCCTTGGTGTAGCATTTGATCTTCTTCCAGTGGGCAGCGTCGTTTTTAAGCGAGTCTTCGAGGGTAGCGAAGAATCCCTCGTTGCGCACCTGCCAGTTGGCGTACTCCTCGGTATTCTCGTCATCGCTCTCAGAGCACGACCATGCTGCTGTCACTGACAGCAGCATGGACATGGCTATTAGTATATTCTGCAGTCTTTGCATGTATTTTCGGTTTATTTTGTTCTGCAGCTTTTTCATGCTTTTAGAGTTTCTTGAGCAGCGAGGCAATGCTTACCTTGTCTTCGATGATAGCGTTGAGCTCGCTGATGGCTACACGCTCCTGCTCCATAGTGTCGCGGAAACGGAGGGTAACGCAGCCGTCCTGCAGGGTGTCGTGGTCGACGGTGACGCAATAGGGCGTGCCGATAGCATCCTGACGGCGGTAGCGCTTGCCGATGGAGTCTTTCTCGTCGTACTGGCAGGTGAAGTGATACTTCAGCTGGTCGATGATTTCGCGGGCCTTCTCGGGCAGACCGTCCTTCTTCACCAGCGGCATGACGGCGCACTTCACCGGAGCCAAGGCTGCGGGCAGGCGCAGCACGGTGCGCGTCTCGCCATTCTCAAGCTTCTCTTCGCAGAAGGCGTGGCACATGATAGAGAGGAACATGCGGTCGACGCCGATGGAGGTCTCGATGACATACGGGGTGTACGACTCGTTGGTCTGCGGGTCGAAGTACTTGATGCTCTTGCCGCTGTATTTCTCGTGCTGCGACAAGTCGAAATTGGTGCGTGAGTGGATACCCTCCACCTCCTTGAAGCCGAAGGGCATCTTAAACTCGATGTCGGTGGCGGCGTTGGCATAGTGGGCAAGCTTGTCATGGTCGTGGAAACGGTAGTTCTCGGCGCCGAAGCCCAGTGCCAGGTGCCACTTCATGCGGGTCTCCTTCCACTTGGGGAACCACTCCAGCTCGGTGCCGGGCTGCACGAAGAACT